>NZ_CP090959.1:2664166-2965833 GCF_024138675.1 Simiduia sp. 21SJ11W-1 | reverse complement strand
GCTGGGCGCCTGCGCCATTACCGATTTTCTTAACCGCAGTGCACCGCGCCTGAGCCACGAGCTGCCTGTGGGCGCGCCCTTGATTACGGCAACAACGCCCGAGGCGCGGCTGGCGCAAATTATCGAGCGGGTGCAACAGCTTGATGCCAGCTACCTCACCCTGCAAGGGCCGCCCGGTGCCGGAAAATCCTACACAGGTAGCCGCATTATTGGCGCGCTATTGGCACAAGGTGCGCGCGTGGGCATTGCCAGTAACAGCCATAAGGCCATCAATAATCTATTGCTTGGGGCTGCCAAATATTGCCGCGCGGCCGAAATTCGCGGCCAGTTTTTTTGCAGCAAGGCCACCGAGCCCGAATTTGAGGCGCTGGAAGTGGTTGAGCTTAAAAACAACGCGCTGGCGGCATCGCTTGTGGACGGTTGCGTAGTGGGCACCACTGCCTGGGGCTTTGCCCGTGAAGACATGGCCGGCCAACTGGAT
The DNA here is from genome assembly GCF_024138675.1 of Simiduia sp. 21SJ11W-1. Taxonomy (NCBI): domain Bacteria; kingdom Pseudomonadati; phylum Pseudomonadota; class Gammaproteobacteria; order Cellvibrionales; family Cellvibrionaceae; genus Simiduia; species Simiduia sp. 21SJ11W-1. The sequence goes on along the minus strand of NZ_CP090959.1, from coordinate 2,965,352 downwards.
TATTTATTTATAGATGAGGCAGGCCAGGTATCGGTGGCGAACCTTGTGGGCATGAGCCGCAGCGCAAAAAATCTGGTGCTCATGGGCGATCAAATGCAGTTGGGCCAGCCATCACAGGGCAGCCACCCGGGGGAGTCTGGCTTGAGTGTGCTCGATTACCTGTTACACGACGCGCCCACCATCAGCCCGCACATGGGCGTGTTTTTGGGCACAACCTATCGTATGCATTCGCGTGTAAACGATTTTATTAGCCGGCACATTTATGCAGGCCAGCTGCAATCACACCCATCTAACGATGCACGCTACATTGCCGTGCCCGCGGGCTACCGGGGCTTGCTTGATAAGCCCGCGGGCATCACGTTTGTGCCGGTGCATCACATGGGCAATACCCAGGCGGCCTGCGAAGAAGTTGAGGCCATTGTTGCGCTTACCCACACCTTACTTGGGCGCACAATGTATACCGGTAAAAAAGAGGCCCCCACACGGAAAATTGATTGGCAAGACATCCTCTTTGTTGCGCCCTACAACATGCAGGTGCGTTTATTACAACAGGCATTGGGCGAGCAGGCGCGCGTTGGCAGTGTGGATAAATTTCAAGGCCAGGAAGCGCCGGTGGTAATGTTAAGTATGTGCGCCAGCGATGCCAATGAGTCGCCCCGTGGCGCAGAATTTTTGTTCGACAGGCACCGCATCAACGTGGCGGTTTCGCGCGCCCAGTGCCTGGCGGTAGTGGTGGGCAACCCGGCGCTTGCCAATACCCGTGCTAACCAGGTGCAACAACTGCCTGCCATCAATTTGGTTAACGCGCTGATGGATTACGGCAGCTGAATTTTCGAAAGCTGCAGCCAGCGCCAAGGGTGGTGCGAAAAATTAAGGCTTAACAAAAATTCTTTATATAGCGAAACAATAGATTAGTGGCGGCATGCTGCGCTTTATACTGGTGCGCTTCGAGTGTACGCGGGCAACCTTGTGTGTGGGGCTGCGCGTTCTAGCTCATCATGACAAGGAGTGAGTTATGCTAAGACGTTCATTTTTGGCCGCATTGGGTTTGGGCAGTTTAGGGGCCGGTGCCCAATCGTTATTGGCCCCATTAGCCTTGGCCGGTGCGCCAGCCGCTGCAACTGTACAGCCGAAGGCAGTGGCTATTGGCAAGGGCGACTGGCACACACTGCGCGAGCTCTTCCCCCTTACCCGCGATCACGTGCAACTGGCCACGTTTTTATTAGCCTCACACCCCTTGCCCGTTAGCAATGCCATAGAGCGCCACCGTCGCGCCTTTGATGAAAACCCCGCAGATTATTGGCACGCACACTTTCAAACCATAGACCGTGATATCGCCCGGTCTGCTGCCGATTACATGGGCGGCAAGGGCGAGCAGATCGCACTCACAGACAGCACCACCATGGGGCTTGCGATGATTTACAGTGGCCTGGCACTTGCCCCGGGCGATGAAATCTTGCAAACCACCCACGATCATTATTCCACCGATATGTCGATTCACTACCGCGCCCAACGCACCGGCGCCAAGGTGCGGCAAATTGCGCTTTATGATGAGCCTGCTGACGTAAGTGTGGATTAAATACTGAAAAATTTAACCCGTGGTATTTCAGCCCGCACCAAAGTGGTTGCGGTAACCTGGGTGCATTCATCTACAGGTGTGAAATTGCCCATTCGCGCTATGGCCGATGAAATTCAAAAAGTTAACGCCAAGCGCAAAGCCCGCAACCAGATTCTATTTTGTGTAGATGGTGTGCATGGTTTTGGTATTGAAGACCAGGATGTAAGCCTGTTGGGCTGCGATTTTTTTGTGGCCGGCACCCACAAATGGATTTTCGGGCCAAGGGGCACGGGGGTGATTTGGGGCAACGAGCGCGTGGGCGCAAAACCAGCCGGTTATTCCGAGTTTTAGCGCCTCTTATGAGGTGTGGATGGGCCTGCTAAGCCAGGATAAAGTACCCGTGGGTGAGCATATGTCACCGGGCGGCTTTCACTCGTTCGAGCACCGCTGGGCATTGCCAGAGGCATTTAAATTGCATCTGGCCTTGGGCAAACCCCAGGTGCAGGCGCGCATTCACGCGCTTAATTCGCTCACCAAAGAGGGCTTGGCGGGTATGCGCCATGTAAAACTGCACACACCCATAGCGCCAGAGCTTTCCTCTGGCCTTGTGTGTTTTGATGTGGCTGGTATGGAGCCCGATGCCGTGGTTGGTAAATTGCATAAGCAGGGTATTATCATGAGCTCAACGCCCTACCGGGTGAGCCATGCACGCTTTGCCCCTTCGCTGTTAAATAGCGAACAGGATATCGCGCAAGCACTTAAGGCCATTGCCGCCTTGGCATAATTTTTAAACGGGAGTGAGTATGACAAGTATTAAAGTCACCTATTTTGACGTAAACGGTGGGCGGGCAGAGCCCTTGCGCCTGGCGCTACATTGGGCGGGCACCCAGTTTGAAGATCACCGCTTTTCATTTGCAGAATTTGCCGATGTACGGGCGCACACGCCGTTTGGGCAGGTGCCGGTGGTTAACCTCGATGGCGAGGTGATTACGCAATCCAATGCGCTGCTGCGCTATTTTGGCAAGCAGGCCGGGCTCTACCCCAAAGATGACTACCAAGCGCTTTTGTGTGATGAAGTGATGGATGCCATTGAAGATGTTACCCACAAGGTGGTGGCCACCTTTGGGCTGCAAGGTGATGCGTTAAAAGCTGCCCGCCAGGCGCTGGTGGCAGGCCCCTTTAGTACCTATTTAACCTGGCTGAATTCCCGCTTGGTGAAGCAAGGCGGTGATTACTTTGCCGCAGGCTCCCCCACCATTGCAGATTTAAAAGTGTTTGTATTTGCCCAGTGGCTGATGTCTGGCCAGTTGGATCACGTGCCATCGGACTTGCTGGCAGAGGTAGCGCCCAGAGTGGCTGAGCACGCCAAGCAGATGATGCAGCTGCCAAAAATTGCCAGTTATTATCAAGCGCGCGGCTAGTTGCCAAGCGCGCGGCTAGTTGCTCCGGTTGGAGATGTTTACGGGTTGATAATTTAATACGCGCTCTAGCGCTTGTTGGAAGCGTTGCACGGTACCGTCGCTTACGTCACGGCTAAAGGCAAAATATAAATCCGCCTGGTGCAGCGTGCCTATCACTTCGTACTCGTTAGGGTTTGCTCCGGCTTGATTCAAATGCGCAAAAATGCCGTGCAGGCCACCGGCCCAGATGTCGATGCGATCGCTCATCATCATACGCGCCAATAGCAGGGGGTTCACAGTATAGGTGATGGCCATGTTTTCTAAATCCAGATTGCGCAGGTGAATTTCTGCCGCATCTTCGCGCTGTGCGCCCACCACATACTGATTCAGCGCGCCTAAATCCTTAAGTGTGATATGGCGCCGTTTTTTTGCCACCAGCACCAGCTCGCTTTTATTGAAGGGCCCCGCCCACTTAAACAGATGCTCGCGCTCTGGCGTGCGGTAAATGGCAAATATTACGCGTTTAGGGCCGCGCAGGGCTTCGCGGTAAGCCCGCGCCCAGGGCTTCACCTGAACTTGCGTGCGAGTTACAGGCGCGCCTGCGGCGGCGGTGGTTTGCTCCAGTAGATCCACGGCGATGCCCTTGAATACACCTTGATCGTAGTAGTTAATGGGCGGGGCATCTTCAGAGAGGTACACAAGCTCATCGAGCGGCTGCGCGAGCGCCAAATGACTAAGGCAGAGTGCGGCCAGCAACAAGAGTGACGTGAATATGCGCATGGCGGTTGTCCATAAATCCCTATGTGGCACAGGTTAGCCTAGCCGACCTATGCCGATGTTGCATGGCGGGCATGGTTACCGCGGCCTTGAGCTGCCGCGGCACGCGTGGTTGCTAGGAGGCGAGTTTTTCCGGTGCGCGTGGGCTTGTTTGCGCAAAGGCGGCATCTAGGTTGTCGCTTTCTTTTAACAGGTACTCAAACGCCGAGAGGCTCGCTTTGGCGCCTTCGCCCATGGCAATCACAATTTGCTTGTAGGGCACGGTGGTGACATCGCCGCAGGCAAAAACGCCGGTAGCCGAGGTTTGGCAGCGCTCGTTGATCTGCACTTCGCCTGCGGCTGTACGTGCAACCCCATCGCCCAGAAAGCCACTGTTGGGCACCAGGCCTATTTGTACGAACACGCCATCAAGTGCCAGTTCATAGGCCTGGTTGGTAGCGCGATCAAGATAGCGCAGGCCCGCCACTTTGCCGTTTTGGGCGGTGATTTCCTGTGCGGCTGCATTCCGGTGTATGCGGATGTTGGCTTTTGCGGTGGCTTTATCTACCAGCACCTTGTCTGCTTTAAGTTCGGCCATGAACTCAAACACCGTGACCGATTTTGCAATGGCCGATAAATCCAGCGCCGCTTCAATACCTGAGTTGCCGCCGCCAATAACCGCCACGTCTTTGTTTTTGAAAAAGGGGCCATCGCAGTGTGGGCAGTAGGCCACGCCTTTGCCCACGTACTCCCGCTCGCCCGGAATACCCAGCTCGCGCCACCTGGCACCGGTGGCAACAATGAGGGTTTTGGTGTGAATGATTTCATCGGATGAAAGCGTGACCTGCTTGATGTCGCCATATTTTATCTCGGTAACCTTCAAGTGCTCTTTGAGGGTGATGTCGTAATCTTGCAGGTGCGCAAGCAATGCGTTCGAAAGTTCAGGCCCAGTGGTTTTGGGTGTGCCAATAAGGTTTTCAATGTCTATTGTGTCTTTTACCTGGCCGCCAATGCGATCGGCAATCAGGCTCACTTTTAAACCTTTGCGCGCACTGTAGATTGCAGCGGCAACCCCGGCGGGCCCGCCGCCAATAACCGTAACGTCTTGCAATGGCAGCGGCTGATCATTACTGGCAGCGGCCAGCTCCGGGTAGCGCGCCAAAAGTTTTTCAATCAACTCGGCGGCATTTACCTTGCCTGTGGCGAAGGGTTCACCGTTTAGGTAAACCGAAGGCACGCCCTGGATGTCTCGCTGCTTAATTAACGCGGGAAATAGCGCACCGTCAATCATTTCACTGGTGATGTTCGGATTTAGCAGGGCAAATTGGTTGAGCGCTTGCACAACGTCGGGGCAATTGTGGCAACTTAAGCTGATAAACGCTTCAAAGTGCAGTGGCTCCTGCGCGCGTGCAATCAGCGTTTGCAGGCTGGTATCAAGCTTAATGGTGCTGCCACCTGCTTGCAGAACGGCTAACACCAATGAGTTAAATTCATGGCCGGCGGGAATGCCAGAGAAGCGAATGCCTGTATTCTGGTGGTTGGCTTCGATGCTGAAGCTCACCGCACTTTGAAGCGCGTGATCGCGTTCGGTGATTGAAAGCTTATCGCTTACGGCTGCGAAATCGGTTAAAAAACTTAATAGCTCCGCACGCTTCGGGTGATCACCGGTTTGCACCACAAAGGTAACATTGTGTGACAGCGTTTCAGTGTATTGCTTGAGGGTTGTGAGTAATTCCCGAGTTAACACAAGGCGACTCCTTTGGTGATTAACAGAGCCGGCTTGCCGGCTCTTGGTTTTAGGTGAGAAGTAAAAACGTGGGTGACAGCGTTTAGATTTTGCCAACCAGATCCAGTGAAGGGGCCAGTGTTGCTTCGCCTTCTTTCCAGGCAGCCGGGCACACCTGGCCTGGGTTGTTGGCAACAAACTGGGCGGCTTTTACCTTGCGCAGTAAATCTTCGGCATCGCGGCCAATGCCCTCGGCGGTGATTTCCATCGCTTGAATAATGCCGTTTGGATCTACCACGAAGGTGGCGCGATCTGCCAGGCCCTGATCTTCACGCATCACATCAAAGTTGCGGGTAATTTGGCCGGTTGGGTCGCCAATCATGGTGTATTGAATTTTACCGATGGTGTCTGAGGCATCGTGCCAGGCCTTGTGGGTGAAGTGGGTATCGGTGGATACCGAGTAGATTTCTACGCCGCGCTGCTGGAACTCTTGGTAGTGATCGGCCAGGTCGCCAAGCTCTGTGGGGCATACGAAGGTGAAATCTGCAGGGTAGAAAAAGAATACAGACCACTGGCCTTTTAAGGCCTCATCGGTAATTTCAATGAACTCGCCATTTTTAAATGCTTGGGCTTTAAAGGGTTTGATGGGGGTGTTAATTAGGGCCATGGGCGCCTCCTGATTAAGTGAATGAACGGGTTTCCGTTGGAACGAGGCTCACTATAGGGGCAGGCTATTGATTAGTATAATTTAATAAATTGTACTTAATGATCTATAAAATAGATCATAGGTTGTGGCAAAACCGGTATATGAAACCCTGTGAGGAGCACCCATGGTCACCCTGAAGCAGCTAAGTTACGCACTGGCGGTAGAGCAACACCTGCATTTCAAGCGCGCAGCAGAGGCTTGCCATGTGAGCCAGTCGGCGCTGAGCACGGCGCTGAATGAACTGGAAAAGCAGCTGGGTATTCATTTATTTGAACGCGACAACAAGCGCGTGCTGGTGACACCCCAGGGCCGGGAAGTGTTGGCCCGTGCCCGGCGCATTACCCAGGAAGTACAAGAGCTCGAGCGCCTAGCCGATGCCCACAAGGCGCCCTTAAGCTACCCCATGAGCGTGGGTTTTATTCCCACTGTGGGGCCTTATTTGCTGCCGCGCATCTTGCCGTTGTTGCAGGCCGAGCACCCGGATTTTTCGTTGGCGGTGGTGGAGGAGCAGTCGCAGCAACTGCTTGAGCAGGTGCGCACAGGTGCAATAGATACCGCAGTGCTGGCGCTGCCCTATGCCCTTGATGGCTTGCTGGCGTTTGAGTTTTGGGCGGAAGACTTTTATTGGGTGGCCCACAAAAGCCAGGTGAACAAACGCCAGCGAGACATTGCCAGCCACGAGTTGGATCAGGCCAAGCTGATGTTGTTAAAAGAAGGCCACTGCTTGAAAGATCACATTTTGGAAGCCTGTAAATTAAGCGAGCAAACGGCCAACCATGGCTTTGGTGCCACAAGTTTAAACACCCTTATTCAAATGGTGGTGGGGCGCCTTGGCAGCACGCTGGTGCCGGCCATGGCACTGGAGCCGCTCATTAAACACAACGACCAGCTTTCAGCGCTACACCTGAATGAACCCGGCCCGCACCGGCGCATTGCCTTTGTGGTGCGCCCGAACTATTCGCGCCTGGCCAGCGTTGAAGCCCTGGCCGCCCTGTGCCGCCGTGCGCTGGCAGCCCATGCATAGGCCGTGGGAAAGCTGTTAAAATTGTGCCCTTTTTTAAAGGCCAGACCATGAGCGCGCCCGTACTTTATTCCTTTCGCCGTTGCCCCTATGCCATGCGCGCACGTTTGGCGCTGTTGGTGGCCGGGTGTCAGGTTGAGTTACGCGAAGTGGTGTTGCGCGATAAACCGGCCGAATTGCGCGCGGTGTCACCCAAGGCCACGGTGCCGGTGCTGGTGCTGCCAGCGGGCGAGGTAATAGATGAAAGCCGCGATATTATGGCCTGGGCATTCACACAGGGGCCGGGCAGCAGCTATGGCGCGGTAAATCCTGCGCTTGTTAACGCCTGGCTCGACGACAACGACCAGCAATTTAAATATTGGTTAGATCGCTACAAGTACGCAGATCGCTACCCCGAGGGTTCACAGCGTGAATACCGCACCCAGGGTGAAGCATTTTTGGTACGCCTTGAGCAGCAGCTTGCAGCCACGCAGGGCGATTATTTATTGGGTGTAGCGCCCAGCTGGCTGGACATTGGCATCATGCCCTTTGTGCGCCAGTTCGCGCACGTGGATAAGGCCTGGTTTAACCAAAGCCCCTACCCATTAGTGATTGCCTGGCTTGAGCGCTGGCTGGCATCTGAGACATTTCTTGCGTGCATGAAAAAATACCCCCAGTGGGCGCAAGGCCACGCTCGGGTTTATTTCCCACCCGCCCAAGGCGAGCCATTGGCCTGCTGATTAACCTATCGCAAGGCCTTGGCGGTTGCTGTGCCTGCAGCCATGCGACAGCGAAGTTCATAATTGAGACGCGCGCCCACTGGCCCCTTAGCCTGTGGCCAATTGGCCTCATGGGCGGGGTTCGTTTGGGGGTGTGTGAAGTGCTATCCTTTGCGCCATCAGCGGCGCGCATTTCGCGCGGCCCCGGGCTTTGCCCATCGAATATTCAGAGGTTTTCATGTCGGACGATCGCCAACCCCCCAGCCGCCACCCGGCGCTGGATTACCACGAATTCCCCAAGCCCGGAAAGTTAGAAATTCGCGCCACCAAGCCATTGGCTAATGGCCGCGATTTGGCGCGCGCCTATTCACCTGGCGTGGCCGAGGCCTGTATGGAAATTGTGGCAGACCCGGCAGCGGCAGCCAAATACACGGCCCGCGGCAATTTGGTGGCGGTGGTAAGCAATGGCTCGGCGGCACTCGGGCTTGGCAACATCGGCCCGCTGGCCTCTAAACCCATTATGGAAGGCAAGGCGGTACTGTTTAAAAAATTCGCCAATATCGATTGCTTTGATATTGAGGTAAATGAATCAGACCCGGAAAAACTTGCCGATATCGTTACCGCCCTTGAGCCCACCTTTGGCGCCATTAATTTGGAAGACATTAAAGCGCCCGATTGCTTTGTGGTGGAAAAGTTGTGCCGCGAGCGCATGAATATTCCGGTATTTCACGACGACCAGCACGGCACCGCCATTGTGGTGGGTGCGGCAGTTACCAACGCCCTGTATGTGGCCGAAAAATCCTTCGCCGATATTAAAGTGGTATCAACCGGTGGCGGCGCAGCGGGCATTGCCTGTTTGAACATGTTGGTAAAACTGGGTGTAAAGCGCGAAAACATCTGGCTCTGTGATATTGAAGGGCTAGTGTACGAAGGGCGCACCAGCCAAATGACCGAGCAAAAAGCGGCCTTTGCACAAGCGAGTAGCCTGCGCACTCTGGGCGATGTCATTGAGGGTGCCGATTTGTTTTTGGGTTTATCTGGCCCCGGTGTATTAACACCCGATATGGTAAAGAAAATGGCGCCGCGGCCCATTATTTTTGCGCTTGCCAACCCAACGCCTGAAATAATGCCCGATGAGGCGCGCGCGGTTTCGCCCGATGCCATTATCGCCACCGGCCGCTCGGATTTCCCGAATCAGGTGAATAACGTCTTGTGTTTCCCGTTTATTTTTCGCGGCGCGCTGGATGTGGGTGCCACCGAAATTAACGATGCCATGGAGATCGGCTGCGTAGAGGGTATTGCGGCACTGGCACGGGCCTCAACAAGTGCCGAAGCAGCCGCTGCCTACAAAGGGGAAAATTTAAAGTTCGGGCCCGAGTATTTAATTCCCAAACCCTTTGATCCAAGGCTTTTGGCAACGGTGGCCTGTGCCGTGGCCAAGGCCGCCATGGAAACGGGAGTGGCCGCGCGCCCCATTGAAGACCTGAACGCTTACAAAGACACATTAAACCGCTCTGTATTTAAATCGGCATTTATCATGCGCCCGGTTTTTGATGTGGCCAGAAGTGCCGTAAGGCGCATTATTTTTGCCGAAGGTGAAGACGAGCGGGTGCTGCGTGCAGCCCAAGCCGTTACCGAGGAAATGAACCACAAACCCATTTTGATTGGCAGGCCTGAAGTGGTTGAAAGCCGCCTTGAGCGCTTTGGCATGCACATTAAGCCCGGCCGTGATTTCGAGCTGATTAACCCAGAGCACGATGCGCGCTACGCAGATTACTGGGCGAGTTATCACACCTTAATGCAGCGCAAAGGGGTAACGCCAGATCTTGCCAAGGTCATCATGCGCACTAACGCCACCGCCATTGCCGCGGTTGCGGTACAGCGCGGCGATGCTGACAGTATGATTTGCGGCACCTTTGGCCAGTACCTTTGGCACTTGAATTACGTGCAACAGATATTGGGCTCAAATAATCTACGCCCGGTGGGTGCGCTTTCGTTAATGCTGCAGGAAAAGGGGCCGCTGTTTATTGCCGATACCCACGTCTTCCCGGAGCCATCGCCTGCACAAATTGCAGATATCGTTATTGCTGCGGCCCGCCATGTGCGGCGCTTTGGCCTTACACCACGCATAGCGCTCTGCTCGCAATCGCAGTTTGGCAATATGGATTCGCGCTCGGGCAATACCATGCGTGAGGCCATTGCACTGCTCGATGCCCAGGCGCTGGATTTTGCCTACGAAGGGGAGATGACACTCGATGTAGCTCTGGACCCTGAGCTGCGCAATCGTATTTTCCCCAATGCGCGCTTCAGTGAGCCGGCCAATGTGTTGGTGTTTGCCAATGCCGATGCCGCAAGTGCTGCGCGCAATATTTTAAAAGTCTGTGCAGATGGCCTGGAAGTTGGGCCGATTTTGATGGGCATGGGCAATAAAGCCCACATTGTTTCACCCACCATCACCGCGCGCGGCTTGCTCAATATCGCAGCCCTGGCGGGCACGCCGGTGCAAAACTACAGCTAGTTGTTGCCAAAGCATGCCGCGGCCTTGCGGCATGCTTCCCCCTCTCCCCCTTTCGCGTGTTTGAGCTGGTTTCCAATAATCTAGCTATTTACATTGCAATAAACCGTGCGTATTTGCCGGGGGTTTTTCTTGCGGCTGTATTTGCACCCAGGCTGCTGCGTGGCACTTTCGTACCGAAATCTGTTACTGGCCTTTCGGTAGGTGTGCGGGCGGTTAGGTGACTTTTCGGTCACGGTTTCCTTCGGTAACAGTGACCCGTGCGTCACGAAAAGTTGGCGAATTTATTTGTGCAGGCAGGGTGCGCTGGCTAGATTGTTAGCACTTTCTCGCGGCCACCGTGGATGGTTTGTGGAGATGTATAAGCCAATAGCGCCACTATTCAGCGGCTAGCCTTTGGCCACAATGGGGTAAACCACGGCGTTTTTTGAGGTAAATGGTCAGGCAGAGTGAGTGAACGCGCGGCAGGTGTGTTGTTAGGCGTCGCGCGCGTGAAAAATAATAAAATTATCACGAGAGCTCCCCATGAAACCTATCAAGTATGTGTTGATTTTCGTCAGTTTGTTCACCTCTTTTATTGTTTTTGGTTTGCCAGCCCACAGTGCAGATAACTCCGGGCGCACGCAGCACCCCATTGTATTAGTGCATGGCCTTTCGGGCTTCGACAGCATTCTGGCAGATTACTTTTTCGGCGTTAAAGGTGCACTGCGCGATGTGGGTGCCACCCAGGTGTACACACCACAGGTGACGGCCTTTGCCAGCAACGAGGCGCGCGGTGAAGAGCTGCTTGCCTATGTTGAGGATTTGCTGGCCATAACCGGTGCATCCAAAGTAAATTTAATTGGCCATTCCCAAGGTGGCGCCACGGCGCGCTATGTGGCTTCCGTACGCCCGGAACTCGTGGCTTCGGTCACATCGGTGGGCTCGCCGCATTTTGGCTCGCCGGTGGCAGATTTATTGCAAAACTCACCCCTTGAAGGCCCGGCGCTGGCCATTGGCAACGCCGTGGGTGCGCTCTTGGCTGCACTTTCCGGTGATGCCTCGCAACAACAAAATGCCATGGGTGCGCTCGCCTCGCTCAATACCGCAGGGGCCAAGGCGTTTAATGCGCTGCATCCGCAAGGCTTACGCACGGGCAGCTGTAAAACCACGCCCACTTATAATGCTGGCAGCTGGTGGTGGCCTAACTATGTGAAAGACTATTCAGTAAACGATGGTCCGCGCAAAGTGAACGGTGTGCGTTACTACTCCTGGAGCGGTACCTATACGCCCGCCTTCGACTCCAACCTGCTGGACCCGGCCGATGCGCTGTTAGGCGTTACCTGGCTTGCTATTGGTGAGGCAAACGATGGCCTTGTTGGGCGTTGTTCGTCGCACATGGGGCAGGTAATCCGCGATGACTACACCTTGAATCACACAGACGAAGTGAACGGCATGTTTGGCTTGCGGGGGTTGTGGAGTACTAACCCCCTGCAGTTGTATGTTGCCCATGCTCGCAGGTTGAAAGCGGCAGGTTTGTGATGCACATGTTGCCTTTAAGGTCGCTTGCCTTTGCTGTTGCAGGGGGCCTGCTGCTTCTAGCTGTGTACCTGGTTGGATTCAAACGAGTGCCTGCTGTTGTAAGTGCAGTGCAGCCCCAGGTTGCGATTACGGCTAAGCCTGTGGCGATTATCAAAGGCGCGCCTCTAGAGGCGGCGGCACTTGATTCTGTGTTAAGCGCTACCCAAGAAGATCTGGGGCGCGCGGCGTTTTTGGCCCGAGTGCCGGCTTCGCTCAAAGATGTGCCGCCGCCTGCGGCACCGGCGGTAAATGCCGCAGGTGAGTTAATTGTTGATAGCCGCTTGCGGCTGCTCTTTGAGCACTATTTATCGGCTTTGGGTGAGGAGCCGTTGGCTCAAGTGTTGGTTCGCATTCGTCATCAGCTTGGGCTTTCACTGCAAGGTGAAGCGCTTGCCCAAGCAAACGCGCTGTTAGAGGCGTTTATTCAATATCGCAACCAGCAAGATATTATTCGCAGCGATTATATCGAGCTCAATGCAGGCTTTAGCCTCGAGCAGGCCCGCGCCATGCAAGCGGCCATGCGTATGGCCCGTGGCCAGTTGTTTTCAGTAGCAGATACAAGCGCGCTCTTTGCCGCGCAAGACACCCTTGAAGATTATGCGCTGGCACGGGTTGCAATTCTCCAGGATGCCTCGTTAAACGAAAGCCAGCGCCAAGCGCGGTTGGCAGAGGCCGCACAAGTTGCAGGTGTTGATCGGGCATCTACAAGTGATCGATTGCTGGCGCGCCAGTTGGCTGCTGATGCACAACTTCAGGCTGATGCACATCAGCCCGCCCAGTTGCAGGCAAGAAGGCAGGCGGCTTTTGGCACCGATGCAGCTCAGCGGTTGGCGGCCCGTGACCAGGCCCGGGCCGAGTGGCAAGCGCGCCTTGCGCGTTACCGCGTTGAGTTGGAAAGCCTGTTGGCACAGCCCCCGGTGGCGAGCGCCTTGGTGCAGTCGTTGCGGGCGTATCATTTCTCAGACGCAGAGCAGCTACGTGTGGCAGGGCTGGATTGGCAAGATTACGGTGAGCGCTGGTAGCAGTCAGTGATTACCGGTTTGTGTGTATTTGCGCAAATTTCAGCGTTAGCGGCTAGCTTTCGGGCGCTGCCTCTGCAGCGCTTAGTGCTTGCTCAACCAATGCCCGCAAGTGCTCCAGGTTTGTATCAATAAGTTCATGGCCTTTGGCCAATTGCTCAAGCTCCAGGCAATAATCGGCGAGCGCTGTTGCACCTACGTTTGCAGCCACGCCTTTCAAACTGTGTAAGTGAAGCTGTGTATTCTCATGATCACGGCGTGTGTAACAGGTTTCTATTTCGGCGGCCAGCCTAGGCGCTTCCTGAACAAACAACTGCAAAATTCGGTGTGCGCGTTCGGGGGTTTTGGTGCGCCTCAGCAAGGCATTATAGTCGAGCGGCGGGGCACTCAATTCTTCCTTGGGGGTGTTTTGGATTGCCGCCTGGGTTTCATCTTTGGTTATGACTTTTTTTGGGGGTTGGGCTGCGGCCTGTGGCGGTGCCAAGTGCGCAGTTTGCATGGGGTTGGGGGCGCTGTTTTTTGTCAGCCAGCGCTTTAGGCAATTGACCAGATCTTCCATTTCCAGCGGCTTGGTAATGTAGTCATCCATACCGGCGGCAAGTGCGAGTTTGCGATCGCTCTCCATGGCGTTGGCCGATAATCCCACTATGGGTATATTCGCGTAACTGGCACCTGCATCACCCATGCGAATACGGCGTGTGGCTTCATAGCCGTCCATTTCCGGCATTTGGCAATCCATCAGTATTAATTGATAGGGGGCGCTATCGGTGCTTAGCAATAGCTTGTTTAACAGCTCACGCCCATGGATTGCCACGTCTACCTCTAGCACTAAATCCAACAGCATGCCCAGCGCCACCTCCTGATTTATGGCGTTGTCTTCGGCCATAATAATGCGCGCGTTTTGTGCCCATGCTGTGTCGTTTGGTGTGAGCGCTTGCTGGTGACGCATGCTAAAACTTTGCAAATAACTGTGGGTAACAATGGCTTTATTGGGGGTTGTTTCATCATCGGTGCTGATTATGGCCAGCGCATTCAGTAGATCATCGGTGTTTACAGGCTTTGGAAAATAGGCCCTGAATCCGGCGGCGGCAAATTCATTGTGCTCACCCAAGTGCCCTTGGGATGTCATCATCACGAGTTTGATGGCGCTGTAGCGCGGGTCTGCTTGCATGCGTTTCCCCAGCTCCATGCCGTCCATGCCGGGCATGTTCATGTCGAGCAGCGCAATATGAAAGATCGGTTGTTCGTCAGTGCGCCTGCGCCCGGCTTTGTATTCCAAAAGGTTCAGCGCACTTTGCCCGTCTTGGGCCTCTTCAACACTGGCGCCCCAAATTTCCAGCTGGCCACGTAGCACGTAGCGATTGGTGCTGTTGTCGTCCACGATCAAAATATGCAGGGTGCTCATATCCACATCTGGGATACTGTGTTGTTCGCTAAGGCCAGCCGCCATTGGCACTTGCACGGTAAATGTGCTGCCTTTGCCCACCTCACTTGCCGCTGTAATAGTGCCCTCCATGGAGGAGACAATTTTCTTCACGATGGCAAGCCCCAAGCCCGAGCCGCCGTACTTGCGGGTGGTGGAACTGTCTACCTGGGTAAAGGCGTCGAACAGGTGGGTGAGTTTATCTTCGGGAATGCCAATGCCTGTGTCGCTAATGGTGAGTGTTACCCAAACGGTTTGGCTATCCGCCTCTGCACGGGTGTGGAGTTTGATAATGACATCGCCGCCCTCGGTAAACTTAATGGCATTGCCCACCAGGTTGTTGATTACCTGCGTGAAACGGGCCGGGTCGCCCTTTACGCTGCTGGTGTTTACTTCGGTTAAATCAAGAATGAGTTCGCAGTCTCGCTCTTCTGCACGTATGGCCAGCTGGTTGGCGATGTCGGCGGTGAGCCGTGCCAAATTAAAATCGATGGCTTCGAGTTCAATTTTCCCGGCTTCTGCTTTGGAGTAGTCCAGAATATCGTTAATTACATTCAGCAAGCTGTTGGCGCTTGAGAGCGCCATATTGGCCATGCGTGTTTGTGCGTTATCAAGCCCGCGATTGATCATGAGTTTTAGCATGCCCAGCACGCCATTCATGGGCGTGCGGATTTCATGGCTCATGACGGCTAAAAATTCACTCTTGGCTTTGGCGGCGTTCTCGGCGGCAATACGGGCGCTGATTAAGTTTTGTTCATATTTGTGGCGTGCATCCAGCATGGCATTGACGCTGTTGGCAAGCATTTTTAATTCGTTGTTGGCGTGTACATTTACTTGCTGGTTGCTGCCTTCCTGGGCGGCTTGTTGTACAGACAAGGAAAGATCTGCAATGGGCTTGGTCAGCCGGCCAGATACATAGAAAATGATCGCTGTGGCTACAAAAATGGCGGCAAGGGTGATGCTGGCGATAATCCACGCAAGCCAGGTAGCGGGCAGCAGGGCCAGGTTTTTATCAATTTCACTGACCAGTAACCAGCGCTGGTTCATCACAGTAATTTCGTGTTGGGTACCGAATACCGGCCGGCCCGAGGGGCCTGTGTATTCGTTAACCCCTTGCTGCAAATTTTCACCGGGCAGGTTTATCCACGCGTTTACCAAGTCGGTGTCAACGGTGTGCGCTCCCGGGGATTCACGCAGCGCTAGGGTGTTGTTTCTAAGCTTGCCGTCTGTGCCTACCAAATAGTGCACTATGTTGTAGTCGTGCGTGGTTTTAAGTACACCCTTTATACGTTTGAGTTCAATTTCAATGGCTACGGCCCCAATGCGATCGCCCAAGGTATTGGTTACGGGCGCGGCAATCAGCGCGGTATCGCCATCGTTGTTGCTGGCCAAGTCGGAAAAGCTGGTAGTGCCTGATTGAATGCTGGCGCGAATGGCATTGGCAAAGTGCTTGTGCGGGTAGTTGCCGGTAAACAGGTTGCGGCCGATATACTGGCTGTTAAAGGTGGCAAATAGCAGGTGGCCACTGTTATCAACCAGGTAGATATCTTTGATGTAGTCGTAGCTGTTGATCAGGTGGATATGGGATTGCCTGTAGTCCGAGGCGATGAGTTCCCATTGGTAGTTGGCCGAGAGATTGCCATTTTTTAATTCCAGCGGCGTGAATCGGGAATTGATGCGCTCAATAATTTCCGCATTTTTCGGATCTTTTGCCTTGCGCTGTAAATCCATATAACGGTAGTCAAACCAATTGTTAATAAAGCCTTTGATGTAGTTGGATTCTTTTGTAAGCGCGGCCTCCATTTGGCCTTTCAGTAGATTACTGGTTTGTACGTATGTTGCTGTGGCAACGAGTATGAGCGGAATAAGGGTGACGGGAATTAGCCAGCGCAACAGTTCATTGCGAATGCTGCCGCATTTTGCTGTGTCTGGATTATTTGCTGTGGCGTTTTCTGCATCAGTGCTTTCCAGTGGTATACCCGCTTCCGGGCGGGGGCTTTTGGGTGTGTGCGTTTCGCTATTCATCACCCGCCTCAAGATCTTCCGAAAATTCGTGCAAGTTAACGGGGTTTGCAAGCAGGCCTGCGCGCAGGGCAATGCCCATGATGGTGTTGAGCCCTTCAATGTCCACATCCAGGCTTTCGTAATTAATCACACGAAGGCTTGGGTTCAAGCTTGCCCGGATGGCAGTTTCCGTATGCGAGGGAATGTGTTTTCGGATCAGGCGGATAATTTCATCAAGCGCCGGGCCACCGGCGGTTCTCGCCGTTTCTATATCGCTTGCGGCGCGGCGAATATAGCGGTTGACCTCGCGAATTGCCGTGCGTTTGTTTGTAAGAGCTGCATCTGTGGCAATCACCAGGCACTCAACATGCCCCAAGGGGTGCACAATTATATCTTTGGAGTACCAGGCAATACGCCCGTAGTTTTGTGTTTCAACAATGTCTGCAAAAGGCAGCGATTGCTCAAAGGCGGCCGGCAGGCGACGGTTGCTTTTATCGCGAATAAACGCCGGTGATTGCGATGGCGCAATAGCCAGTGCCCGCGCGGGCAGGCTAGTGCCTGTGGCGAGGCTCATGGCCACACCGTGGCTTTGCAGGTATTGATACAGCACCACAGTGTGGGTGGATAAAATGTGCGGAACGGCAATTTCAACGGGGCGCCCGGTAGCGCGGTGATACTCGGCAATGGCGTGAGCCAATTGCGCGTCGGGCTTGCGCGCCTGCCGGTGCGGGGGCAGTTGAATGTCTGCTTCGAGTACTGCGTTAATAGCCAACGCATTGCCATCGCGGTGCATCAAGCCAAGCCAGCGGAAGTTGCCGTCTTTGGCGTAGGTGTCGAGCGCCAAGGGGCTCATCATAAAACTCATGTCGGCAAGGCCGCTGCGAAAGTGCGCGCGCAGTAGATCCCAATTGCGCATTTGTTGGATGTTGAAGTCTGCGTGCTCCATGGCATCGCGGTAGCGCTCGTAGGCAACGATAGCGGGGTAGTGATCAGCCAAGGGGATGTAGGTGGCCAACACCTGCGTTTTGCCGAAACCCGTGCTGCTGAATAAGGCTGCAACCGCCGCAAACAGCAGGCATTTGCATTTGTGATGGCGTAAGTTGTGATGGCGTGAGTTGCGGTGGCAGTTCAACATGGTGTGAGCGAGTGATCCCTTGGTTGCAGCACGTGAGGCGAGCGGGTGAACGGCCCAGTGAATAGGGGGCTGTAGCTGGGGCACACCCTTTAAATTTAGCACCTAATGGCTAAAGGGCAACCGGCGCCTGGGCCTTGAAGCATCCAGCTGATAAGCCTACAATGGCATTTTTACTGGGGATATATACAGTGTTTAAGGTGAGCCATTTCTTTGCTTACATCAGCAAAATCCGCTGGATAATTCGCTGGGGCCTGAAGCGCAATGCCATTGCCGAGAATGTGATGGAGCACAGTTGGGAGGTGTCTACCATTGCCCATGCACTGGCGGTTATTCGCAATCGCGTGTACGGCGGTAATGTAGATGCTCACGCAGTGGTGACTGCCGCGCTCTACCACGATTGCAGCGAAGTCATTACCGGTGATATGCCATCACCCATCAAATACCATTCACCGGCTATTCAGCATGCCTACAAGGCCATTGAGCATGAGGCAGAGCAAGAGCTGGTAGGGCTATTGCCGGAGGCGCTCAGAGAAGATTTCGCCCGGGTGATGCTGGAGCACCGGTTGCCGGCAGAGCACCGCCAGCTTATAAAAGCCGCAGATACGCTTTCTGCCTATTTAAAGTGCCAGGCGGAGCTTGCCACAGGCAACCGCGAGTTCAGCAAGGCGGCAGAAGACATTGCCGAGCGGCTGGTGGCCTACGCTTTGCCAGAGGTTGATTATTTTCTGCAGGTGTTTGCCCCCAGCTACCAGTTAACTCTGGATGAGTTGTTAAATGACGAGGGCAAAGGCTGCAAGCTGTCTGATGTTGAGCAGGCGCTTATGGCCGAGGCCTAGCGCCCCGTACTTGAAGCTGTTTTGGTGGCCTGCCAGGCGACCACGGCCCATTCGCCGTTGCGTTTGATAAAGGTGCCGGTGTTTAGATACTGCTGGCCGTAAGCGCCGGCAGCCCGGTTTGCGGTTGCCTCTTGGTGCTTGGCATCTTGGCCCTGTGTCGGGGCCTGTTCTTGGGCCTGGTGTTGGATCTGCTGTTCAATAAGAGGCTCGCTCATTAAGCGAAACGCCACCACTGCAGCATTGCCATAGAGTTTGATTTCTACATCTTCAGCCCAGTAGCGCACCGTGGCCGGCGCACTTGAGGCCTGCATACCCTCAATGATTGTTGCTTTGCCAAAGCGCTCGCCACCCGATGACGTATAAATGAGATCATCAGCCCAAAAGCGTTGATGTTGCGCTACGTCGGTTGCAGCACCGGCTAAAAAGGCATCCAGAGAGGCCCTGAGCAGGTCGCGCTCGTCTGCCTGGCTTTGGGTAATGAAGCACAGTGTTGCGGCTAGTGCGAGTAAGAACTTCATGGGCGCCTCTGTCTCTTTTTACTGGGTAGTTGTAAGTTTGCACACTTTGCGCCCGGTTGTTTTTCCCGGCTGTGGCTCTGCCAGGTGTGGGCCATCGCGGTGTTGCCAGTGTGCAGCCTTTGGGCAGGTTACATGAAAGGCCGGCGCGGGCGAAGCATCGGGTTTTTTATTGGCTGGCAATGGCCGGGTGGCAAAAGCCCGCAGGCCTTCAGCGTTTCATTGGCATATGGGGTGACGGGCTGCTAATGTCGAAATTCAACAACAATAAAACAGAGGTAAGCCATGGCGTTGTCACCCGAGTTACAAGAAGAAGTAAACCTGCTGTTGCAGTTTGATTTAAGCACAACCCTGGCGGGCTTAAAGGTGCACAGCAAGGCCGATGCGAGTGCGGTTGAAGCTGCTGCCAGGCTTTACCGTAAGGGGTTGGTGGATCACGTGGATGGCGGTTATCTAACGGCCCTGGGGCGTGAAGTGGCAGAACATCTGCAAGCCGCCCGGCGCATATTGCAAGCCAACCCCCAGTAGTTTGGGGTGGCTCGCGCGCAGCCATTATTCACCCAAGGTTCACCGAAGGCCCTTACCAAGCACTGGCTGGCGTACACCGGGCGCTTGTGTAAGTATGCGCCAGTTGAATTTGCAGGCTGAATATGAAACCCGCGCACCTTTATTTTGTTCCCGGCACCCAATGTGATGAACAGCTTTGGCACGGGCTTTGGCCTTTGCTTGCGCCACATGAATGCACCCATCTCAGCATCCCTCTGGCCAATTCAATTGATGAGATGGTTGCAGGCCTGTTGGCGCAATTGCCTGAGGCGCCGGTTGCGCTCATTGGGTTTTCCCTTGGCGGCTATTTAAGTGCGCGCCTGGCAACCCAATACCCTGCGAGGGTGAGCCGGTTATTGGTGTGTGCAAACAGTGCCTGCGCACTGCCCGCAGCAGAAGTTCGCGGGCGCGAGCAGCTGGTGCAGGCCATTAAAAGGTTGGGCTACCGTGGCCTGAATAACCAAAAAATTGCGCAGATGGTAGGGCCTTCAAATATTGGCCGGCCCGAAATCAGTGCCTGTATGAAAGCTATGGATGCACGCCTTGGGGCCGGGCATCTACTCAACCAGTTGGCGGCTACCAGCAAGCGAGAGGATTTATTGGGCGCGCTGGCTGGGTTTACCCAGCCTTTGGCGCTTTGTTTTGGTGAGCAGGATGCGCTTGTATCCAAGGCGTGGGTAGCGCGCCTGGTTGAGGCCCGGCCTGCCACAAAGGTGTACAGCGTAGAAAATTGTGGCCATATGTTGCCGCTGGAGCAGCCACAAGCGTTGGCCAATGTGGTGCAGGCTTGGCTAGGCGCGCACCGCTGAGCTGTAGCAGCGCACGCCTTGCAAGGTGTTGGCCGGCCTAGCGCAACTGAACGTGGTAGCTACGCCCATTGCGCACAATTTGTAGCAGTAAGGTGGGCCCACCGGCGGCGGCACGTGTGCTTAGCTCCCGCAGGTTTTTCACCCTGTATTTGTTGACCGCCACTATTACGTCGCCGGGCCTCAGGCCGTTAAAAGCCGCAGGCGCGTTGCGAACCATGCCGGTGACCCAAACGCCCTGGTTATCGGGTGCATTTTCAAGTTCCAGCCCTGCCAGCAGCGGGTGTATTTCTGCGGTGTCGGTATGCGCCAGGCGGAAGGTTTCTATGCGTGCTGTAAGCCGGTGTTCACGGCCTTCGCGCAGCAAGGTGAGTTGCACTTGATCATCAATCGCTTTCACTGCCAGTAAACTCAGCAATTGGGCTTTTGAGTGAACGGGTTCGGCATCTACCGCGACGATTATGTCGCCGGCCCGCAGGCCCGCAGCCTCCGCTGTGGAGTTGGGGTAAACCTCTACCACCAGCGCGCCGTGTTGGCCGGGGGGAAGGTTAAATGCGCTGCGTAAATCCGAGCTGATGTCTTGCGCACTTAACCCCAAATGCCCCCGGCGTACGGCGCCATGGGTTAAAATTTGTTCCATGCTGGCCAGTGCCATGGCGGTAGGAATGGCAAAGCCGATGCCGACGTTGCCACCGGCGGGCGCGATGATGGCAGTGTTAATGCCCACCAGCTCGCCGGCCAGATTCACCAATGCCCCCCCGGAGTTGCCGGGGTTAATAGAGGCATCGGTTTGAATAAAGTTCTCAAAGCCGTCCATCCCCAAACCGCTGCGCCCCAGTGCGCTTACAATGCCCGTGGTCACCGTTTGGCCAAGGCCAAAAGGGTTGCCGATAGCCACTACAAAATCGCCCACTTCCAGCCGGTGGCGTGAGCGTGTGGGTACCGCGGTGAGTTGGCGGGCCTCAATTTGCAGAACCGCGACATCCAGCTCCGGGTCTGTGCCGCGCACTTTTGCCGCGAAGCTTCGGCCATCCACCAGTGAAACCTGTACCTGATCTGCGTCTTTAATAACGTGATAATTAGTAAGAATAATGCCGTCTTCGGCGTTCACTATCACACCGGAGCCTGCGCTTTGTTGGCGCTTTTTCGGTTGTTGGTAGCCACGGGGTACATTAAAAAAATGGCGAAAGAAGGGATCGTTCAGCAAAGGGTTGTAGCTGTATTGCTGCGTGGAATAGGTTGCGATATTCACCACCGCCGGGTTGACGGCTTTCAGCATGGGGGCCAACGAGGGGAAGGGCTTGCCGTCTGCACCTTCTGCGGGCAGGGCCGCGCCACTTAAGGTGGCAATTAACCAAAGGCCTGCGCCCACGAGGGTGCGCTGAAGCACCAAATTCATAGTGTGTCCTTAAGTATTTATCTGTGCATTGGCGGGCGAAGGCCGCCCATGTTTTAACCGGGGCTATCTTGCTTGCGGTTGAGTGATAAGGTCAAGGCGTTGTCGTGCCAATGGGTTTCCAGGGTGGCAATATCAGCGTCATTGGGTAGTTCAATGCAATGTTGGCTGCGAGCTCCTGCACGGGTGACGCGACTTTCATAAAAAGGCCGGTACCTTAGTGGCACCGGCCGAGAACGTCAGGCAGCTTGCTCGCGCTTGCTGTCAGATTTGTGTTCCAGCACATTGCTGCGCTGGTTAATGGTAATGGTGCGTGGCTTCATCGCCTCGGGGATTTCTTTCACAAGGCTTATGGTCAGCAGACCATTGCTCATTTCTGCACCCAATACCTTCACATAGTCTGCCAAGTTGAACTTGCGTTCAAAGGCGCGATTGGCAATGCCTTGGTGCAGGTACTTGCGGTCTTCCTCTTTGTGCTTTTTGCCGCGCACGGTAAGTACACCTTTCTCTACGGTGATATCGAGTTCGCTTTCTTCAAAACCGGCTACAGCCAGGGTGATGCCGTAGCGATTTTCTTCCAGCTCCTCAATATTGTAGGGAGGGTATCCGGAAGTGACAGTATCGGCACTTAGCGCACTATCGAGCAGTTGCGCCAAACGGTCAAAGCCAATGCTGTTTCTGTAGAGGGGGGTAAGATCTATTGCATTCATAATATATCCTCACTTTAAGCGATACATGTGAAAAACAATGGTTGCCGCGGGCAATCTTGTAAAGCTTCGCCCTTGGCAGGTAACTATTTAGTAGCGCGCTGGCCAATTTCAAGGATGCCGGTTATTTTTTTTGGTAAAAACCGCAGGGGTTTATATTTTATTTTGAAATAAAAAAGCCCCGCTTTGCGGGGCCAGGTAAACGCGTGATGCGTTTAGGGGTTAGGAGCCTGATTGGCCTGCATGGGCGTCTGCTTCATGGTTGGCTATAAGGTCTGTTAGCGCTGTTTGATTGAGCCGTTTGAAGTCAAACTCACTGACATTAAATACCGCAGGTATGTCATCGCGGGCAATGTAGTGGTTGCCCTTAAGTTCTGCCAAGCGGTAGCGCAAAGGTTCAGTTCGGCCTTGGATTTTAACCTCCAGTTTTGTGCTTTCCAGAGACTCGAGTGAAACCCCCTCTGCCACCGATTGCACCTGCAGGTTTTCCAGTGCGCGGGCAAGCTCGCTCGCTTTACCGGAATCTACGGGTTTGTCTTCTGCGTTGGCGAGCCTCCACTGATCGTCTTTTTTGGCCAGGGTAAAATCCGGGCCTGAAATTTCAATGGGGGCCTCTGTGGCCAAAAGCTTGCGATCCAGCCAATGCTCGGCCTGGGCGCTGAAATCGTAGCGATTGAGTTTGGCTACGAATACTGCGTCTTCACCGGCGCGTCGCAAGTGCACCTGGCGCAGCCCCGGTGAGCTGCCGAGCAGTAGCTCGGCCACTTTTGTATCACCGGCAAAGGCTTCAAGCCTGTGTTGTGCATTCTCATCACTCACCTCAAAGCGCGCGTGGCTGTTGCGCTGGGTGGCAATGGGGTGCAGGGTTTTTTGCTGCTTAAGCGCTTGCAGTAAATCCTCCACTTCGGATTGTTTGGCCGGCAGCTTGTGGTGCCCGGCAACTAGCCATTGATCGCCCTGCTTTACGAGGGTGGTGTGTTGGTCGCCCTCGGTGAATGTGAGTTTATTGATTGGCTGTTGTATGTCTGCCAACAGCGGTGTGGCAGGCACCTGCGTGCCCTGCTGATTGGCCCAGAAAATGCCAGTTGCCAACAGCAGCTGCGCTGCCAGCAAACCGCTTAGCCAATGGGGCAGCCGTTTGAAAGATGTGGTCATTGGAGCCTCCTTTAATGTGCCAGCCAAGCGCTGTAGCGTTGCGCCTTGGCGCGTTTGTGGTAATGGGCGAGCAGGGCAATGAGAGCCAGTGCCAGTGCGGCCAGTACATAGTTCAGGTATTCCCAGAACATTTGTGTATTCTGGCTTAGCGGTGGCAGGGTGCGATTGAAGTGCCCTCGCGAGCGAATGCTCGTGAGGCCTGCGTCTTCCAGCGCCCAGTCAATGGCGTTGTTGGCCAGTTGTAAGCCGGCCAGGTACTCACCCTGTTGTGCGCTGCCGGTTAAGCGCACCACCTGATCGCTTAAAAAATCGTTTGATGCAAACAGGATTATTCGTGCAGCTTCGGGCGAGTGACTGATCACGCGACTGAAGGGCGAGCTTGTAGCGGCCTCGGTGCTCGCGTCTTTGGCCGCATCTGATTCGGCTGCGGCCTCACTCGCCTCTATGAGGGGTGAGGGTTTATCTTTGAAGTAAGACTCAAAGCGCCCTTCACTCACTACCCCAAGCAGATGGCGGCCAATATCCTGCTCGGGCTGCATGGGGGTAAGCCCTTGTTCGGTGAGCTGCGGCATAATATTGCGCGCACTTGAAAGGCCCGCGCTGCCAGAGGAGTGCAGCAGCTCAGTGACGGTACGCTCTTGGCTTTCGGTTACTGTAATCGGTGAGGCCCAGGCGAGCGTCAGTTGCCCCAATGCGCGGGTCATGGGGTGAACTTGGTTGATTTCATCGGCGCGCAAATCGGGGAAGTAGGGGTAGTCTATCAGGCGCATGTCCTGAATTTGAAATCCCCCCAGATTGCGTGTAACTGGCACCGGAAACGCCGTATTTTGCGGGTCTAACACCAACTGCTTTTCAATGTGGATGCCGTGGTGCTTAAGCCAGCTCTCCAGGCCGCTGTTG
Organism: Simiduia sp. 21SJ11W-1; assembly: GCF_024138675.1. Lineage (NCBI taxonomy): Bacteria > Pseudomonadati > Pseudomonadota > Gammaproteobacteria > Cellvibrionales > Cellvibrionaceae > Simiduia > Simiduia sp. 21SJ11W-1. The sequence goes on along the minus strand of NZ_CP090959.1, from coordinate 2,940,970 downwards.
ACGTCTTGCAGGCTGAGCGAACGGTTGCTTAATGACGCCGAAAAGGGCGAGGTTGCCGCAATTACTGTTCCCCCTTGCATGAGGAATTGATCCACCGCAAAGAGTGATTTCTCATCAAGGTTTTCAGGCGCCAGTAGCATCAATACATCGGCTTCACCGCTCACGCTACCATCGGTTAGATCTTCGCGCTGAATATTCAGGTCTGCACTAAGAAACTGCTCCAGCTGATGAAACGATGTACGCGGGCTCCCGTAGGGCGAATAGCCGTTTTCCGGTGCCACCAGCGCCACGGTTTTGGTAAAGCCTGTGGCAAAGCGCTTGATGCCCGCTTCCAGATTGCGCTTGAAGCTTGCTTCGCTGAGGTCTTCTAGGGGCAGTTGTACCAGTTGCTCGCCGTTTGTGAGCGTGAGGTAAAAGTAAAAGCTCTCGTTGCTGAGCAGGCTGGTGGCCATGGGGCGCAGGCCGTAGTCTTCGGCAATTTGCCGGCCGAGCTCGCCACCGTTTGCCTCTGGGTTTTCCCACCGCACGCGCAAGCGCCCTTTGGCTTGTGCCTGGTATTGTGTCAGTTGAGCTTCCACTGTCTCGCGGAAAGTGGCGAGTTGTGGCGGCAGTTTCTCTGAAGGAGACAAGTAAGCCGTGAAGGTGAGTTCGCTTTTTACGGTATCAAACAGGTTGCCACCGGCCTGGTAGCTTTGCAGTACCTTTTTGATGGCGCGGGTGAGGTCGTGCTCGGGGTTGCGCAATTGCACATTTAAATCGGATTCCGAGCGGGCCTGTACTTCAATGAGGTCGCGAAAACCCAGTACCTGATGTTCGTCGCCGTATTGCACCAGCACATTGAAGTAGCTGCTCACAATGGACGACTGGTAGCGGTCGGCCACCTGAAAGGGTACCGGGGTAATGGCGTATTTTTGGTTTGCCTCCTGCTCAAGCTCCGGGTTTGCGAGCGGGTCGATAAATTCCACCCGCACCTGGCCTTGGCCCGCGATTTCGTATTCGCGCATCAGGTCGCGCATCTGCGGCACCAGTGGCGCCAACAGTGGATGGGTTTTGTTGCTGAAATAGCCTCTGATCAGCAGCGGCTCTTGCAACTGTTGCAAGTAGTTATCGGTGGCATCAGACAGCGAATACATTTGCCCCTGGGTCACATCCACTCGCAAGGCCGTTATTTGCCCAAGCCATAAATTGGCGCCCAAGGCGTTGGCTATCAACAGGCCCGCAACAAATTGCCAGCGGCGGTGTTGCGAATTGCGCGCATGTTGCACCCAGCGCTCGCGCTCAAGCACCAGTGTATTGAGCGTGAGAAACACCGCCATAATGCTTAGGTAATAGTAGAAGTCGCGCAGGTCTATCACGCCGCGGGTGATGGCATCAAAGCGGGTGCCGGTGCCTAGTGCTGCCAGCCATTCGGCGGTGGCGTGGCCAAACAGGTTGGTGAGCACCGGGTGGCCCAGTAAATAAAGTACACCGCACAGCGCCGAGGCGATAATCAGGCTGACAATCTGGTTATCGCTGCGCGCCGACACAAACAAGCCAATACTTATATAGGCCGCGCCCAACGCCAGTGTGGCCAAATAGCCCGCCCATACAGGCCCCCAATCAAGGTCGCCCAGCAGCGCCACGGTAATGGGCAGTGGCAGGGTAATCGCCAAGGCAAGCACCAGTAAAAACAGGCAGCTTAAAAATTTACCCACCACAAAATGCCACAGTGGCACCGATTGGGTGAGTACGTGCTCAAGGGTACCGGTGCGTCGCTCATCGCTCCACAATCGCATGGTGAGCGTGGCGCTGAGGAATATCAGTAGCAGGGGCATCCACTCAAACAGTGGGCGCACATCTGCGATGTTGCGCGCGAAAAATGCCTCACCCCAAAAAAATACAAACAAGGTAATGGCGGCAAAGGCGCCCAAAAATAAGTAGGCGATGGGCGATGCAAAGAACAGGCTGATTTCTTTTGCCGCCACCCGCAGCGCAGGGTGGCGTGCGGATTTATTTACAAGTGTGTTGTGATCAGGCTGCACGGTTCACCTCCTGATGTGGGTTTTTGATGTCTTGTGATTCATTAAACAGGGATTCAAGATCCCGGCTTTGGGGTGTGAGCGACCATAACTGATAGCCAGCGGTGATCAGCTTTTCAGCAATGCGCGCCAGCAGTGCACGCTGGTTCGCTGCAGGATTGACAGTGAGCGTATAGCGATAACCAGGTGTTGGGTCTGCAGCGCCCTCTGCCGGAGCGGCATCAACTTTGTTCACCTCTGCCAGCTGCTCAAGCAGTTGGCGATCACTGAGGGGCAGGTTGGTGTCTAGGGTAATTTTGTGGCTTTGTTGCAGCTCGGCAAGCTGTGCATCTACGGCCAGTTGGCCTGCCCGAACCAGCAGTACCCGCGAGCACAAGGCCTCTACTTCTTGCATGATATGGGTAGATAAAATCACCGTGGCATCTTTGGCGATATCGCGGATCAGCGCGCGCATTTGCAGGGTTTGTTCTGGGTCCAGCCCGTTGCTGGGCTCATCCAAAATCAGCAGCTTCGGGCGCCCCAGTATGGCCTGGGCCACGCCGACGCGCTGTTTGAAGCCGCGCGATAAAGTGGCAATGGGCGCGTTCAGCTTTGCGCTTATGTCGGTGGCACCAATGGCGTGTTTGATTTCCTCGCGCTTGTGATTGCCAGCCAGCCCCTTGAGATCGGCGGCATAATCTAGGTAGTCGGCCACCGTCATTTCAGGGTACACCGGCAGGCTTTCTGGCAGGTAGCCCAAGGCCTTTTGAATTTTCTTGGTGTGCTGGGCCAGGTTTAGGCCATCTACCACAATGCTGCCGGTATCGGGCTCAAGGTAGCCGCTAAGCATTTTCATGATGGTGGTTTTACCCGCGCCGTTATGGCCCAGTAAACCTACAATTTCACCCTTTGTTATTGAAAAACTCACCGAATCCACGGCGAGATATTCGCCGTAGCGCCGGCTTAACTGGCTGACTTCCAGCATAGCGTCCTCCGTTATTGTGGGAAAAAGTCAACGGGTAGAAAAAATCAGGGCGCAGTGCAAAGGGCCGCAGGAAGCACGGAATAGGAGTGGGGTATCTCGCGAAAAAAGCCATGTCCAGGTTCCCGAGTGGCAGGCAACAGCGCCTTATGGAGTTTTGCGAAAGATCGGGGGGAATTTAGGGGCGCAGCGGCGGAATTCAAGAGGAAAAGGTGCGAATTTTTAGCAAAAAAAACGCCGCTGAGCGCGGCGCTTTCGAACTGGCAACTGGGTGCTAGGCAATAGATTGCCAGAAGGTAAACAGAATGAGCAGCGGGCACACAAGCTTTACGTAGAAGGGCCAAATCTTCCAGAACAGGCCGTCTTCCAGGCCATCGTGGCCTTGTTTCAGCTCTTCCAATAACTGGTTGCGCTTGAAAACCCAGCCACAGAACAAGCAGATCATCACGCCCAGCAGGGGTTGTGAGTACTTGGTGGTGAGGTCTATCACCCAGCCGAACAGGCTGCCAAAGTTAAAGATAATCACAGCGGAGATCGCGAAAATACTGCCGCCAATGGCCAGCGCGGCCACGGGCCTTTGCACGTCGAAGCGCTCCACCGCGAGTGACACGGGCACTTCCAGCATGCTGATGGAGGAGGTGAGTGCGGCGATGGTCATGAGTGCGAAAAATGCCATGGCCACAAATTGGCCGGCGCCACCCATAGAATCAAATAGCGGTGGCAATACCTGGAAGATAATGTCGGAATCGCCAATCAGATTGCCTGCGGCATCGGTAATGTTGATGCCCGCTTCTTTGGCCACAAACATGGCCGGCAGAATCAATAGGCCTGCTATAAAGGCGATGCCCAAATCCACCACCGTCACAATGGCGCCCAGGCGCGGCAGGCTGTCTTGTTTGGAAAGGTAAGAGCCGTAAACGAGCATGGTGCCCACACCCAGCGAGAGCGAGAAGAAGGCCTGGCCCATGGCGCTGATGATCAGCTTGGGCTCCAGCACGCGGCTCATGTCGGGCATTAGGTACACGCGCAATCCTTCCATGGCGCCTGGCTGCATCAGTACGTAAATGATCAGCAGCACCAACAGGCCCACCAGCAGGGGCATCAAGCGGCTAGACCACTTCTCGATGCCGTTTTGCACGCCAGAAGAAATAATGAACAGCGTTAAGGCTGCAAACAAAAAGCCAAACAGCAGGTTGCGCTCAACGGACATGGTGGTGAGCCACGCGGTGGCGGCATCAAGGCCTGCGATATCGGTAACAGAGGCGGCCAGGAAGCTCATCATCCAGCCGGCCACAATGGTGTAAAAGCTCAGGATCAGGCTGGCGGTGAGCACGCCGTAGAGGCCGGTGAAGCTGCCCAGCCGGCTGAGCCAGGGTTTATGGCTCAAGCCGCCGAGGGCCGTTACGATATTGGCGCGCGCGTGGCGGCCGATCACCAGCTCTGCCATGAGCGCGGGGTAGGCCAGTACGAAGGCTAACACCAAATACACCAACACGAAGGCGGCACCGCCGTTGCTGGCGGTTTGGGTGGGGAAGCCCCAAATGTTGCCCAGGCCTACGGCAGAACCTGCCGCAGCCATGATGAATCCGAATCGGCTGGAGAACTGACCTCTGGGTGCACTCATGAACGCGTCCATCTTACGATTATTATTGTGAAAAACCGGCGCTTGGCCGGTGTTGGGCCCCGGTGTCTGGCCGGGCGCCTAGGTAAAACGGTTGGCGGGCGGGTTTCCGCAAGTGGCGGGCCGCCTAAATGGGACTATATCAGCGGTTGTGGTCGCGCACTACGCGCTGTTTTTCGCGATTCCAGTCGCGCTCTTTTTCCGTATTGCGCTTATCGTGTTCAGCTTTACCCTTGGCCAGGGCGATGGCCGCCTTCACCAGGTGGTTTTTCCAGTAGAGTGCGGTGCACACCACCGTATAGCCCTTTTGCTCCACCCCTTGTTGCAGGCGTGCCAGCTCGCGCCGGTGCAACAACAGCTTGCGCTTGCGGTTGGGCTCGGCCACATAGTGGGTAGATACAGACTGCATAGGCGAGACGAGCGCGCCCATCAACCAGGCTTCGCCTCTGTGAAATTGCACGAAGCTGTCTACCAGTTGAATTTTACCGGCGCGCAAACTCTTCACTTCCCAGCCTTGCAGCTCCAGGCCCGCCTCGAACTTTTCGCCCAGGGCGTAATCGAAGCGCGCTTTTTTGTTCTGCGCGATGGTGTTGTCTGCGGGTTTTTTCTTAGGTTTAGCCATAGGGCGGCGATTATATAGGGGAGCGGTGAGGAGCGCTACAACACCCGCCTACCAAAAGGCGGGCGGGTGTTGGCAAGCCTAGAAACCAATACTGGCCAGCAGCGATTGGCCGAAGAATTTAATGGCCACAGTATTGATGAAAATCAGCGCCAGAATGACCGGGATAAAGGTGCTGAGTGAGAAGTTCATGTAGCGCTCAAGCAGCGAGCCCTTAAAGGCCGGATCGCCGGTTTCAAGCTCTTCATTGAAGTTGGATTTCTTCCAGCGGTAAATCACAAACAAACAAATGAGCAGGCCGTTCAAGGGCAAAATGGTGTCGTAGAAGACGTCGTACACCACATCGAACAGGGATTTTGGCGCGCCTGCGTAGTTTACGAACTCCGTAAGCCAGCCCACCATGCCGAAAGAGGCGGTACAGGCGATGGTGAACACAATCATGCCGATGTTAAGAACCAACAGTGCCTTGCGGCGGCTATAGCACTTTTGGTCCACCAGGCTTGCCGCTGGCACTTCAATAATGGAAACCAGCGAGGTGAGTGCTGCAAAGAACACCAGCAAGAAGAACACACTGGCCACGATACTGGCCCCCAGGTAGCCAATGCTTGCCTGCAGCGCCAGGAAAATCTTGGGCAGGAAGGTGAAAATCAGGCTAACGGAGGAGTCTGATAGCTGGGTTGGGTCTGTGTTGGGGTTGAAGCTGAAAATGGCGGGCAAAATCATCAGGCCTGCAAAAAAAGCTACCGAGGTATCAGCCAGGGCTACCATTTTGGCCGAACTTGATATGGAGCTGCGCTTATCCATATAAGAGCCGTAGGTAATCAGAATACCCATGCCAAGGCTTAGTGAGAAAAACGCCTGGCCCAGCGCGCCACTTACTACGGGGCCGGTAATTTTGCTGAAATCGGGAATCAGGTAGAACTTCAGGCCGGCCATGGCGTTATCGCGGGTGAGTACAAAAATCACCATGCCAATAAGCATCACAAACAGCGTAGGCATGAGAATTTTTGCGCTGCGCTCAATGCCTTCTTTTACACCGCCCACCAAAATCAGGTTAACAATGCCCACCACAATGGCCAGGTGGATAAAAATGTCGCCACTGGTAATGAAGGTGCCAAAGGTTTCCGGATTGGCCAATAAATCCAGATCACCGGTAATGGCGCTGAACAGGTATTCAAACAGCCAAACGGTAATGACCGTATAAAACACCGCAATCATGAAGGGCGTTATGGTCGAGAGCCAACCGGCGATGCTCCACAGGCGGTTGCCCTGGGTGAGCGAGGCATAGGCGCCCAGCGGGCCCTTGGCGGAGTGCCGGCCGGTGGCGAGCTCTGCCATCATCACGGGCACGCAGATCACAAACACGAAAATGGCGTACATCAACAAAAAGGCGCCACCGCCGTTTTTGGCGGCATTCACGGGGAAGCCCACCAGGTTGCCAATGCCGACAGCGGAACCCGCCGCTGCGAGAATAAAGCCAAGGCGGGAACCGAATTGCTCTCTGGGTGCAGTCATAGATGTCACTTCTTCTATTATTTTGTGTTGCGGTTATTTTTTGCGCAGATTTCCCGCGCATCCGGCCCTTGGCCCGATGGCAGGCATCAAAGAGACGATCTTAACAGCCTTTGCCACAAGTCGGCACTGGCCGCGGGGGGCCCCTATGGCTAAAATGCCCCTCCTTTTGTGTTTGCCGGCAGCGTTCCGGCAGCAACTAGATCCCTTGGATGGCGGGCAACCCTGTTATGGCCAGAATTGAGCGCAGTGCGCTGGTGCGATTTTCCACTGAGCAGATGTTTGCACTGGTAAACGATGTGGCCCGCTACCCGGAATTCATGCCAGGCTGTGTGGCGGCTGAGGTGCTTGAGGCGAGCGAAAGCCACTTGACGGCCAGATTGACCTTGAAAGCGGCAGGCGTTGAACAAAGCTTTGTGACCACCAATGCGCTAACGCCGCCCACCCGCATGGACATGGTGCTGGTAGAAGGCCCTTTTTCGCACTTCAGCGGCCAATGGCAATTCATTGCACTGGGGGATATTGGCTGCAAAATTGTATTCAGCCTGGATTTTGATTTAAAGAACGGATTGGTCGCGCTGGCTGCGGGCAAGGTGTTTGAGGCCGTGGCCTCCCAACAAGTAGACTGCCTATGCCGGCGCGCCGAACAACTCTACAGCGGCTGAGGAGCCAAGATGCCTGATCGCGACTTAATTCGAGTGGAGGTGGCCTACGCGCTGCCCCATCAGCAAAAAATTGTGGCGTTGCTGGTAGAGCCAGGCACCACCGCCTATCAGGCAGTGGTACGCTCGAACATTACCGACTTCTTTCCCGATCTTGATATCGAAACCGCCAAAATGGGCATTTTCGGCCAGGCGCTGGGTACCAAGGGCCTGAAGGCTGCACGCGAGCATGAGCTGCAAGAGGGTGACAGGGTAGAAATCTACCGCCCACTGATTTCAGACCCGAAAGAGGCGCGCAGGCGCCGGGCCGAGAAAGCCAAAGCAGAAAGTTAAGGGCTTGCCGAACGCTTTCCTGCGATGGGCCGGTTGGGTTTATGCCCCAGGCTTGTTTATGTTCGAGTGTTTACCGCAGCTAGCTGTGCGGGAACTAGCTGTGCGGGAATAGGCGGGTTATAGCGTGATGGGGGTGGAATTTACATAGCCGGGGTTTGCGCTATTGGTCTGCTTTGCGCTATCTCGTCTGCAAGGGCACTGTTAGCGCGCGGGCGCTAACAGTTGGTCATTGCCTTAGATGTCTTCTTTCGGCGGGCCAACGGTATCTTCCGCCGCTTTTTCTGCGGTTTCATCTACTTTATTGGCCTCGGCTATAGAGGCCGGGCTTTCCTCTTCTTTTTGTACGGCGCCTTTGTGGTAGTCGCCCTCAAAGCGTGTGAGCTGGTCGCCCTCAAAGAATACGGTGAAAATCTTTTTCTGGGTTTCGCCTTTAGGATCTTTCAAGGTCCATACGTAGTCCCAGCGGTCGGCGTGGAAGGTGTCTTCAACGAGCGGCGTACCCAATACAAAGCGCACCTGGCGGCGTGTCATACCCACTTGCAACTGGTCCACCATGTCTTCTTTAACGATATTGCCCTGGGGAATGTAGATCTTGTACACGCCGGGAAAACGGAAATAGCTGCAACCGCTAAGCAGAACCAAGCTTAATATCAGTACAGTTTTTACACAAAACAGGTGCGCAACCGGTGCGCGAAACAGGGACAACATTGTAGGGCTTCCACAAACTTAAGCGAACGGGGATAATACCGGACTCGCCAGACACTGCATAGAGGATGCTAGATGACTTCGGAAAATCAGGAATTGCGCAAAGCTGGCCTCAAGGTCACGTTGCCACGGGTGAAAATTTTGCAAATTTTGGAGTCTGACGGCAGCCACCATTACAGTGCAGAAGAAGTCTACAAAACCTTGCTGGAGCAGGGTGAAGATGTGGGCCTGGCCACCGTATACCGGGTGCTTACCCAGTTTGAAAGCGCAGGCCTTGTAACCCGTCACAACTTCGATGGGGGCCACTCGGTGTTCGAAATTGATCGCGGCGAGCATCACGATCACATGGTGTGCACTGAAACCGGCAAGGTGATTGAGTTTCACAATGATGAAATTGAAGCCCTGCAGGAAAAAATTGCCGCAGAGCACGGCTACGAGCTCACCGACCACAACCTGGTGCTCTACGTTAAGCCTAAAAAGTAATCCCGCCCAGGCCGCGCGTTGGCGCGGCTGCTGTTTCTGGCCTCTTTAATTCAACCCGCTCGATATATCCGCTCGGCCCTATAAATCAGTGTGTAGAGGTGCGCCCGGCGTGTTTTGTTTGCCTACGCGTAATTGGCGTTTATTGGGCCATTTCCAGCATTTCACGGGCATGGGCACGCGACTGCTCTGTAAGCTCTACGCCGCCCAACATACGGGCTATTTCTTCGGTTTTGGCGTCGCCCTCCAGTGCCACTAATGTGGATTCGCTGCCGGATTTGCGTGTGAGCTTGCGCACTTGCAAGTGCTGGTGCGCCTTGCTGGCCACCTGCGCCAGGTGGGTTACACACAGCACTTGGCCTGCCTGGCCAAGCTGGCGCAACAGGCGGCCCACAATATCGGCTGTAGCGCCGCCAATACCTACGTCTACCTCGTCAAAGATCAATGTGGGAATGGCAGACTTATGCGCCAGGCACACCTGAATGGCAAGGCTGATGCGCGAGAGCTCACCGCCAGAGGCCACCTTGGCCAGGCTGCGGTGTGGTTGGCCGGGGTTGGTGCTTACTAACACTTCCAGCTCCTCAAGGCCCGTGGCCGAAGGCGCGCAATCGGTAAAGCTCACCTCAATGGAGGCGTTGGTCATGGCCAGTTGCTGCAACTGGCGGTTCACGGCGCGGCCCAGGCGCATGGCGGCCTGGCGGCGTTGCTGGCCGAGTTCGAGGGCGAGTTTGCGGTAGCCGGCTTCCGCGTTTTGGGTATCTGCCGCCAGTTGATCCAGGTCGATATCGCTACCGGCCAGTTTCGCCAGCTCCATAGCCAGAGACTGGTGCAAATCGCACAGCTCCTGCGGGCTCACCCGGTGTTTTCTGGCAATCTGATAGATGGCGTCCAGCCGCTGCTCCAGCCATTGCAGGCGCTGCGGGTCGGCATCGAAGCTGTCTATGTGGTGGTCGATGGCGCGGCTGGCCTCTTCTATTTGAATCTGTGCGGTAACCAGCAGTTGTTCGGCCTCTTGCAGCTGCTCGCTTTTATCGGGCAGGCTTTTTAGCAGCTGCAACCCCTTGTTTAGCCCTTCCAGCAGGCCTTGCTCATCGTCATTGCAGAGGTTTGCCAGCTGCTGGCTTGCCTCCATCACAGATTCTGCATTGGCCAGCTGGCGGTGCTCGGCTTCCAGGGCGTCCAGCTCTTGGGGTTGCAGTGCCAGCTGGTCGAGTTCTTCAACCTGATAGCGCAACAATTGGGTGCGGGCGGATATTTCGGCATCGTTTTGCTGGCGTTCTTGCAGCTGCGTGGCGAGCGCCTGCCAACTTTGCCAAGCCTGCTTTACGGCCTGGTAGAGGCTGGTGTGGCCACCGTAGAGGTCGATGAGCGCGCGCTGATGGTCTTTCTTCAAGAGCCGCTGGTGGGCGTGTTGGCTGTGGATGTCGATCAACAGCTCGCCGAGGCTGCGCAGCTGGGTAAGGGTGGCAGATTGCCCGTTGATGTAGGCCCGCGAGCGGCCATCAGCGCTCACTGTGCGGCGTAGTATGCACTCACTTTCGGCCTCTAGTTCGTGGGCCTTCAGCCACTTGCAGGCCTTGCTCAGCTGGCTTAAATCAAAGGTGGCGGAAATGTCGGCACGGTCGCAGCCTGCGCGCACCTTATCGGCATCGGCCTTGTCGCCCAGCGCCATGCCCAGTGCATCCAGTAGCAGCGATTTGCCGGCTCCGGTTTCGCCGGTAATGGCGGTGAGGCCTTGGTCTAACTCCAGCTCCAGGTGTTCTACCAGGGTGAAGTTGTGAATGCTGAGGTGTGTGAGCATGGCTGGCTCCTAGGTTCTTTTGCTGTGTATTTATACAGTAAAATTCACTGTATGCAATCCCTTGAGTAAATTTCCCTTGAATGTCTCTGGCGCGGCCCCATATAGGCTGCATTGTTATAAGGCGAGCCCTCGCCATTGAAGACATTGAGATGGAGCAACCCACAGTGACCACCGAGCAAGAAAATCCACAGGTAGAACCCCTAGACGAGGCGCCCGAGGCCCAGGCAGAGGCCAATCCCGAAGGTGCAGAAGCTGCTGAGCCCGCGGGCCTTGAGGCGCGCATTGCCGAGCTTGAGGCCGAATTGCAGCAAGCCAAGGAAAACACCCTGCGCGCAGCAGCCGAGGCGCAGAATATTCGTCGCCGGGCGGAAGCCGATGTGGAGAAAGCCCACAAATTCGGCCAGGAGAAGATTGTGTCTGACATGCTGGTAGTGGCAGACAACCTGGAGCGCGCGCTGGCCTCGGTGGAAGGCGCCGACGAGCAGTTCAAGTCTGTCACCGAAGGCCTGGAGCTCACGCTCAAATCACTCATCGACGGTTTGAAGCGCCACAAGGTGGAGCAAATAGATCCTAAGGGCGAGCCCTTTGATCCCGAGTTCCATCAGGCCATGACCATGGTGCCCAACCCCGAGGTTGAGCCCAACACGGTGATGGATGTGTTCCAGAAGGGGTACACCCTGCATGGTCGCTTGGTGCGCCCGGCCATGGTGGTGGTGGCCAAAGCGCCCGAATAAGGGCGATAAATTGGCGTACAGGGGTTGAAAACCCGCCAAATGCGCCAATATACACAGCAAGTAGCCGATAGCGCCAAGCGCATCGCGAAACCAAGACAAATTGAACAGCGGTGGCTGGCCACCGAAACGCATTAAAGAATTTTACGATTAAGTAATTGGAGAAATTTCATGGGTAAAATCATCGGTATCGACCTGGGTACGACCAACTCTTGTGTGTCTGTACTTGACGGCGAGAAAACGCGCGTGATCGAAAACGCTGAAGGCGATCGCACTACGCCCTCCATCGTGGCCTTTACCGATGACGGTGAGGTACTGGTGGGCCAGAGCGCCAAGCGTCAGGCAGTCACCAACCCCCACAACACCCTGTTCGCGGTGAAGCGCCTGATTGGCCGCAAGTTCACCGACGATGTTGTGCAAAAAGACATCAAAATGGTGCCCTACAAAATTGTGGGTGCAGACAATGGCGATGCCTGGGTAGAAGTGAAAGGCGATCGCAAGGCGCCGCCACAAATTTCTGCCGAAGTGCTGAAGAAAATGAAGAAAACCGCCGAGGATTACCTGGGCGAAACAGTGACCGAGGCGGTAATTACCGTACCGGCCTACTTCAACGATTCCCAGCGTCAGGCCACCAAAGATGCCGGCAAGATCGCAGGCCTTGAAGTTAAGCGCATTATCAACGAGCCAACGGCGGCAGCACTGGCCTACGGCATGGACAAAGTGAAAGGCGATCGCACCATCGCGGTATACGATTTGGGTGGCGGTACCTTTGATATCTCGATCATCGAAATTGCCGATGTAGACGGCGAGCACCAGTTTGAAGTGCTGGCCACTAACGGCGACACCTTCCTGGGCGGTGAAGATTTTGACCTGCGCCTGATCGAGTACTTGGCCGACGAGTTCAAGAAAACCAACGGCATTGATTTGCACAGCGACCCGCTGGCATTGCAGCGCCTGAAAGAAGCCGCAGAAAAGGCCAAGATCGAGCTGTCTTCCAGCCAGCAGACCGAAGTGAACCTGCCGTACATCACCGCAGATGCCACCGGCCCCAAGCACTTGGTTGTGAAGCTTACGCGCTCGAAGCTTGAGTCTTTGGTTGAAGAGCTGGTTAAGCGTTCCATGGAGCCCGTTAAGCAGGCGCTGGCCGATGCCGACCTCTCAGTGGGCGAGATCAACGACGTAATTTTGGTGGGCGGTCAAACCCGTATGCCACTGGTGCAGAAATACGTCACCGATTTCTTCGGCAAAGAGCCACGTAAAGACGTCAACCCCGATGAAGCGGTAGCCATTGGTGCAGCCATTCAGGGTGCCGTGCTCTCTGGCGATGTAAAAGACGTTCTGCTGCTGGATGTGTCACCACTGACTCTGGGCATTGAAACCATGGGCGGTGTAGCCACACCACTGATTGAAAAGAACACCACCATCCCGACCAAAAAGTCGCAGGTGTTCTCAACCGCTGAAGACAACCAAACCGCGGTAACCATTCACGTGGTGCAAGGTGAGCGCAAGCAGGCGGCACAAAACAAGTCGCTGGGCCGTTTCGATTTGGCCGATATTCCGCCCGCTCCACGCGGTATGCCGCAAATTGAAGTGACCTTCGACATCGATGCCAACGGTATTTTGAACGTAAGCGCGAAAGACAAGGCCACCGGTAAAGAGCAGTCCATTGTGATCAAGGCATCATCTGGCTTGTCTGATGAAGAAATTGAAAAAATGGTGCGCGACGCCGAGGCCAACGCCGAAGCGGACAAGAAGTTCGAAGAGCTGGTGACCACCCGCAATACCCTTGATGGCCTGATTTCAGCCACCAAGAAAACCCTGGAAGAGGCGGGCGACAAGGCGAGCGATGAAGAGAAAGCCGCCATCGACGCAGCCCTGAAAGAAGCGGAAGTGGCAGTGAAAGGCGATGACAAGGCGGCAATGGATGCGGCAACGCAGAAGTTGACCGAAGCCTCAGGACCCTTGGCGCAGAAGATGTACGCCGAGCAGGCCCAGGCAGGCCAAGCCGCCGGCGGTGCCGGTGCAGCCGACGCCGATAACGCCAAAGCCAAAGCAGACGACGGTGTAGTAGATGCCGAGTTTGAAGAGGTAAAAGACGATCAAAAGTAAGTTTCGGTTAACCCCGAAGTGAATTGATCGTAAGCGAACAGGGCGCGGCTTGTAATGAGTCGCGCCATTGTTTTTGCCGTAGTGCATTAACCCAGTACCCCGGTAAGTGTGGGGTACCCAAGTGAAGTTAGCAGCGTATGTCAAAACGTGATTATTACGAAGTGCTGGGTGTGGAGCGTGGCGTTGACGAAAAGGAACTGAAAAAGGCCTATCGTCGCGTTGCCATGAAGTTTCACCCCGACCGTAACCCCGACGATAAAACCGCCGAAGAGAAGTTCAAAGAGGCGAGTGAAGCCTACGAGGTTTTATCAGACAGCCAAAAACGTGCCGCCTACGACCAATACGGTCATCGCGGTGTGGAAGGCATGGCCGGTGGTGGCGGTGGCCAGGGCTTTGGTAATTTTTCAGATATTTTTGGCGACGTGTTTGGCGATATTTTTGGTGGCGGCGGAGGCGGCCGTGGGCGCGGAGGCCCAGCGCGCGGTTCCGATTTGCGCTACACCCTGGATCTCGATCTGGAAAGTGCCGTTAAAGGCACCACGGTAAAAATCAAAGTGCCCACCCTGGTTGCGTGCGACCCCTGTGATGGCACCGGCGCGAAAAAGGGCACCAAGGCCAGCACCTGTAGCACCTGTGGTGGCGTGGGTCAGGTGCGTATGCAGCAAGGCTTCTTTGCCGTGCAGCAAACCTGCCCGAACTGCCGTGGCCGCGGCACCATCATTACCGACCCATGCACCAGCTGCCATGGCCAGGGCCGCAAGGAAGAAACCCGCACCCTGTCTGTAAAAGTGCCGCCAGGTGTTGATACGGGCGATCGCATTCGTTTGTCTGGTGAGGGTGAGGCCGGTGAGGCCGGCGGCCCGGCCGGTGATTTGTATGTGCAGGTGCACGTTAATGATCACCCCATATTCGAGCGCGACGGTCGCAACCTCTATTGTGAAGTGCCCATCAGTTTTGTGGATGCAGCCTTAGGTGGCGAGCTGGAAGTGCCCACACTCGATGGCCGGGTGAAGCTGAAAGTGCCCCCGGAAACCCAAACCGGCAAGATGTTCCGCTTGCGTGGCAAGGGTGTGGTGCCCGTGCGCGGCGGCGCCCCGGGCGACCTCATGTGCCGCGTGGTGGTTGAAACCCCGGTGAACCTCTCGAACAAGCAAAAGCAAATGCTGCGCGACTTCCAGGAAACCATGGGCAACAGCAAGCACTCGCCGCGCCAAAGCTCCTGGTTTGAGGGCATGAAAAACTTTTTCGGCGACATGAAAATATAAAAGCGGCTAGTTGCTAGCAACGCGTGACCGCAATACAGGATCATTTATGACCGTTAAACTTGCAGTGACCGGTGCCGCCGGGCGCATGGGCAAAATGCTGATTGAAGCCATTGCAGCAGCCGAAGGTGTGACCTTAACTGCCGCAGTGGTACGCCCGGGCTCAAGCCTTGTGGGCGCCGATGCCGGTGAGCTTGCCGGCATTGGTAAAAATGGTGTGCGCCTGGTGGGCGATTTGCACGAAGTGGTGGAAGATTTTGATGTGCTCATCGATTTCACTACACCCAAGGCCACCCTTGAAAATGTGACCATCTGTGCCGATGCCCATAAAAAAATTGTTGTGGGTACTACAGGCTTTGATGAAGCACAAAAAAGCACGCTGCTGGCCGCGCAAGATGCCACGGCCCTGTGCTTTTCTGCCAACTACGCCACCGGCGTAAACCTGGTGTTCAAGCTGCTGGCCGAGGCCGCCAAAACCCTGGGCGACGACTACGACGTGGAAGTGTATGAAGCGCACCACCGCCACAAGGTAGACGCCCCCTCAGGCACTGCCTTGCGTATGGGTGAAGTGTTGGCCGGTGCCCTGGAGCGCGACCTCAATCAGGTGGCTGTGTACGGGCGCGAAGGCCAAACCGGCGCGCGCGCGCGCGATACCATCGGGTTTGCCACTGTGCGCGGCGGCGATGTGGTGGGTGATCACACCGTTATGTTCATGGCCGAGGGCGAGCGGGTTGAAATCACCCACAAAGCCTCCTCGCGTATGGCCTTTGCCCGTGGTGCCGTGCGTGCGGCCCAGTGGCTGCAAGCGAAAAAAACCGGCATGTTCGACATGCAAGATGTCTTGGGCCTGCGTTAACCCTCGCGCTTTTTCCCCTCTGTTGTTGCGGGCGCCCGTGCGCCTGCGTCTGTTTTTCTGCACTTTCCCGTAGTTTTTCTGGCCATTTGGCAGCCCAAGCGCTGCCTTGCCGGGCCTGCACGCCATTGGGCGCGGTATTTGGTGATTTCGCCAGTGCTGACTATGCTCAATAGTGCCTGCTTGCCCCTTCATGGCAGCTTGCCCGAGCCCGCTGTGCTTAGGCGCTTGTGATTAATTAAAGATTTGGTTGGCCTGCGCGATAACCTCATTGAGTAATCGCCGGGCGGCCCGATGAAGGGGTGCTTGCCCGGGGCCAGGCCGCAGTGGCGTATTTGGGGCGCGAAATAACAAGGTGCATTGTTGATGAATATGTTCAGTATGTCGTTGAAATTGAAGGTGTTTTTAGGTATTACCGTCACCAGTATTCTGGCTGTAATCCTCTCCAGCACCCTGGCCGTGCGCGCCGAGGTGCAGCGCGTGGAGGCCACCATTCAATCAGACACCCAGGATTTGGCCGAAATTATCGGCAATGCCACTGTGGGCGCCATAGCTTTTGGCGATAGCGCCTCGGCGCGGGACATTCTCGGTAGCCTGCAGCAGCAGGGGCGTGTGTTGGGGGCGGTGATTTACGGCCAAAACGGCAAGCCGTTTGTGTGGTATGAGCGCGGTGTGAAAGGCGCCGATAGCCCGCCCGCCATCGCGCCACGCTCGCCCGGTAGCCTGGGCATTACCGTGCACGATGAACGGGTGGATGTAATGGCAGGCATTCAGGCTGATGGCGCCAAAGTGGGTACCATATACCTCTCTGCCAGCCTGGATGAGCTGAACAAGGCGGTAGCAGACGCTGTGTGGGGTGCGGTTAGCACTGTGGTGGTGATTGGCATTCTGGCGGCCATTATCAGTTATGTGCTGCAGGCCGGCATTGTGGGCCCCATCAACCAGGTGGCAGAGGCGTTGGAAGATATTGCCGGTGGTGGTGGCGACCTCACCCAGCGCTTGCCCGTTAATTCAGACGACGAGGTAGGGCGCCTGTCTACCGCGTTCAACACCTTTGTGGATAAGGTGCACGGCATTATTGCCGACTTCTCGGTCACCGCAACGGATCTCAACCAGCAGGCTACCTCGCTCTCAGGCACGGCCAAAGAAACCGAGCGCGGCGTGGTGCGCCAGCAAACAGAAATCCAGCAGGTGGTTACTGCCGTGCGCGAAATGGCCGAGGTGGTGGGCGATGTGTCCAGCAACGTGTCACAGGCTGCGGCCAACGCCGAAGAGGCGGATCGCCAGGCCAATAGTGGCAAGGCGGTGGTGTCTTCCACGGTAATCAAAATTGAAGGCCTCGCACGCGATATCAATGCCGCGGCAGAGGTGATCGACAAGCTGCGCTCTGAAACCGACAGTATTGGCAGCGTGCTGGATGTCATTCGCGGCATTGCCGAGCAAACCAACCTGCTGGCGTTGAATGCCGCCATCGAGGCTGCGCGCGCAGGTGAGCAAGGCCGCGGCTTTGCCGTGGTAGCCGATGAGGTGCGCACACTGGCCTCCAGAACCCAAACCTCCACCCAGGAAATTCAGGTAATGATTGAGCGCCTGCAGTCGGGCGCCCGTGAAGCTGTGCAAATGATGGATAAAGGCACGGGGCAAGCTGGTGAATCGGTAACCCAGGCCGAAGAGGCCAATCGCGCGCTCGATGCCATTACCGCAGGGGTTGGGTCTATCAAAGACAAAACCAATCAAATTGCCAGTGCCACTGAAGAGCAATCCGCCGCTACCCGTGAAATGGAGCGCAACATGGAAAACATTGCCGGTGTGGCCCGTCAGGCGTCGGAAGGTTCTATGGAAATTGCGGCCAGCACAGCACGATTGGCAGAAATGGCGGCCAGTATGGCCAAGATTGTGAAGCAGTTTAAGGTTTAACGGGCGGGGCTTGCGGAAATTAACTTAAATTGCGCGTGGACAGCCAAGGGCGCTTTCCGTAAAATGCGCGGTTAAGTTGCTTTAGGTCAGAGCAGGGCAAAATCGCCTTTTCGACCGCAGGGGATAGATCGAGACAGAATTTTAAAAAAGCGAGATGAGACAGTGGTTTCATCTCGCTTTTTTACAACCTGCGGTGAAATTCTTTACGAAAAATGATGCGAAATTCGCACAACATGCCGTCAAAAGCATGGTTGTTTTGCTCAGCCTGAAAAAAGTCAAAATGCCAGCCATTGCCTAGGAGGTCGACTTGTCTACTGGTGCCCCACGTCCCGCCATTCTTGTTCTTGAAGACGGCAGCATTTTTAAAGGTACAGCCATAGGCGCCTCTGGCGCGAGCGTTGGCGAGGTGGTGTTTAACACCGCCATGACCGGCTATCAGGAAATCCTGACAGACCCATCCTATGCCCGCCAAATCGTCACCTTAACCTACCCCCACATCGGCAACACCGGCACCAATGCCGAGGATGCAGAGTGTGATCGCGTTTGGGCTGCAGGCCTTGTGATCCGCGATTTGCCGCTGCTGGCCAGCAACTTCCGCAACGAGCAATCACTGCAGGATTACCTGGCCGAGCGCAATGTTGTGGGTATTGCCGACATAGATACCCGCAGGCTCACCCGTATTCTGCGCGACAAAGGCGCACAAAGCGGCTGCATTATGGCAGGCGATGTGGACGCTGATGCCGCCCTGTCAAAAGCGCAGGCTTTCGGCGGGCTGAAAGGCATGGATCTCGCCAAAGAAGTGACGGCGGCAAAAGCTTACCCCTGGGTAGAAGGCTCCTGGGCATTGGGCGAGGGCTACAGCACGCCCAGCCACAAGCCCTACAAGGTGGTGGCCTTTGATTACGGCGTGAAACGCAACATTTTGCGTATGCTGGTGGATCGCGGGTGCGATCTCACTGTAGTACCTGCGCAAACCACAGCCGAGGACGTGCTGGCACTCAAGCCCGATGGCGTTTTCCTCTCTAACGGCCCAGGCGACCCGGAGCCCTGTGATTACGCTATTGAGGCGATCACCCAGCTGCTGGAAACCGACATTCCCGTGTTCGGCATTTGCCTGGGGCACCAACTGTTGGCGCTGGCCAGTGGTGCCAAAACCGTAAAAATGAAATTTGGCCATCACGGCGGCAACCACCCGGTGCAGGATCTGGATTCCGGCAAGGTGATGATCACCGCGCAAAATCACGGCTTTGCCGTAGATGAGGCCAGCCTGCCGGAAAACTTGCGTGCCACCCACAAAAGCTTGTTCGACGGCTCGCTGCAAGGCATCCACCGCACCGACAAACCGGCCTTCAGTTTTCAGGGGCACCCAGAGGCGAGCCCCGGCCCGCACGATGCCGCGCCCTTGTTCGATCACTTTATCGAGTTGATGGCAGCGCGCCGCTAGATCGGCGCCCTCTAACCCTTTTTAAACACTTTAAGCTTCAGGCCAGACAGCAATGCCAAAAAGAACTGACATTAAAAGTATCCTGATCCTCGGCGCCGGCCCCATCGTGATTGGCCAGGCGTGTGAATTCGACTACTCCGGCGCACAGGCCTGTAAGGCATTGCGCGAAGAGGGTTACCGCGTAATTTTGGTGAACTCCAACCCCGCCACCATCATGACCGACCCGGCCATGGCCGATGCCACCTACATCGAGCCCATCGAGTGGCAAACGGTGGCGGCGATTATTGAAAAAGAGCGCCCGGATGCGGTGCTGCCCACCATGGGTGGGCAAACAGCGCTCAACTGCGCGCTGGCACTGCACAAGCACGGCGTGCTTGAAAAGTACAATGTCGAATTGATTGGCGCCAATGAAGAGGCCATCAATAAAGCCGAAGACCGCGAGTTGTTCGATCAGGCCATGAAAAAAATCGGCCTTGAGTGTGCGCGTGCGAAAATCGTACACACCATGGAGCAGGCGCGCGAAGTGCCTAAAGAGTTCGGTTTCCCGTGCATTATTCGCCCATCGTTCACCATGGGAGGCTCCGGCGGCGGTATTGCCTATAACTGGGAAGAGTTTGAAGAGATTTGTACCCGCGGTTTGGATTTGTCGCCCACCAACGAGCTGTTGATTGATGAATCGCTCATTGGTTGGAAAGAGTACGAAATGGAAGTGGTGCGCGATAAAAACGATAACTGCATTATCGTGTGCTCTATCGAAAACTTCGACCCGATGGGTGTGCACACAGGTGATTCAATCACCGTGGCGCCGGCGCAAACCCTCACCGATAAAGAATACCAAATCATGCGTAACGCCTCGGTGGCGGTGCTGCGTGAGATTGGCGTTGAAACCGGTGGCTCTAACGTACAGTTTGCCGTAGATCCCAAAACCGGCCGGTTGGTTGTTATTGAAATGAACCCGCGCGTTTCGCGCTCTTCGGCGCTGGCTTCCAAAGCCACGGGCTTTCCCATCGCCAAGATTGCCGCCAAGCTGGCTGTGGGTTACACCCTCGATGAGCTGCAAAACGAAATTACCGGCGGCGCCACGCCTGCCTCGTTTGAGCCCTCCATTGATTACGTGGTCACTAAGGTGCCGCGCTTTACCTTCGAAAAATTCGGCGATGCCGATGCCCGCCTGACCACGCAGATGAAATCTGTGGGTGAGGTGATGGCCATCGGGCGCACCTTCCAGGAATCCGTACAAAAAGCCCTGCGCGGCCTGGAAGTGGGCAGCGCAGGATTTGAGCCCATTGTTGATCTCACAGAGGCCGATGCGCTCACCAAAATCCGTCGCGATTTAACCACACCCGGTGCCAACCGCATTTGGTATGTGGCAGATGCCTTCCGCGCGGGTATGACTGTTGAGCAGGTGTTTGAAGCCTCGTTCATCGACCCGTGGTTTTTGGTGCAAATTGAAGACATTGTGAAAGAGGAAACCGCACTTGCCTCCATGGCCTTATCGGCCATAGATGCCGATAAGATGTTTGCCTTAAAGCGCAAGGGCTTCTCCGATAAACGCTTGGCCACACTCTTGGGTGTTACCGAAAAAACCTTCCGCAAGCACCGCCATAGCCTGGATATTCGCCCGGTTTACAAGCGTGTGGATACCTGCGCCGCAGAATTTTCTACCTCCACTGCCTACATGTACTCTACCTACGAGCAAGAGTGTGAGGCAGCGCCCTCTGATCGCGATAAAATTCTGGTGCTCGGTGGTGGCCCCAACCGCATTGGCCAGGGCATTGAGTTTGATTACTGCTGTGTACACGCAGCGCTCGCCATGCGCGAAGACGGTTTTGAAACCATCATGGTGAACTGTAATCCGGAAACAGTGTCCACGGATTTCGATACCAGTGATCGCCTGTTCTTTGAACCGGTTACCCTTGAAGATGTGTTGGAAATTGTAGCGCTGGAAAAACCTAAAGGCGTGATTGTGCAATTTGGTGGCCAAACGCCGCTTAAACTTGCCCGCGCACTGGAAGAGGCCGGCGTGCCGATCATTGGTACATCCCCTGAGGCCATTGATCGCGCCGAAGATCGCGAGCGCTTCCAACAAATGGTGATTCGCTTGGGCTTGAAGCAGCCCTCCAACGCCATTGTGCGCTCAACGGAAGAAGCGCTGCGCGCAGCCGAGGCCGTGGGCTACCCCTTGGTGGTGCGCCCCAGCTACGTGTTGGGTGGCCGCGCCATGGAAATTGTGTACAACGAAGCCGAGCTCAAGCAATACATGCGCGAAGCCGTGCAGGTATCTGATGATGCGCCGGTGTTGCTAGATCACTTCCTTAACAATGCCATTGAAGTGGATATTGATGCCGTCTCCGACGGAAAAGAAGTGGTGATTGGTGCCATCATGCAGCACATTGAGCAGTGCGGTGTTCACTCCGGTGACTCGGCCTGTTCGCTGCCGCCTTATTCACTGGATAAGGACGTGCAAAATGAAATGCGCGAGCAAGTGCGCAAAATGGCCCTGGAGTTGGGTGTTGTGGGTTTGATGAACGTGCAGCTTGCTTATCAAGACGGCGAGATTTACGTAATTGAAGTAAACCCGCGCGCCTCGCGTACCGTGCCGTTTGTGTCTAAGTGCATTGGTGTGTCGCTCGCGAAAGTTGCGGCCCGTTGCCAGGCCGGCCGAAGCCTTGCCGAGCAGGGTTTTACATCGGAAATCGTGCCAGATTTCTACAGCGTTAAAGAGGCTGTATTCCCCTTTAACAAGTTCCCAACGGTAGACCCGATTCTGGGCCCGGAAATGCGCTCAACGGGCGAGGTAATGGGGGTGGGCGAAACCTTTGCCGAAGCTTTTGCCAAGGCGCAGTTGGGTGCCGGTGATGTGCTGCCCACCAAGGGGCGCGCGTTCATTTCAGTGCGCGACTTCGATAAAGACGGCATGTTGACCGTGGCCAAAGAACTGGCAGATTTGGGCTTTGAGCTTGTGGCGACCCGGGGCACTGCGGCGGTAATTGAAGCTGCGGGTGTGCCGGTACAGATCGTCAATAAGGTGACAGAAGGGCGCCCGCACATTGTGGACATGATCAAAAACGATGAAATCGATTTGATTATCAACACAACCGAGGGCAAGCAAGCCATTAAAGACTCGGCGTCTATTCGCCGGGGCGCAGAGGGCCATCGCGTCTATTACACCACTACGCTGGCAGCGGCAGAAGCGCTGTGTGTTGCCTTGCGTTTCGGGTTAAAGACAGAGGTTCGCCGCCTGCAAGATCTGCATAAGAGGATACATGCATGACCAAATATCCAATGACCGTAGCCGGCGCCGAGAAGTTGCGCGCCGAGCTCGAGCATCTGAAAAAAGTTGAGCGCCCGCGCATTGTTACGGCCATTGCAGAAGCCCGCGAGCACGGCGATTTAAAAGAAAATGCCGAATACCACGCAGCGCGTGAACAGCAGGGTTTTTGCGAGGGGCGGATTCAGGAAATTGAAGCCAAACTGAGTAATGCGCAGGTGATCGACATCTCCACCATTCCGGAGGGCGATAAGGTTATTTTCGGTACCACCGTAGATATTTTGAACCTGGAAACCGATGCCATTCAAACCTACAAAATTGTGGGTGAAGATGAAGCCGATGTTAAAGCCAATATGATCTCGGTTACCTCACCTATTGCCCGTGCTTTGATTGGCAAAGAAGTGGGCGATGTGGCGTTGGTGCGCACGCCCGCGGGTGAAGTGGAGTACGAAATAGACGCGGTGTATCACCGCTAGGGGTGACGGGCGCCTTTGGGCGCCCTTGCCAATCAGCGTAGGATGTTGGAAAGCTTGGGGTTGGGCTCGCGTGCGGCGCGGAAAATCAGGGCGATCTTGCCGATTTCCTGAATAACCTCGGCCCTGGCGGCCTTGCACATGGCTTCAATGGCAGCCTTGCGTGCGTCTCGATCGTTGATCACCATCTTCACTTTAATCAGCTCGTGATCTTCCAGGGCGCGGTTAAGCTCTTCCAGAACACCCTCTGATAAGCCTTTCTCGGCGACCATAACCACGGGTTTGAGGTTGTGACCAATTTGTCGAAACTGTTTTCTGCGCTCTGCACTGACTGGCATATAAAATCCTGAACTCTATCTAATCGTATTGGGGCTCATACCCCAGAGCCGGCATTGTAGCCTAAAGTTAGCAGTCAGTCGGTGCAATTGGTGGGCGGTGCTTGTATTTTCGCACTTGGCCCCCATTTTACCCCAACGGCTCAATTGGTCGGCTTTGTGTGGGCTTTTGTCCTTCGCTGTGAAATCCACCATTTACACCGGTGCGTAGCTGTATCATGCTGATAGGTATGCATACCGCCTTGGTAAAACACCCCG
The DNA here is from genome assembly GCF_024138675.1 of Simiduia sp. 21SJ11W-1. Lineage (NCBI taxonomy): Bacteria > Pseudomonadati > Pseudomonadota > Gammaproteobacteria > Cellvibrionales > Cellvibrionaceae > Simiduia > Simiduia sp. 21SJ11W-1. The sequence continues at coordinate 2,917,605 of NZ_CP090959.1, read as the reverse complement.
GAAATCCCGGTTGCAAAGTAACTTGCTGACGTAATGATGTGAGGGTAACCCTTTGAATGATATGGCAAAAAATCTAGTTCTGTGGCTGATTATCGCCGCTGTGCTGTTATCGGTATTCCAGAACTTTAGTGCCACCCCAAATAAGCAGGAAATTCCTTACTCGGAGTTTGTACTGGAAGTGCAGGCCGACAGGGTGAAGGAGGTGAAAATCGATGGCCTGGTCATCGAGGGGACCCGCCAGGCAGACGGTTCGCAATTCACAACGATTCGCCCGAATTTGGTGGATATGAAATTGATGGATGATCTGCTCAACCACAACGTCAAGGTGGTAGGTAAACAGCCCGAGCAGGCCGGATTCTGGCAGCAGCTGTTTTTCGCAAGTTTCCCGATTTTACTGATTATTGCCGTTTTTATGTTCTTTATGCGCCAGATGCAGGGCGGTGGTGGCGGCCGTGGCGGCCCCATGAGCTTTGGCAAAAGCAAGGCGCGGCTGCTGGGTGAAGACCAGATTAAAACCACATTTGCAGACGTAGCCGGTGTGGATGAAGCCAAAGAAGAAGTGCAGGAGCTGGTGGAGTTCCTGCGTGACCCATCGCGCTTTCAGCGCTTGGGCGGCCAGATCCCACGGGGCGTGTTGATGGCGGGCCCACCCGGTACCGGTAAAACCCTGCTGGCCAAGGCCATTGCAGGCGAAGCCAAGGTGCCTTTCTTCTCTATTTCCGGCTCAGATTTTGTTGAAATGTTTGTGGGCGTGGGTGCTTCGCGCGTGCGCGACATGTTCGATCAGGCCAAGAAGCAGGCGCCTTGTATTATCTTTATTGATGAAATTGATGCCGTGGGCCGCCACCGTGGCGGCGGCCATGGCGGTGGCCATGATGAGCGCGAGCAAACCCTGAACCAGCTGCTGGTTGAGATGGACGGTTTTGAAGGCAATGAAGGCATCATCGTGATTGCTGCCACCAACCGCCCGGATGTGCTCGACAAGGCCCTCTTGCGCCCCGGCCGCTTTGATCGCCAAGTGTTTGTAGGCTTGCCGGATATTCGCGGGCGCGAGCAAATTCTGAAAGTGCACATGCGCAAAGTGCCCTTGGATGAAAAAGTGCAGGCATCCATTATTGCGCGCGGAACCCCTGGCTTCTCTGGTGCGGATCTTGCCAACCTTGTGAATGAGGCCGCTTTGTTCGCCGCCCGTGCCAACAAGCGCCTGGTAACCATGGAAGAGTTCGAAAAAGCCCGCGATAAAATCATGATGGGTGCCGAGCGCAAGACCATGGTGATGGGCGAGAAAGAAAAGGAAAACACCGCCTACCACGAGGCGGGCCACGCCATTGTTGGCCGCTTGGTGCCAGAGCACGACCCTGTGCACAAGGTCACCATTATTCCCCGTGGCCGGGCCTTGGGTGTAACCCAGTTCTTGCCCGAAGACGACAAGTACAGCCTGAGCAAGCGCGCGCTGGAATCCCAGTTGTGCACGCTGTTTGGTGGCCGCATTGCCGAGGAAATGACCCTGGGCTTTGAGGGCGTTACCACCGGTGCCTCCAACGATATTGAGCGCGCCACCCAGCTTGCGCGCAATATGGTTACCAAGTGGGGGTTGTCGGAAAAATTGGGCCCGCTCAATTACGGTGAAGAAGAGGGCGCCTACCCGGGCACCTTCCACGCTGCCCACTCTGATGGCACCTCGCGCATGATTGATGAAGAAGTGCGCCGCATTGTGGATAGCTGTTACACCCGTGCAACCAAAATTCTTGAAGATAATCGCGATATTCTTGAGGCCATGAAAGACGCCTTGATGGAATACGAAACCATTGATGCCGAGCAGGTTGATGACTTGATGGCCCGTCGCAAGGTGCGCCCGCCAAGGGATTGGGACGACAACGATTTCAACGGCCACATCAAAGGTGGCCGCGGCGAGGAATCGCACGACGGGAAAGATCCTGATAAGCCCTCAAGCCCAATCGGCGGGCCGGCCAAGGATCACTGATTAAAAACACCAGCCTTGCGCTGGTGTTTTTTTATGATGTATTGAATTACGTGGTGCGGGATTTCTGCAGGTTTTATGCGCTTTGATTAGCAACTATCCCAAGCGGTGTGCGAACCGCTACTCAATGAGGTATTGAATGATTTTTGGTGCACCTACGCTTGATCTTTCGCGCCCACAGGTCATGGGCATACTCAATGTCACACCAGACTCCTTCAGCGATGGCGGGCGCTTTTTTGATGGCGGGCTGCGCATTGAGCGGGTGATTGATGAGGCGGCCGGCATGCTGGCCGCCGGTGCCAGCATATTGGATGTGGGCGGCGAATCCACGCGCCCCGGTGCCGAGCCTGTGCCCGAGCAGGCAGAACTCGATCGGGTTGTACCTGTGGTAGAGGCGCTTTGCGCGCGCTTTTCTGCGGTCATTAGCGTGGATACCAGCAGGGCGAGCGTGATGACTGCAGCCGCCCGCGGTGGCGCGGGCCTGATTAACGATGTGCGTGCGCTCACCGCAGAAGGCGCGCTATCAGCAGCGGCCGCCACGGGCTTGCCCGTGTGTTTAATGCACATGCGCGGCAAGCCCAAAACCATGCAGGCAGCCCCGCAATATTCTGATGTTGTGGCAGAAGTTGAGCAGTTTTTAGGCGAGCGGGTGCAGGCGTGCCTGGCCGCGGGCATAGGGCCTGATCGCCTGATACTTGATCCGGGTTTCGGGTTTGGTAAATCCCTTGAACACAATTTGCAACTGTTCCGGGCGATCAGCCATTTTGCAAAGCAGTACCCTTTGCTGGTGGGTGTGTCGCGTAAATCCATGGTGGGGCAGATATGCGGTCGCGAGGTGCCAGAGCGGCTTGCGGGCAGCCTGGCATTTGCGCTACTGGCAGCCCAGGCCGGCGCCCACATATTGCGCGTGCATGATGTGGCGGAAACCTGCGATCTACTCAAGGTGCTGACTGCCGTGCACGGCCAACTTTAGCGGCTGCCATATTTCCAGTAGAATCGGCGGTTTGCATTATTTTGCCTCCTGCATGGACGCCACATAGGACACATTCAATGACTCGTAAATATTTTGGTACCGACGGTATTCGCGGTGCCGTGGGTGAATTCCCCATTACCCCAGACTTTATGCTGAAGCTCGGCTGGGCGGCCGGCCATGTGCTGGGGGAGCGCTTTGAGGGCCCCAAGCGCATCTTGATTGGTAAAGATACGCGCATTAGCGGTTACATGTTCGAATCTGCATTGCAGGCGGGCTTGATTAACGCCGGTGTGGATGTGGGGCTGCTCGGCCCCATGCCAACGCCTGCCATCGCCTATTTAACCCGCACCTTTCAAGCGCAAGCCGGTATTGTTATCAGTGCTTCGCACAACCCCTATGGCGACAACGGCATCAAATTCTTCAGCGGTTCAGGCACCAAACTGCCAGACAGCGTAGAGCTTAAAATTGAGCAAATGCTGGATGAGCCGATGTCCACCGCCGAGCGGCTGGGCAAGGCGCGTCGCATTGAAGATGCCGCCGGGCGTTACATTGAATTTTGTAAGGGCACCTTGCCTTGGGGCTTTTCTCTGCAGGGCCTCAAAATAGTGGTGGATTGCGCCAACGGCGCCACCTATCACGTGGCGCCGGACGTGTTCCGTGAGCTGGGTGCCAAGGTGGTGCCCATTGCCAACGAGCCGAACGGCACCAACATCAACCGCGCGTGCGGCTCCACAAAGCCCGAAGTGCTGCGCGAAAAAGTGTTGGAGCTGGGCGCCGACCTAGGCATTGCCTTTGATGGCGACGGCGACCGCGTCTGTTTTGTAGATCACAAAGGCCAGGTGGTCGATGGCGATGAGATTTTGTATATCATTGCCGCGCACCGCATAGAACAGGGTCGTGAATGCCCCGGTGTGGTGGGCACGCTCATGAGCAACTTCGGATTTGAGCTGGGCCTGAAAAACATCGGTGTAGACCTGGTGCGTGCCGATGTGGGCGACCGTTACGTGATTGAAGCCATGCGCAACAACGGCTGGGATCTGGGTGGTGAATCTTCCGGGCACATTATCTGTGGCGACTTAACCACCACCGGTGATGGCATTGTGGCCGCCCTTCAGGTGCTGCTCGCCATGGTGTCTACCGGCAAGGGGTTGCACGAATTGAAATCCGCCATGACCAAGTGCCCGCAAACCATGATAAATGTGCGGGTGAAAGACAAATCGTTGCTGGCGGGCAACGCCTCTATACAGTCGGCCATTGCTGAAACCGAATCTGTGCTGGCCGGGCGCGGGCGCGTGCTTTTGCGCCCCTCGGGCACTGAGCCTGTGGTGCGGGTGATGGTTGAAGGCGATGAGGCAGGCGCCGTCAAGAAGTTGGCCGCCGAGCTTGCAGAGGTGGTTCAGGCCGCTGTGGGCGCCTAGTTAGTGCGCCTGCTAATTGATTGATTTAGTGAGCAAAAAGCCGTTGTATCTCGGCACCGACTTCGCTAACATTGGCGCCCGCTTGAGAGGCACCCATGAGTGTGGTGTGTTCAAGCCCCCTGCCAGGCTTCGCCTGCGCTATTGGGAGCAAATAAGTCGCCCTTGGGTGCGACCTATAGCAAGGAGAATCTATGCGTCGTCCGCTGGTGATGGGCAATTGGAAGATGAACGGCTCGCACGCTGCCAATGCGCAGTGGCTTGAGGGTTTCAGAATTCCGGAGGCCGCCGTTGTGGATGTCGCAATCGCAGCGCCTGCGCCTTACCTGGCGGTGCTGAGTGAGCGGTTTCAGCGCGCAGGTATTGCACTGGCAGCGCAAGATGTGAGCGATCAGCTAGCCAATGGTGCCTTTACCGGCCAGTGCAGCGGTGCCATGTTAAAAGATGTCGGCTGTGAGTATGCGATTGTTGGCCACTCCGAGCGCCGGGAGTATCAGGCAGAGTCGGATGCGCTGGTGGCGGCAAAGACAAAGGCGGCGTTGGCTGCAGGTGTCACGCCGGTAGTCTGCGTAGGGGAAACCCTTACAGAGCGCGAGCAAGAGCAAACATTTGCTGTGGTAGCACGGCAGTTGGCCGCAGTTATAGAAGCGGTTGAAGATGTTAGCGAAATCGTGGTTGCCTATGAGCCGGTATGGGCCATTGGCACCGGTAAAACGGCAACACCTGAGCAAGCCCAGGCAGTGCACGCAGCCATTCGCGAGCAGCTGGGTTCAGCCGGTAGCCGCGTAAGTGTGCTATACGGCGGCAGCGTGAAATCTGCCAATGCCGATGAGCTGTTCAAGCAGCCAGATATTGATGGCGCCTTGGTGGGCGGAGCGGCGCTTGACAGTGTTGAGTTCAGCAAAATTTGTGAGAGTGCTATAAGTCACTTGGCTTAAGGCTCGAATGTAGAGAATATTATGGAACAGTTGATTATTATCGTGCACGTGCTTGCAGCTTTGGCCATTATCGGCCTGATCTTGCTGCAGCAAGGTAAAGGTGCCGAAGCGGGCGCGTCTTTTGGTGGTGGTGCCTCGCAAACAGTATTTGGCAGCTCTGGTGGTGGTAACTTTTTTTCGCGCGCCACAGCTGTGTTTTCATTGATTTTCTTCATCACCAGCTTCGGCTTGGCCATTGTGGCCAAAAACAAAGCAGATATTTCTTCCAATGCCGGTATTCCCGCCATTGTCGAGCAGTCTGCTGGCGACGCCGAAGTACCCGTAGTTGAAGATGCCGCTGATGAGGTGCCGCAGGCGCCAGAGCAGTGAGTAAAGGTTTAGCCCAAGTGGTGAAATTGGTAGACACGCTATCTTGAGGGGGTAGTGACGCAAGTCGTGCCGGTTCAAGTCCGGCCTTGGGCACCAATTGAAGAAGCCTGATGCTAACGCATCGGGCTTTTTTTTTCCTGCCAGGCCGGACCAGGGTCCGGCGTTGATTCGCGCAGTGCGCTCACCCTCCGGGCCGCTGCGCGGTCCTAATCTGGGATTAGTGGGCACCAATTGGAGAAGCCTGATGCTAACGCATCGGGCTTTTTTTTACCTGCCAGGCCGGACCAAGGTCCGGCGTTGATTCGCGCGATGCGCTCACCCTTCGGGCCGCTGCGCGGTCCTAATCTGCGATTAGTGGGCACCAATTGAAGAAGCCTGATGCTAACGCATCGGGCTTTTTTTTACCTGCCAGGCCGGACCAAGGTCCGGCGTTGATTCGCGCGATGCGCTCACCCTCCGGGCCGCTGCGCGGTCCTAATCTGGGATTAGTGGGCACCAATTGAAGAAGCCTGATGCTAACGCATCGGGCTTTTTTTTTTACTTGCCAGGCCGGACCAAGGTCCGGCGTTGATTCGCGCAATGCGCTCACCCTTCGGGCCGCTGCGCGGTCCTAATCTGGGATTAGTGGGCACCAATTGAAGAAGCCTGATGCTAACGCATCGGGCTTTTTTTTACCTGCCAGGCCGGACCAAGGTCCGGCGTTGATTCGCGCGATGCCTCACCCTTCGGGCCGCTGCGCGGTCCTAATCTGCGATTAGTGGGCACCAATTGAAGAAGCCTGATGCTAGCGCATCGGGCTTTTTTTACCTGCCAGGCCGGACCAAGGTCCGGCGTTGATTCGCGCAGTGCGCTCACCCTCCGGGCCGCTGCGCGGTCCTAATCTTCGATTAGTGGGCACCAATTGAAGAAGCCTGATGCTAACGCATCGGGCTTTTTTTTTACTTGCCAGGCCGGACCAAGGTCCGGCGTTGATTCGCGCGATGCGCTCACCCTTCGGGCCGTTCGCCGCCTTGCTGGAGAGGGGCTTGTGAAGTTTGCGTAGCGCTGTGGCTGGTGCTTTTGTATAGGCGCTCGCTTGGTGCGCTGCTCGATGGGGCTGTGGTTGCCGTGTTTTTGTGCTTATTGCTGTAAAACTAATCTAAGTAATTGTTTTTATAAAATAAATGCAAAAGGGGGTTGACCGAGGGTGGGGTGCTCCCTATAATTCGCGGCCTTGGTTGAGAGCACAGCTCTGAAGCAAGTTGTTGATGCGGGGTGGAGCAGCCTGGTAGCTCGTCGGGCTCATAACCCGAAGGTCGTTGGTTCAAATCCAGCCCCCGCTACCAATTTTGAAGTTTGGTACCCGTAGCGCCACTGGGTTATAGTGAGCTACAACAGGCCGGCATAGCCGGGCGAAGGCCGAATTACCAGAATCGGCTTTTGGCTATCGAACTGCGTCGCAAGACGTGCCGAGAAGCCCCAGTTTGGGGCTTTTTTGTATGCGCGAATTGCCAAGCCTCCGGGCGGCGCAAGATATTACTGCCAGCTAAGGCAGTCATAATAAGAATGGGCCTAGTGCCCATTTTTTGTTTGTTTTACGAGAACACAGAAGCGTATATGGCGACAAAGCAAGAAACCTTGCAGGCACTGATTGCACCCGTAGCTGAGGCTATGGAATGTGAGTTTTGGGGTATGGAATATTTATCCCAGGGGCGTCACACCACCTTGCGCATTTTCATCGAGCGCGAAAACGGCGTCATGCTGGAAGATTGCGAAAAAGTCAGCCGCCAGGTTAGCGCTGTGCTCGATGTCGAAGACCCCATCAGTGGCGAGTACACCTTGGAAGTTTCTTCTCCCGGCGTTGATCGGCCGCTCTTTACCCTAGACCACTACCAACGCTTTCAAGGCCACAAGGCCGAGCTACGTTTACGCACCCCATTTGATGGCCGCCGCAAGTTCAGTGGCGTCATTAGCGGTATCGAAAACGACGAAGTGATATTGCAGGTAGAAAACGAAGAATACCTGTTTCCCATAGATTCGATTGAAAAGGCTAACATCGTTCCGCAATTCTAGTTGCCGGAGCCAGATGGAATTTAAGAGGCTAAACCATGATGAACAAAGAGATTTTGCTGGTCGCCGAAGCGGTTTCCAATGAAAAAGGCGTCGACCGTGATGTGATCTTTGAAGCCATTGAAATAGCGCTGGCAACGGCTGCTAAAAAGCGCTACGACGAAGAATCCGATATTCGCGTTGTAATTAACCGCAAAGACGGCAGCTACGAAACCTTCCGTCGCTGGTTGGTGGTAGATGACGACACCCTGGCAGAGCTTGGCACCCAGTTCACGCTGGAAGAAGCCGCGGAAAAAGACCCGGCGCTCAAAGCCGGTGACGTCTACGAAGAGCAGGTGGAGAACGTGGAGTTCGGCCGCATTGCCGCGCAAACCGCCAAGCAGGTGATTGTACAAAAAGTACGTGAAGCCGAGCGCGCGCAAATCGTGGAAGAGTACCGCGACCGTGTAGGCGAGCTGATTAACGGTACTGTTAAGAAAGTCACCCGCGATGCCGTGATTGTAGATTTGGGCAACAACGCAGAAGGCCTGTTGCCGCGCGATCAGTTAGTGGGTCGCGAAGTGTTTCGCATGAATGATCGCGTGCGCTCACTGCTATTGGATGTGCGCCCCGATGCCCGTGGCCCGCAGCTCTACCTGAGCCGCTCATGCCCCGAGATGCTGATCGAATTATTTAAAATTGAAGTGCCGGAGATTTCAGAAGAAGTTATTGAAATCAAGGGTGCGGCCCGCGATCCTGGCTCGCGTGCCAAAATTGCCGTAAAAACCAACGATGGCCGCATAGACCCGGTAGGTGCTTGTGTGGGCATGCGCGGTTCACGCGTACAAGCGGTATCCAATGAGCTTGGCAATGAGCGCGTGGATATTGTGCTGTGGGACGACAACCCGGCCCAGTTCGTTATTAACGCTATGTCGCCCGCTGAAATCGAATCCATTGTGGTTGATGAAGACGCAGGTTCCATGGATGTGGCCGTAGCCGAAGATAACCTGGCTCAGGCCATTGGCCGTGGCGGCCAAAATGTGCGCCTGGCATCCGAGCTCACCGGTTGGACCATCAACGTGATGAGCGAAGAAGAGTGGAGTGCCAAGCAGCAGGAAGAATCTGGCAGCATTGTTGAAAACTTCATGGCCGCACTGGATGTGGATGAAGAAGTTGCCGAGGTGCTGGTAGACGAAGGCTTCACCACCCTCGAAGAAGTGGCCTATGTTCCCCTGGAGGAAATGCTGGCCATTGAAGGTTTTGATGAAGATATCGCCGAAGAATTGCGTGCTCGCGCGAAAGACGCACTGCTTACCCAGGCACTGGCCTCTGAAGAGAAGCTGGATACCGAGCCCGCAGAAGATTTGCTGACCATGGAAGGTATGGATAAGCACCTGGCCTACCTGCTGGCGGCTAACGGCGTTATCACAATGGAAGATCTGGCCGAGCAATCCGTAGACGACCTGTTGGGCGTTGAAGGTATGGATGAAGAGCGCGCAGCGGCACTGATCATGAAAGCACGTGAACCCTGGTTTGCTGACGAGTCAGACAGCGCAGGCGAGCAATAATACCGAGGAAAGAGAATGGCTGAAGTAACTGTAAGCGAACTCGCCGAATCAGTCGGTGCTCCCGTCGAGCGTCTGCTTAAGCAGATGCAAGAAGCCGGTTTGAAGCACAAGAAAGCTGATGAGTCGGTTTCTGATGAAGAAAAACAAACCTTGCTGCGCTTTTTAAAGAGCAGTCACGGTGAGGAAGTGGCCGAGCCACGTAAAATTACCTTGAAGCGCAAAACCACCACTACCTTGAAAACAGGTTCCGGTGCTTCGCGCAAAGTGGTTAACGTTGAAGTGCGCAAAAAGCGCACCTACGTAAAGCGTGACCCGGCTGAAGTGGAAGCTGCAGAAGCGGCCGCTGCAGAAGCTGCGGCCAAAGCGGAAGCTGAAGCCGCCGCCAAGGCCCAAGCCGAAGCAGACGCAGCCGAAGCCGCTGCCAAAGCGCGCGCTGAAGAAGAGGCGAAAAGTGCCGCTGCTGAAGCAGCAACGCCAGCTGCAAAAACTGCGGCCGCCGAACCAACCCCGGCCGAGCCCGCTGCCCCCAAGGTTGCCAGCACTCGTGTAGACGATATGGAAGAGCGTCGCCTGGCGGCACTGGATGCGCGACGCAAGCAGGAAGAAGAAGAGCGCCTGAAGGCCGAAGAAGCCAAGCGCAAGGCCGAAGAAGAGTTGCGCCAGCAGCGCGCTGATGCTGAGGCCAAGGCCAAGAAAGAAGAAGAGACCAAAGGCAAGCACGGCCAGGCGCCGAAAAAATCGCGCCATGTTGAAGTAGATGATGCCGAAGACAAGGCTAGCAAGCACACGAAAAAAGCCGGCCACCGCGCCAGCAAGAAAGTTGTGGCACCTGCCGCACCCAAGAAGGGCGCACGTATTGATTTGAAGCGTCTGGATGAGTTGGAAGATGAGTTGGCAACCCCGCGTCGTGCACGTGGCTCGCTGAAGCTAAATAACAAACACGGTTTCAAGAAGCCGACGGCGAAGCAAATTTTGGAAGTTGAATTACCCCCGCTGATTACAGTCAGCGACCTGGCATCACGCATGAACATCAAAGCGAATGAACTGATCAAGCGCATGATGAAAATGGGTGTGATGGCCACACTAAATGATTCTCTGGATCAAGAAACCTCACAGCTGATTGTTGAAGAGATGGGCCACTCGGCCAAGCTCAAGAGCGATAACGAGCTGGAAGAGGCGCTGGAGCTTTCTATCACTCACGATGGCGAAATGATCAGCCGTGCACCGGTAGTTACCGTAATGGGTCACGTTGACCACGGTAAAACCTCACTGCTCGATTACATTCGTAAAGCCAAAGTGGCCGCAGGCGAAGCCGGTGGTATTACCCAGCACATTGGTGCATACCGTGTAAAAACGAGCCTGGGTGAAATTACCTTCCTGGATACTCCCGGTCACGCCGCGTTTACCGCCATGCGTGCACGTGGTGCCCAGGCAACCGACGTGGTTATTTTGGTGGTAGCCGCCGACGATGGCGTGATGCCGCAAACCATTGAGGCAATTCAGCACTCGAAGGCTGCCGGCGTGCCAATCGTTGTTGCAATCAACAAGTGTGATAAAGAAGCTGCCGATCCGGATCGCGTGAAAAACGAGTTGGTTCAGCATGAAGTTATTCCGGAAGATTGGGGTGGCGATACGCAGTTTATCGAGGTGTCGGCACACACCGGTACCGGTGTGGATTCACTGCTCGAAGCTATTTCACTGCAAGCTGAAATCCTGGAGCTGGAAGCGCCCGTTGATGTGCCCGCCAAGGGCGTGGTGGTTGAATCCCGTGTTGATAAAGGCCGCGGTGCCATTGCCACGGTATTGGTTCAGCAGGGTACGCTGAAGCGTGGCGACATGCTGTTGGCAGGCCAGGCCTATGGCCGCGTGCGTGCGATGGTAAATGAGCAAGGCCAAACTGTGAAAGAAGCTGGCCCCTCAACGCCCGTTGAAATTTTGGGCTTGAACAACGCGCCCGGTGCCGGTGAAGACTTCGCCGTGGTACCCGATGAGCGCAAGGCCCGTGAAGTGGCTGAGCACCGCGCAGAGAAAGAGCGCAGCGAAAAGCTCATGCGCCAGCAGGCAGCCAAGCTCGAAAACATGTTTGCCAACATGGGCAGTGAAGAGAAGAAGATTCTCTCCGTGGTTGTTAAAGCCGATGTGCGTGGTTCACTGGAAGCCATTTTGAGTTCCATGGCTGATATCGGCAACGAAGAAGTTGAAGTGAATGTGGTGTCTTCCGGTGTGGGCGGCATTACCGAGAGCGACGTGAACCTGGCGCTGGCTACTGGCGCGATCGTGCTTGGTTTCAACGTACGTGCCGATGCTGCAACGCGTCGTTTGGCTGAAGCTGAATCTGTTGAGATTCGCTACTACAGCATTATTTACCAGCTGCTTGATGAAATCCGTTCAGCACTGGCCGGTATGTTGGCGCCCGAGCGTGTTGAAGAGATTGTGGGTATTGCCGATGTACGTGAAGTGTTCCGTTCGCCCAAGTTTGGCCAGGTAGCCGGCTGTATGGTGACTGAGGGCACTGTGTACCGTAACAAGCCCATCCGCGTATTGCGCGATAACGTGGTAATTTTTGAGGGCGAGCTGGAATCTCTGCGCCGTTTCAAAGACGACGTTAAAGAAGTTCGCAACGGCATGGAATGTGGTATTGGCGTGAAGAACTACGACGTAAAAGTCGGCGATCAGATCGAAGTCTTCGACGTTAAAGAAGTAGCAAGAGAGCTTTAATTAGCTCTCCTGCTTGAGGTACTGCAATGGCTCGTGAATTTAAACGTACAGATCGCGTAGCAGATGCGCTGCAGCGATCTGTTTCGCGGTTTATCCAGCAAGAAATCCGCGATCCGCGCATTGGCATGGTGAACGTAAACGATGTAACGGTAACCCGTGATCTGGCGTTTGCGAAAATTTTTGTCACTTTTGTTGGCCGCGAAACCGATGCAGAGTGTGAAGCTGCGCTGGCAATCCTCAACAAGGCGGCCGGCTTTTTGCGCAGCCTTGTTGCGAAGGATTTGGATTTACGTACTACACCGCGCCTGCAGTTTGTGTACGATAAAACCACCATTCGCGGCAACCAATTGGCCAATTTGATTGACCGGGCAGTGGCTGACGACAAAGCCAAAAACCCCGAAGATCCGGCCGAGTAGCGCACGTTTTATGGCAAGAAAACCTAAAGGTCGCCCGATCAGTGGCGTGCTGGTGCTCAATAAGCCCGGCGGCATGAGTTCAAACGCCGCCCTGCAAAAGGCCAAGCGGTTGTATTACGCCGCCAAAGCAGGCCACACGGGCAGCCTGGACCCGCTGGCAACGGGCGTGTTGCCCTTGTGTTTTGGTGATTCAACCAAGTTTTCCCAGTTTTTACTCGATGCCGATAAAGGCTATGCCAGTACGTTCCGTATTGGTGAGCGCACCGATACCAGCGATTCTGATGGCGAGGTAATCGAAGCCAAAAGCGCGGCACATATTACCGAGGCTTTGGTGGCTGAGCAGCTAAAGGCCTTCAAAGGCGAGATCAGCCAGGTGCCGTCGATGTTTTCGGCATTGAAGAAAGATGGCCAACCGCTCTACAAGCTTGCCCGCCAAGGCATAGAGGTAGAGCGCAAAGCCCGCCAGGTAACGGTGTATAGCATCGCGTTGCTGGCCTTTCGCCCCGGTGAAGTGGCCGAGGCAGATATCGCCGTGCACTGCTCCAAAGGCACCTATATCCGCAGCATTGCAGAAGACCTGGGCGCAGCCCTTGGCGTGGGTGCCCATGTGGCACGCCTGCATCGCACCCAGGCTGGCCCCTTTACGGATGCACAGGCCGTATCCTTGGAAACTCTGGCTGACATGCGCGGTGAAGGGGAGCCTGAGGTATTGGATTCACTGTTATTACCTGTGGATGCACCCGTGGCGCAGCTGCCGTCGCTGGCGCTTCCCGAGGCCACCGCCTACTATTTTCGCCAGGGTAATCCGGTGATGGATGCGCGGGCCTTTGCCTTGGGTGATGAAGGTGATATGGTGCGTGTCTTTGATCAAACTGGTGTTTTTTTAGGCATCGGCACCCTTGCCGATGATGGCCGGGTCGCTCCCAAGCGGCTGGTGGCCTCAAATTCTGGTAGCTAACGGCTACCGAATAGCCCCGGTGGGGCGCAGACCTGTCTGTAAATATGCACGGACAGGCCTTTTATAACCGGTTGCTATAACCACCCTGTGGTTAAGTAACTTGCATATTTAAACGTAGTCATACGTAAAGGTGAATGATATGGCACTTAGTGCACAAGAAAAAGCGGACATCGTAAAAGACTTTCAGCAAGCTGAAGGCGATACTGGTTCTCCAGAGGTTCAGGTAGCTTTGTTGACTTACAACATCAACAAGTTGCAGGGTCACTTCTCCGAGAACAAGAAAGATCACCACTCACGTCGTGGTCTGATCCGCATGGTAAACCAGCGTCGTAAGTTGCTGGATTACCTGAAGGGTAAAAACGCTGAGCGTTACACTGCCCTGATTCAGAAACTCGGCCTGCGTCGCTAAGTTTCGGTGCCCGCGCAAGCGGGCGCTTTTTTATGTGCAGCCAAAATTGTGTGCGGCTGCACGCTTTGGAATTTAAGAATGCGATGGGTGTGATATGCACCTCAACGCTGTGAGTAAGGCTGTCGGCATACCGAAATCAAATTGTGTCGTGGTGGCTCACACCAATGCTTGTGCAAGGCTTTGTGCGAGCAAGCTTGTTAAATACACGTTCGTTATAAGTAGTTAGTCGAATTTTAGAATTAATTGAAAGCAAAGAGAAAAGGACGATATAAGTGAATCCTGTAATTAAATCGTTTCAATACGGAAACCAAACTGTCACCCTCGAAACTGGCCGCGTAGCGCGCCAGGCCAATGGCGCTGTAATTGCCAGCATTGGTGACACCTCTGTTTTATGTACCGTAGTGGGCGCAAAAGAAGCAAAAGATGGTCAAGACTTCTTCCCCCTGTCTGTACACTACATCGAAAAGGCTTACGCTGCGGGCAAGATTCCCGGTGGCTTCTTCAAGCGTGAAGGCCGTCCGAGCGAAAAAGAAACCCTGACTTCGCGCTTGATCGATCGCCCGATCCGCCCGCTGTTCCCCAATGGTTTCAAAAATGAAGTGCAGGTGGTGTGTACTGTACTGTCTGCAAACAACGATGTTGATCCCGATATTTGCGCAATGATCGGCACCTCGGCTGCGCTTTCGATTTCTGGTATTCCCTTTGCCGGCCCCATTGGTGCCGCGCGCGTGGGTTACACCCAGGCATCGGGTTATGTGCTGAACCCAACCTACACCGAGCTTAAAGATTCCGAGCTGGACATGGTGGTTGCCGGTACCCAAGACGCCGTGCTGATGGTTGAATCCGAAGCCAATGAGCTGCCTGAAGACATCATGCTGGGCGCCGTGCTTTACGCACACCAGGAGCTGCAAGCGGTTATTCAAGCGGTTAATGATTTGGCCCGCGATACCGCCAAGCCCGTATGGGATTGGAAAGCGCCTGCTGAAAACACAGAGCTTAAAGCCGCACTGGTGAAAGGCTTTGAAGACTCCATTGGTGTTGCTTACCGCATTACCGATAAGGCCAAGCGCTACGACCGCTTGAGTGAGTTGCGTACCCAGGCCATTGAAGAGCTGGTAGACGAAGAGTCTGGCGTAACCAAAGAGCACGTGCGCGAAGCGTTTGGCAAGCTTGAGAAAAATATTGTGCGTACCCGCGTGGTGGCTGGTGAGCCGCGTATTGATGGCCGCGACAACAAAACCGTGCGCGCCATTGATGTGGAAGTGGGCGTGCTGCCAAAGGCTCACGGTTCTGCTCTGTTCACCCGTGGTGAAACCCAAGCATTGGTTGTGGCTACCTTGGGCAGTGCCCGCGATGCCCAAATTATTGATGCCCTGGAAGGCGAGCGCAAAGACCCCTTCATGCTGCACTACAACTTCCCGCCCTACTCAGTGGGTGAGTGCGGTCGTATGGGTGCTACCGGTCGTCGTGAAATCGGCCATGGCCGCCTGGCGCGCCGCGGTGTTGCCGCCATGCTGCCAGACATGAATGATTTCCCTTACAGCCTGCGCGTGGTAAGTGAAATCACCGAATCTAACGGTTCTTCTTCAATGGCTTCTGTGTGTGGCACCAGCATGGCGCTGATGGATGCAGGTGTACCCTTGAAGGCTCCTGTGGCCGGTATTGCCATGGGCCTGGTTAAAGAAGACAACGGTTTCGCCGTACTGACCGATATTCTGGGCGATGAAGATCACCTGGGCGACATGGACTTCAAAGTAGCCGGTACCGCCAACGGTGTGACTGCGCTGCAGATGGACATCAAGATCGAAGGCATTACCGAAGAGATTATGGAAATTGCGTTAGAGCAGGCTCTGCACGCGCGTTTGCACATCTTGGCGGAAATGAACAAAGTGATCGCCACACCACGTGGTGAGATCTCTGATAACGCGCCACGTTTTGAAGTGATCAAGATCGATCCCGACAAGATTCGCGACATCATCGGTAAAGGCGGCGCCGTTATCCGCTCTATGACCGAAGAAACCGGCGCATCTATCGATATCGAAGACGACGGTACTGTGCGTATCTTCGGTGCCAACGGCGATGTGATTCGCAGCGTATTGGATCGTATCAGTGCGATTACTGCCGAAGCAGAAGTGGGCGCCATTTACGAAGGCACTGTAGTGCGTATTGTAGACTTCGGTGCGTTTGTAAACTTCTTGCCAGGCAAAGACGGTTTGGTGCACATTTCGCAAATTGCTGAAGAGCGCGTGAATGACGTAAACGACTACCTGAAAGAAGGTCAGGTTGTGCGCGTTAAGTGCTTGGACGTAGATCAGCGTGGCCGCATTAAGTTGTCTATCAAAGAAGCCGCTGCTGAAGCTGCAGCTGCCAACGAAGACCCGGCACCCGCTGCCGAGTAATTGTTGTGTAGTTAAAAGGCCCCGGCTTGCCGGGGCTTTTTTATGGGCGTTTGTTTTATGTCTTTAACGGCTGTAATCGGCAACAGAGGGTGATCAGTTGCTTGAATTTATTTTGCTGTGCCATGAGCGTGAGCTGGCTAAGAAATCCAACACCGGCCAGTTGCTTATGCACTTTCCTGCAATTCGCGCCAGGCAAATTATTTGGGCGCGCAAAGCACCGGATGCCGCGCTATTAACGGCCATCGCCAGACAGGAGTGCTGGTTGGTATACCCGCTGCTTGGCATGCAGGGTGAGGCGTTTGATTGTGTGCCTGAATCCCTGCAGCGCGAACCCCTTGAAAATCAGCTGCGCGCGCGCTTGGGTGGCCCTGTAAAAGTGATTTTGATGGATGCCACCTGGCAGCAAGCACAGAAAATGGTGAACCACAGCCCTTATTTGGCCGATGTACCGCGCCTGGCTCTGGTGCGTGAGGGGCCTTCGCTGTTTCGGCTGCGGCGCAATCAACGCCCGGGTGGCCTGTGCACGGTTGAGTGCGCCATTGAATTATTGTTTTTGGCTGGCCAGCCACAGGAGGCGCGCGCACTGCACGCGCGCTTTATGGAATTTATGGCCCAACCACGCAACCTGCCCTAAATACCATCGCCGGTTTGGTTCAATTGTTGTTGGGCTCGTTCGAGCGCGGTGGCGTTTTTATGGCGCCAGTGGCCCTGGCCCCAGCGGCGGTAGTAAATCAGCGAGCGGCAACACTCATCCATGGCTGCTGCCACCAACACGCCCAAAAGCCCCCAGCCTAAGTGAATGGCCAGCAACCAGGCCAGTGGTACGGCCACCAGCCAACTGAACAGAACCCCGGCAATCGAGATAAACCAGCCGTCGCCGGTGCCCCTGAGTGTGTTGCCCACAATGATGTTGGTTACCCGCCCGGGCTCTGCCAGCAGCGATAAGCCAAAGTAGAAGTAGGCCATGGCGAGGATGGCGGCGTCGTTGGTGTAGAGCGCCATGATCTGGGGCGCACATAGCGTCAGTAGTACACCCAGGCCAAGTGCGCCCCAATAGGCCGCCTTCAGGCTTTGGTGCAATTGTTTGTGCGCCTTTTTGAAGTGGCCGGCGCCCACATGTTGCCCCACCAGAACTTCGGTAGCGGTACTGATGGCAATGGTAAAAATCAGCAGCACCATAAAGGTATTAAAGGTGTAGGCGCGCGCCGCCAATTCCGTGGTACCGCCCACGGCCACGATGGCACTCAGCACAATCATTTGGCCATCAAAGGAGAGTGGCTCGGCAATGCTGGGTAGCGCAATGCGCCCCAGCTGGCGGGAGTGACCCCGAAAATCAGCGCGCACCCTGGCCCATGCAATGTGCAGTTTAAGTTTCAATCTAATGGCCAGTATTGCGATCACAACCCCTAGCAGCGATGAAAAAACGCTCACCCAGGCTACGCCTTCGAGCCCGAGTTTTGGCAGGCCAAACAAGCCGAAAACCACACAGCTGTTGCCAATCACATTGCTGATGAAATACACGGCATTGGCCAGCAGGTTCCATTGGGGCAGGCCGTAGACGGTGAGGATGCTGTGGGTGAGTGAATGAATACCCCACACGCCTATCATCCAGGCAGTAATGCGCAGGTAGGTATCGGCATCGGCTTTTATTGCACTTTCAAGGCCCATCCAGCCGGAAACCAAAGGGCCGCCGTAAAACACCATGGCGGTAGCCAGCAGGCTAAACAGCAAAAGCCACAGCCCGTACACGCCTATGGTGGCATTGGCCTTTTGGTAATCGCCTGCTCCCATGCGCTGGGAGGTCAGCGCGGAGCCCGCAAAGGCCACCACCCACAGGCAGGTGAAAGAAAAGTACAAAATAGGGGTGATGGCACCCACGGCGGCTGCTGCACTGTCGGATATGCGGCTCAGAAAAAACAAATCCGTCATGGGAATGCTGAGCACCAGCGCTTGTTCTAGCAACATGGGCCGGGTCATGCCCCAGAGGCCCTTTTGCTGAACCTGGCTTTCGCTGTGGGCGTGTTCTTGAGTGTGGCTCATGGCACCGAGTCCTGCTGCCGGAAAAAAGGTGGCCACTCTACCGGAAAACGGGCTGGGCCTGTAAGTCTCATCCAATTTTAGGATTTGGCCGTATGCCAGTACATAGGGTTTATGGGTGACACTTTTATGAAACGGTTTTTCCTGCTGTTGGTGATGCTGATCTGCGCTCTGCCAAGTGTAGCCTGCGAACGCCCGGTTGAAGCGCCTGCCACTGAGCAGTTGCAAAAAATCGGGGCAGCCGAGTTGCGCTATTGGGGAATTAAAATTTATCGCGCGCACACCTTCGGCTGCGAAGGGCGCGCAATTGTTGATCACAAGGCCTTGCCGAAACCCTTTGCCCTGGTGATTCACTATCACCGGGACATTGACCGCCAAGACCTGATTGAAACCACCCGCGACGAGTGGCAACGCTTGGGCCTTGTCGGTGAACACACGCAAGCGTGGCTTGCCGAGCTTCGGGCTATTTGGCAAAGCGTAGAAGCAGGTGACGAGCTGACTTTGTGGGTCGATACCGATGACCGGGCGAAGTTTTACATGAACGGCCAGCTGTTAGGCGCCGTAGAACACGCGCAGTTTGCGTCTACCTTCGCAGCCATTTGGTTGCACCCCAATGCCCGCAACACATCGGTTCGCAATCAACTGGCGGGGCTTGCGGAATGATTTGCTTTAAAAAATGGCTTATAGCTGCAGCGATGTTATTGGCGCTGGCGGGGTGCAGCGGCATAGAGAGTTACGCACCGGCCACGCCCGCTGAGCAGCAGCGGGTAGATCTTTTGCATTTTTTTAACGGCCAATCCCGCGCCTGGGGCATGGTGCGGGATTACACGGGCAAGGTGGTTCGACGTTTCACCGTAGATCTTGTTGGGTGCGTGCGCGATGGTCAGCTGGTGCTCGACGAGCACTTTCTTTATGACGACGGTGAAACGCAGTTCCGGCAATGGGTTATTGATGAAAGTAGCGCAGGTCATTACACCGGGCGTGCGGCAGACATCAGTGGCACAGCTACCGGGCGCAGTGAAGGGTTTGCCCTGCAGTGGCAGTATGCAATGGATTTGCCCGTGGGCGATTCCCAATACCATGTGCGCTTTGACGACTGGATGTACCAGCTGGATAACGACCACTTGTTTAATCAGGCGGCAATCAAAAAGTGGGGAATTACCGTGGCCCGGGTAACGCTGTTTTTTCAGCGCGCGGCCGATCAATCAGTGGCTGACTGCCAAGACCTTAGCGCTGCACCTGACGCTGGTGGCGTAGCACCCCATAGCAAATAAGTGCCTGTGCGCCGTAGTAGGTGCTCATGATGGCAATGTCGCTGCCGTTGAAAGGGTACACAAACTTGTTGATTGCTATGCAGGCATCTGAAAGTACAAACAATAAGGCCCCGCAAAATAACGCGGCCCCCGCCTTGGGGACAGTGGCTGCGGTTGCCGCCATGGCAGCAATGGCCAACAGGTAAACCGTGACGGGCATTGCCAAGGCGCCGGTGCGCGGCAAAATGATAGTGGCCAAGGCCAGGCTTATTACCAACACAAAAAATAAACGTCCCTTATGCTGTGCGCTAATCGGTTGCGCGCGACGCACAAAAAAGCCTGCGGCATAAATCGACTGTGCAATTAAAAAGGCACCCAGGCCCAATACAAAACTGTGTTCAATAGGTAGTGCGAGTAACACATCGCCCAGGGCGGAAAATACCAGGGCGCCCACTAGAAAGTTGGCCCGCTGCGGCGCCTTCAGAGCCAGCGTCAGCAAGCACAGTATGGGGGCCACCTTTAGCACCGCTGCAAGGTACACAGGCAAAGACAACCATAAACTCACCAAATAGACGCAGGCCAAAAGCACAAAGGCCTGAATTAAAAATGTGTTGGTAGAGGGAATGCGAAATGCCATGGGCGCTACTCGTTGTTATTTTCAGGCAGTATACGAGATTGTGGCTGACTGAGAAGTCGCAGGTGACGGATAGAAAAAAAGCCGGCAATGCCGGCTTTTGAATGTGTTTCCCTAAGTTGTGGTCTTGAACCGTCCGTGATCCTTTTTCCTTGACCTTGTTTATTTGGCCCTGTCGTCCTGAGGGCGCTTCCCTTGGCCTTCGCTGGCCTCGATACTTCCTTGTGGTACGTCCTTGTTGATGGGTATTTTGCAAAATTGCCCCGTGTGCGCCTAGTGGCGGGAAGCGCCAGAGTGTGTCAGCCAAAACCTACATCCGTAAGCCGCAGCTTTTTTTAACGCGCAAATGAAAGAGGGCCAGCAAAGCTGGCCCTCTTAAAGCGTTTTCCCTAAGTGCTGGTCTTCGTCCCTATTCCTTGACCTATCTATGACCTCCATCCGGGAGGTACTTCCCTTTGCCTTCAGTGGCCGCGTTACATCCTGTGTACTTCCTTGTTGATGGGTATTATGCAAAACCACCTGCTGTGCGCCCAGTGGCTTGGAACGGCAGCAGGCGTAGGTTTCTGGCCAGCGGCTTGTCAGCTTTGGCTGACACGGCTGTGGCTTCACGGGATTAGTAAAGCCCGGAAATGAAAAAGACCAGCAGTGCTGGCCTTTGAATATCTTTCCCTAAGTGTCGGTCTTATCGATTAATCCTTAATCGCTGTCCTTGCATCATCTTGCAGAATCCTTCTGCCTATCCTTGATGCCGTATCCCTGACCGTATTTGTTATGGCCCTGTTTTCCAAAGGGCGCCTCCCTTGACCATCAATGGCCTGAATCACTTCCGTGTCGACTTCCTTGTATGTTGTGTATTCTGCCCAAGGCAGGGTGTAGGCGATAGTGGCGTATGGCTGAAGCTTTTGTAAGCCATGGCTTACAAGGGTGAGGCTGGCGGCTGCTTGGCTCAGCCTGCCACCACGCAATTTCGATTATTAGACTTAGCCTGATATAGCAGCTGATCGGCGCGGTTTATCAACTGATCGAAGCTGATATCCCCTTCACCCAGTTCGGTAACACCCAGGCTCAGGGTAAAGTTGATGGCCTGCCCGTCAAGCTCGACGGTGGTCTTCTCAATGGCTTGCCGGATGCGTTCGGCCAGTTGGGCGGCGCCATCACGGTTGGTTTCAGCGCAGCATAAGGCAAACTCTTCACCCCCCAGGCGCGCCAGTATGTCTGATTCCCGCAGGCAGCTTCGGCAGGTGTCGGCAATGGCCTTCAGTGCCTCATCGCCCATGGCGTGGCCGTAGGTGTCGTTAATGGCTTTGAATTTATCGGCATCGAGCATCACTACCGACAAAGGCCGTCCGTGGCGGGTGGCCTTGGCGAACTCCAGCTGGCTCATCTCAAAGAAGTGGCGTCGATTAAAGCAACCGGTCAGGGAATCTGTTGAGGCGAGAATGGCCAGCCGCTCGTTGGCGGCGCCCAGTTCTTCCTGGCTTTGCTTGAGCCTCACCGCCGAGCGCACGCGGGCTTCCAGCACCGGGTAGATGAAGGGTTTGGAAATGAAGTCGTGCGCGCCTATGTCGAGGGCGTCGATGATACTGTCGTCACTGTCGTCGGCAGACACCATAATAACCGGCACATTCTCAACCTCCGGCAAGGTTTTCAGCACCTTGAGGGTTTCAATGCCGCTCATGCCAGGCATCATCATGTCGAGCAAGATTACATCTGGCTTGAAGGCCGGTGCTTGATCTATGCATGCCTGGCCGCTGTTGGCGGAAGCGACCTCGTGGCCGTCGTCCTCCAGGTTATACCAGAGCAACTTGATGTTATCTTCTACGTCATCAACGATGAATATTCTGGCCATCAACTACTTTCCCTTGGGTTTAAAGCAGTATAGACAGAATCCCGTGATTTTGAGGCTAATGCATGGGGGAGAGCCGGTCGGCTTCTTCCGCCGTTGGTGGGCGTGTGTCTGCCATGTCTTCTACCTGGTAGCGCAGCCGGTTGATCACCTGGCCCATTACTTCCAGCGTTTGGCTTAATTGATCGAGGCTAATCAGCATGGCCTCTTGCATCGGGTCTAGGTTATTGCGTCGGTCATGTTCCATCGTTCTCTCCGTTGACAACTCTTGGTTAATGACAAATGCCGGCAGCGGGCGCTGCCGGCAAAGACGCCTGAGGGTTACTCCCAGCTCAGTGCGCCACCGGTTTGGTATTCAATAACGCGCGTTTCGAAGAAGTTCTTCTCTTTGCGCAAGTCCATGATTTCACTCATCCACGGGAAGGGGTTCTGCGCGCCCGGGAACTGCTCGGGTAGGCCCAACTGCGCCAGGCGACGGTTGGCAATGAAGTGCAGGTACTCTTCCATGGTGGCGGCATTCATGCCCAGTACGCCGCGCGGCATAGAATCGCGTGCGTAGGCAATTTCAAGCTCGGTGCCTTCCAGAATCATCTGTACCACTTCGGCTTTGAATTCGGCCGTCCACAGGTGCGGGTTTTCCAGTTTGATCTGGTTGATGACATCAATACCAAAGTTCAGGTGCATGGATTCATCGCGCAAAATGTATTGGAACTGCTCGGCCACACCGGTCATTTTGTTGCGACGGCCCATAGAAAGAATTTGGCTGAAACCGCAGTAGAAGAAGATACCCTCGGTGACCACATAGAAGGCAATCAGGTTGCGTAGCAGCTCTTGGTCTGTCTCGGGGGTGCCGGTGGTGAAGGTCGGGTCAGACAGCGATTTGGTGTGGTTCAGGCTCCACACCGCCTTGTTGGCCACAGAGGGCAGCTCGCGGTACATGTTAAATACTGCGCCTTCATCCATGCCCAGCGACTCGATGCAGTACTGGTAGGCGTGGGTGTGGATAGCCTCCTCGAAGGATTGGCGCAAGATGTACTGGCGGCATTCGGGGTTGGTGATCAGGCGGTAAATGGCCAGCACCAGGTTGTTGGCCACCAGGGAGTCAGCCGTTGAGAAATAGCCCAGCGAGCGCATCACAATGCGGCGCTCGTCTTCGGTCAGGCCATCGGCCGATTTCCACAGCGCAACGTCGGCGGTCATGTTGATTTCCTGGGGCATCCAGTGGTTGGCACAGCCATCCAGGTACTTCTGCCAGGCCCACTCGTATTTGAAGGGCACCAGTTGGTTGAGATCTGCACGGCAGTTGATCATGCGCTTGTCGTCTACCTGAACGCGCTCGGCACCCAGTTCCAGGTCGGCGATGCCGGCGGCGGTGTCGAGGTTAGCGACAGCGGCGCGGGCCTTGGCGATGGCATCGCTCGCGGGTTTATCGGTTGCGGCCGTTTGGGCCGCTACCGGCGCTGCCTGGGTCGCCTGCACCTTGGGTGCGGGCTGTGGGGCAGCGGCCGGTTGCGGTTCGGTGGGCTTGGTTGTGGTGGCTTCGTTCTCGTAGTCGTCCCAACTCAGCATGGTCAATGGTCCTTAAACTGCTTTTAATTGTGAATAATTCGGCCGGGTAACCCCGGAAATGGCAAAACTGGAATCTGTGTGTGACGCCCCGCCTTGGCGCCTGCCTTTGGTGGCGGGGCTTGGCCTCATGTTGCGCTTGTGGTTTGCACAGCTGAGGGCTCTTATCGTGTTTGTACCCAAGCTCAAACAGCAGCGTTTTACTGTTTGTCTGTCTGGTTGATTGTGATGGCTGTGAGCACTGGTGCGAAATTGCGCTGAATGCCTGGGTGCGGCTGTAAACCGCGGGCGCTATTCCTTGCCCTCCCATTGCAGCTGAATCCGCCTTGCCTGCATCTTCAATCCGGCCGGTCTGCTGCACCGGCCCCTGCACCCCAAATGATGGCAATTATTCTAACGCCTAGCACAAGATATGCAAATTCTAATTGGCAATAACACTATATATGGTGGCAGCTGTGGATAACTTGTGGGTGGAATGTGTATGGACGCCGCAATGGCAGGCACTGTGGGCGGTACAGCCGTGGCGCGCGGGCTATTAGCGGCCTTTGTCCGTTAGCTGGGTTAGGAATAACTTACGTGTCAGGGCAGAGAGCGGGTGAAGGGTAGGCAACCGTCAACACCAGGCCGGTTCACAGGCCTGATGTTTGAAGGGGGCACCTCAGCTTTGTGGCGCGTCTGGCTGCTGCTCGGGTTGTGCCGCTTGAAAGGCCGGTTGCGTGTTGCAGTGCTCGTAAATACGCAAAATGGTGGGGAAGGCGCCAAGATCCACATTAAAGCGCTTGGCGTTGTACACCTGCGGGATCAGGCACACATCGGCAAGGCTTGGGCGTATGCCAAAGCAATAATCGCCGGCGTGCTCGGCCAGCTGGGTTTCCAGAGCGGTAAAGCCCGTTTGAATCCAGTGGGCGTACCAGGCGTTTTTCTGGTTCTCGTTGAGGGCCAGGTCGTCCGTGAGGTATTTCAGCACGCGCAAGTTGTTAAGCGGGTGAACATCGCAGGCAAGCGAGAGTGCAAAGGCGCGAATTTGCGCCTGTTGCCAGGCGTCGCCGGGCAGCAGGGCAGGTGTAGGGTGCAGGCTTTCAAGGTATTCGATGATTGCCAGCGATTGCGTGAGCAGCCCTTGCTCGGTACCCAGCGCGGGCACCAACCCCTGGGGGTTGAGCTCGCGGTAGGCTCCTTGCTGCTCGCCCTTGATGAGCGACACAGGTACCTGCTCGGCGCTCAGGCCTTTGAGGTTCAGCGCAATGCGTACCCGATAGGCCGCCGATGACCGGAAATAGCCGTAGAGTTTCATCACAGGCTCCTTGCCTAGGCGTTTTTCACCAGGGTTTGTTCAATGGTGCCAAAGATGGAGTGGCCGTCTTTATCGCGCATTTCAATTTTCACGCGATCGCCAAACTTCATGAACCCGGTGCTGGGCTTGCCGTCGCGGATGGTTTCGATCATGCGGATTTCCGCAATGCACGAATAGCCAACGCCGCCTTCTGCAATGGAGGTGCCGTGGCCGGTGCCCTGTTTGTTCGACACAGTGCCCGAACCGATGATGGCGCCTGCGCCCATGTTGCGCGACTTGGTCACGTGGGCAATCAGCTGGCCAAAGTGAAAGGTCATATCGGTGCCGGCATCGGGTTTGCCAAAGGCCTCGCCATTGAGGTAAGACAACAGCGGGCGTGACACTTTGCTGCCGTCCCAGGCATCGCCCAATTCATCGGGCGTGACTGCAACCGGTGAAAAAGCCGAGGCGGGTTTGGATTGGAAAAAGCCGAACCCCTTGGCCAGCTCGCCCGGAATCAAGCCACGCAGGGAGACATCGTTAACGAGCATAAGCAGTTTGATGTGCTCTTTGGCGGTTTCGGCATCGGTGCTCATGGGTACGTCGTCGGTGATGATGGCAATCTCGCCTTCAAAATCAACACCCCACTCGTCTGATGGCAGCGGAATGTCGTCGCGCGGGCCAATAAAATCATCGGAACCGCCCTGGTAGATCAACGGGTCTGTCCAGAAGGTTTCGGGCATTTCGGCGTTGCGCGCCTTGCGCACCAGCTCGACGTGATTCACGTAGGCGCTGCCATCGGCCCATTGGTAGGCGCGCGGCAGTGGCGAGGCGCAGGCGGCTTCGTCAAAGGCGAAACTGCCGGTGGCTTTGCCGGCGTTCAGGTCTTCGTACAGGGCTTGAAGCTTGGGTGCCTTGGCGGCCCAGTCGTCCAGTGCTGCCTGCAGGGTGGGGGCAATGTGTGCCGCTTTTACCGCTTTGGTGAGGTCGCGGCTAACAACGATCAGGGCGCCGTCGCGGCCCTGCTTCAATGATGCAAGTTTCATGGTGTCATTCCCTTTTGGGCCGGTGTACACCGGCGTGAAAATTTATGGGCGAAAATGTTTTTTAAGTGAATTCCAGCAGGCCACGTAATCTTGCTGGCGGGCGCTGGTGGTCATGGCGAAACGCGTGGGCGTGAAGGCATAGCGCGATTCAAACATGAACGCCAGGGTGTTTTCGTAGCGCTGTGGTGCAAGTGTTGCGTTACTCGCTTTTTCAAACACCTCAGCCTCCGGCCCGTGTGGGCTCATGCAGTTGTGCAGGCTTGCGCCGCCCGGTTCAAAGCCTTTTTCTTTGGCATCGTACACACCTTTAATCAGCCCCATGAATTCACTCATGATGTTGCGGTGGTACCAGGGCGGGCGAAAGGTGTTGTCGGCCACCATCCAGCGCGGAGGGAAAATTACAAAGTCGCAATTGGCCACGCCTGCGGTATCTGAGGGCGAGGTGAGCACGGTAAAAATAGACGGGTCCGGGTGGTCAAAGCTCACGGTGTTGATCACGTTAAAGCGCGCCAGATCGTATTTGTAAGGCGCGGAGTTGCCCGTCCAGGCCACCACATCCAGGGGCGAGTGGCCAATGGCTGCGCGGAAAAAATTGCCGCCGTATTTGCAGATGAGTTCGAAGGCGCCTTCGCGATCTTCATAGGCCGCCACCGGGTATTGGAAATCGCGATCGTTGGCGTAGCCGTTCGCGCCCACCGGCCCACGCTCTGGCAATTCAAAGCAGGCGCCGTAGTTTTCACACAGGTAGCCCCGGGCCTCGGGCCCGTGCAATACCACGCGAAATTTCATGCCACGCGGAATGACCGCAATGTCGCCGGCGTCGATATCCAAAATGCCGCACTCTGTGTGCAGGCGCAGGGCGCCGGTTTGCGGCACAACTAATAGCTCGCCGTCGGCATTGTAAAAAAAGCGCTCGCTCATGGATTGATTGGCCAGGTAGCAGTGCACGCCCAGGCCCGTTTGGGTGGCGGCATCACCATTGGCGGCCAGGGTAACCAGGCCATCTACAAAATCGGTGGGGTCGCTGGGCATGGGCAGGGGCGACCAACGCAGCATGTTGGGCACCGGCGCCTGCTCGGTAATGGGCCCTGTGCGCACCAGTTGGCTGGCCTGCTGGAAGCTTTGGTAGTCGCCCTGTACGGCCGAGGGGCGAATGCGGTACAGCCAGGTGCGGCGGTTGTGCGCGCGCGGTGCGGTAAAGGCGGTGCTGGAAAACTGTTCGGCATAGAGCCCGTAGGCCACTTTTTGTGGGTTGAATTGGCCCACGGGCAGCGCGCCCGGCAGGGCCTCGGTTTCGTGCTCGTTGTTAAAGCCGGTCAAGTAAGACACAGATTCCATAGGCTATTGGCTCGCTTGCTGTTAGGTGCGCCTAACTTAGTTACAAATGTAACCAATGTCAAACCGCACAGGGCAGACACCCCGGATTCGCAATGGCCGCCGTCGAAAACCTGCCCGCGCGCAATGGGCTGCTGTATAACCTGTGCCATCACTTAGCTTCTTGCTGCGATTAATGCCGCAGGTGGGTGCTGTAGCAACCACAGGCCAGCCAGAATCATCCCCATGCCGGCGGCATGCCAGGGCGTAAAGGTCTCGTTCAGCAGCAGCACCGCAAGTGCCGTGGTGATAACCGGCCCGCCATTGCCCAGCAGGCTAACTTGCTCTGGCCCCAGTTGGCGTACTGCTTCACTGCCGAGCAGTGCGGGAATGAACGTACAAAATACCGCCAGGCCCGCCGTTAACCCGTATACCTCAGGCGAATAGCCCGTAAGGTGGGCAAGGCTTAATTGCCCAGGTGCCAGCAACCCTTGGTGCACGCCCATCACAAGCGTAGACGAGAGCATGGCCACGGCGGTAAATGGAATGGCGCCCATGCGCTGGATGGGTGCGCGCGATAACACCATATACAAAGCGAACAAGAGCGCACTGGCAAGCACCAGCAAGGTGCCGGTAATCACGCCTTCACCCTGCTGACTGAGGTCGTTGCTGAACATGAGCGCAAGGCCTGCGTAGGTCATCACAATGCACAGGTAAATGGCCCTTGAGGGGCGGCGCTTGTAGATCACCCAGCTCAACAGTACGGTGAAAATCGGGTAGGTAAATAGCAGCATACGCTCGAGCTGGGCGTTGATGTACATCAGGCCCGTCATATCCAAAAGCCCGGAAATATAAGAACCCAGTACCCCAAGGCCCGCGGCAATGCCCACATCGCGCAAGGTACTGCGATGGTTGCGCACTACCCACAGCCCGGCAAGGGCAAACAGCGGCGCAGCCATTAACAGGCGCAACATCATAAGTTGGCTGGCATCTATGCCGTGGGCAAAGGCCCACTTGATGAAAATCGGCTTGGCTGAAAATAACGTGATAGCGGCAATGGCCATCGCGTGGGCATAGGGTGCAGGCCTTGCGGCAGGTGTGTTCATTGCGTTCCTTCCTTGAGTGGTGGCAACGCAGCGAGTGAGATTATCGGGTAGACAATTGCACCGGCTGCGTTTGCAGCCGGTGAAAAAAATGCTTACGCACGCACACCCGCTGCCGCAACCAAACGCCATAGGGCGAGGGAGACTGGGCGAGTAATGTGCTGTGCAAAAGTATTCATGGGTATTCCTGAGTCGAGCACTAACAATAACCAAGCAATAGGGCGCGGGCAAGGGGTGCAATAAAATGGGTAAAAAGTGGCGTATTAACCGCTGGTGGCCGGTGGGTTTTTGGCTAAGCGGCGCAAAAAAACGGCGGCCCGATGAGGGGCCGCCTTCTTTGTGGTTCTATCGTGCGATTAAAAGCGCGCGAGCAAGCTATGCCTTGGGCGTGCTCACGCGTTGAAGTCAATCAAATGCTACTGGTTTTGATTCAGCGCCGGGTCGTTAAAGCGGCCCTGGTTATCTACTCCCAGCATGTATTTGGCAACCGCCAAACGCATTTCCGGTGCCAGGTAATCTTGCGCTGGCATCTCGGGGTAGTCTTCACGCTTTTTCACGGGGTTGGCAATGTATTCAGCCAGACCTTCGGGGTTTTCCATGTACAGCGCCTGAATAATCTGCACCGGTGGGCCAATCATGCGCACATTGTAGGCATGGCAGCCAGAGCAAATGCCGTAGTAGGCCATTTTGCCTTTGTCTTCCTCGCTGAACGGGTGCGGTTCGGCGGGTTCAGCCAGCAGGTAGGCAACCGTGCCGCTGGTGTCGGAAAAATTACAGGTGCCGTAATCACCCAGGCCCAGGCCCACGTACTTGCCACGATCCAAAATGCAGCTGTCTTTGCTGTCGCCCACGTTGATGATATCCACATCATCGTTAATGAGGTTGGCAAGCTTGTAGGCGGCAATTTCTTTAATGGGCTCGTAGCCGTTGTTAAACATCACGTTGTCTAGAATGGCAACTTGATCTGATGTGGGGTCTGACTCCGGGTCGATAGTAATATTGGAAAAGCTGTGGTGATCTGTCACTACGATGCCAATATTTTTGTTGTTGGAAATAATATTGCCTTCAATGGTAACTTGATCTGCCGCCATAACCACAATACCAGAGCCAGACGGCACGCCTGCCACAATGGAGCCTGGGGCGCCAAAGTTCACGTGGTTATTATCGTTAATAAAGTTATTGCGGATAATGATGTCGTAGGCGGTTTTAATAGGCAGGCCCGGCGTAATAAACGCCAGAATGCCGCCGGTGTTGTTGTACACCTTGTTGTTTTCAACAATGGCGTGGCGGGTGTTTTCAATTTCAATGCCGGCAACATTTGCAAACACTTCGTTGTTGTTCACGTGAATGTTATCGCACATGCCCACGTAGATGGCGGCATCTTCAATGCCACTTAAAATATTGCGCTCAATAAGCCCGTTTTTACCCAGCTGCGGGAAAATACCGTACACGCCGGTATCAATCACATGGTTGTTGCGGATTAAAAAGTTGTTGCCCGCCTGCCCCATTACCGCATTGCCTTTGTAGTGGGTGATGCGCAGGTTTTCTACGGTGATGTTGTTGCCCGAGTAGAGCACGGCATCGTTGAGCTTGTGCTCACCTTCAAGTACCGGCCATTTGCCACCTTGAATTACACCGGTAAGCCAGATGTCGTCTTTATCGATATACACGGTTTCCTTGTACTCGCCCGGAAACACACGAATGATGTCGCCGGGTGCTGCGCGTTTTACCGCAGCCTGAATAGATTCGCCGTTGTACACATCGATGGTTTTGCCTGAACCGCTTGCGCCCACAGTGGCGTCTAAGCGGGTGCCGGCGCCCAAGCCTGCGTTTGCGTTGTTGTTATAGCGGCTGGCGTCGCCAACCAGTGTTGCGCTGTTGTCTGAGCCCAGTTGTTGGCCCAGCCAGGCACCGCCAGCCAACAGGCCCAGTGCGGCAACGGTAGTTATAATTTTATTGCTCAATGCCATTCTCCCTTTTCTCGTTTTAATTGTTGCGTGCCACAGGCGACGAAAGCGCCGGTGGAAGTGCGCCCACAGGCTTCAGGCCAGAGGGCAGTTTGTTGGGTATTGCGGGGGTAAATTGTTCATCGGTCAGGGTGTTCATGAAGTCCACTAGCCGGTCCAACTCGGCATCTGTGAGCTTGGGCTCCCAGATGTGCCAGTGCAGTACGGTGTTGCTTTTTTCTTTATCGTTCAGCGCGTGGCCACGCCCAAGGGTGTAAAAGCGCGCGGCATCTTTGAGCGAATCGAACATGCCGTTGTGCATATAGGGCGCAGTGCGCGCGATGTTGCGCAAGCTCGGCACTTTAAAACCGCCACGCCAGCTGGGGTTGTTAAAGACTGCGCCTGCACCTTCATCGGGCAGGTTGCCCTCGCCATCGGCAATGCCGATAACGGCAATTTGCTGGTTGGTAAACAGTGGCGGGGTATGGCACTCGGCACAGCGCGCCACAAAAGAGCGAAAAATATTGAGCCCTTCAATTTCGGGTTCGCTCAGGGCTTGGTGGTGGCCGTGGGCGTAGCGGTCATAGGGGCTGTTTAACGACACCAGCGACGTTTCGAATGCGGCAATGGCGGTGTAAATTTGATCCAGTGTGATGTATTGATCGGCGTTTGGAAAAGCCTGTTCAAACATGGCCCGGTAGGCGTCATTGGCATTCAGCTTTTGTAACAATTGTGCGGGATTAGTGCCCATTTCTTCGGGGGCATACAGTGGGCCCTGCATTTGGGCTTCAAGGCTGGATGCCCGGGCATCCCAGAAAAAGCGCGTTAGAAATGCCATATTCCAGAGGCTGGGTGCGCCACGGTGGCCCTTGGCACCGCCCACACCCAAGGCTGTTGCGCGGCCATCGGCGAAGCCCAAATCCGGGTGGTGGCAGCTCGCGCATGACAGGCTGTTGTCGGCCGACAGCAAGGGGTCGAAAAATAAAAAGCGGCCGAGGTCTATTTGCTGGGGGCTGAAACCGTCGCGTCGGCTCGGCAGGGCGGTTTTCAGCCCACCCACACCGCGGCCGTAGAGCGAGTTGTACTGGTCGTACAGGCTGTGCAGTCGGCAGCTGTTGTCGGTGGTGCGCTCAAAACTCGGCGGGCACTGCTCACTTAGCTGAAACTCGCTCGCCAAAGCGCCAGTAGCAAGGCCGCTGAGCGCAAGCAGCGCGGCTAGTCGGGTGGTCAATCGCATCATTGGGCGAGCCCGTTGAGGTAGGCCAATACATCGTGCAGTTCGGCGCTGCTCATATGGGTGGCCATCATCTTCATTTGGCGCCCGGGCCTGTCTTGCGGGTGGCTGCCACGCACGCCTGTTTTGAATTGTTCGAACTGGCGCGCCAAGTAGGCATCGCCCACGCCCGCCAGTGCCGGTGCCTTCAGGGCTTCGTTGCCTTGGCCATTGGGGCCGTGGCAAGCACCGCACTTCATGTTGTAGAGCTTGTAGCCGGCCTCGGCGTTCCCCTCAACGGTGGCCGCAGGCCAGGTGCGAGGGAGTGTGCTCAAGTAATTGCTTACCGCCTCAATGGCAGCTTGGTCTGGCAGGGTGTTGGCCATGGCGCGCATTTGTTGGCCCAGGGTGTCGCTCGCATCACTGCCGCGAATGCCGGCTTTGAAGTGCGACAGCTGGCGCGCCAGGTAGCTGGCGGATTGGCCCGCCAAGGCGGGCGCCTTCAGGGCCGGGTTACCTTGGCCTTGGTCGCCATGGCAGCTAATGCAGGTTTGATATTGCGGTGTGGCGTGTAGCGCGGTGCAGGCAATGCTGAGCAAACAAACGGCAATGAGTGAGCGCATGGTGGGGGAGTTCCTCAACGTCAGATATTGGGCTGCGTATAAGCATAGTTATTCTTATGTGGTACTTTCGTACCAATGTTGTTGTGAGAATTATACATGAGTACAACTACTAAGTAAGCCCGGCGGCTGGGCTTTGTGTGGGCCAATACAATAATGGCTCGCAAATCCACGAATTTGGCGCTTTAGTTGGAGTTGGTATAGGGCATGGGCGTAGAGTGGTGGCTGAGATCGAGCTGATAACGCGGTGATGGAGGTGGCAATGCGCTGGAGTTGTACACGCCGGCAATGCAGGCGCTGGGTGCCCTGGGTGTGGCTTTTGGCTCTAGGCTGGGCACTGGCCGGCGCCCAAGTGGTGGCAGCCAACAGTGCGGCAAGGACGCTGGTGTTGGTGAGCGATCAGTTCTGCCCCTATGTGTGTGCGCCTGATAACCCCATCGGCCAAGGCTATATGGTGGATTTTGCCAAGGCCGCGCTGGCGCCAGCGGGTTTTGAGGTGGCGTTTGTGGAGCAACTCTGGCCCCGTGCAGTACGCTTGATGCAGGCCGGAAAGGTGGATGGTGTGCTAGCCATTACCGCGCAGCGCGCACGGGGTTGGTTGCTCTCTCCGCCCCTGGGCTCAGACAGCACCAGTATCATGAGCGTAAAGCCGCTTTTTAACGGGCCCGTGCAAGGCAACAACTTGTACCTGCTGAACGGCCTGCGCATCGCACAATCAAATACCGAGCTTGAGTTTGCCAGCAACCCGCTGGAGTTTTACCTGAAGCAACGCTTGGCTCAAGGCGACAACCGAATTGTTCATGTGTCTTCAGCGAATCCCGTTGGGCAAATGGTGAAGATGCTTATTGGCGGGCGAGTGGATGCAGTGATCGACAACCCCGAGGTATTGGCTTACACCGCGCAAATGATGAACCGGCCTGATCTGGTGATCGCCGGCCGCTTTGGTGCCCGGCCGTTACATATTGCGTTGGCCAATAGTAGCCTCGGCGAAGAAGTGGTTGCAGCGTTGAGCGCTGCACTCACCCAATGGCGAGCCGACGGGCGCTGGCAGGCATTGCTTGCAAGCTACGGCTTAAGGGAGTTGCCAGACGATTCCCGCGCAAGTTTGTGAAGTGTTAAGCAGCCTGCATCGCGGCAATAAAAAAACCGGCAATGCAGCACTGTTGCCCTACAAATCTAGCGGCATGGAATTTGGCGCGGCGTTCGTGACCGTCACCTGCATGGGTTTAAGCGCCCGCAAAGCATTGCTTTGCGGGCGCTTAAACGTTTACACACTGTGCTTGTAGGCAGGCCCCGAAGGGTATTTGCGTTGCGTCACAAACTGCGCCCTGGATTTCATGTCCAGACATAGCTTAGAGATTCTGCGATCTAGTTAGCTTCTACGCCTGTCTTCTATGGACGCTCAAACTATGTGGCAGCAGTGGGCAATGCCGGGCTCTGGGAGCTGCGCCGTGCAATCAGCGTTTCACTGCCAGCGCCAGCAGCTGGCTGATCATTCTGCGCAGTGACTTGTGTGCTGTTTCCATGGCCATGATGTCGTCGCCCAGCAGCAGTTGATACTCCATAAACAAAATAACCCCGTGCACAATGTGGGCATCGGCATCGGGTTCTTTTGAGCCCAGCAATTTAAAGAAATTCATAATGCTGGTAGTGATGTTCGCTTGTGGAATACACGCGGTGCGCGCCAGTGCCGGGTTGCGCAGTGCTTCGGTTTTAAACGAGTGCTCAATAACGCGCCGGTCGCGATCTGCTATCTGGTTTTTGATGTGGTTGACCATGGCATTGGTAAGCCCGGTGACCAGTACGTCAAAAATTTGCGGGTCGGCAAGGTTTGCGCCTTTGAGCTTATCGAGCGCGGCGAAACTGGTTTCGGCCAGTGCTTCGGTTTGCTTCAAGCTGTCTTGGGCGAATAGGTTAAAGGCATCGGAAACCAGTTCCTGAATGTCTTTAAAGTAATAGGTGGTGGCCGCCAATGGCACGTTGGCCTCTTTGGCAATGGCTCTGTGTCGAACACCGCGAATCCCATCGCGGACAACAATTCGAAGTGTGGCTTCGAGAATAGCCCTACGTCTTTCGCGGCTATCGGCTCTTTGAGCCTTTCTTCCCTGAAACTCAATTGCATCAGCTTTAGTCGGACTAATTGCTGCCGTCATTCCCTTTCCCTCAAATAGTGGTATTACCGCGGCCCTCATCCTTACTTCGGGACTGTGCAGTCACCGATGTGGGCCATTTTTTTGTATTGGCGTGCTACGTTGGCGCACCAATTTTTTTATGAGCAGGCATTGTAACCATAAATGGGGACTTGAAAAGGCGTAATTAGCACAAAATGCGAACGGGTCAACTAATTGTGCCGGTTGTTCTAACACGTTTACTGCCTTTGGGAGTTTTTATTTTCTTTTTGTCGCGTTTTGCTTTGATTTGACTGTCGATTATATTTTTTCCGGCAATTAAAAAGCCTGCCACCAAAAAGGCGCCGGGCGGCAAAATGGCCACAAGAAAACCGGAATAATTATTCAACAAAACAATTGTCCAATCAGCGGCGGCTGCGCCAAAAATTAAATCCATATTGGCAAACAAGGTGCCTTGGCCAAGCAATTCCCTTATGGCGCCTATGGTTATTAGCACCAGGCCAAAGCCCGCACCCATGACCAAGCCGTCGAACACTGAAGGCAGTAATTTTTGTTTGGAGGCAAAGGCATCGGCGCGGCCAAGAATGGCGCAGTTGGTTACGATGAGCGGAATAAAAATGCCCAGAATCTGGTACAGCTCGTAGGTGAAAGCCTTCATCAGCATTTCAGTGCAGGTGGTAAAGGCTGCAATGATCATTACAAAAACGGGCAGCCGCACCGCGTCGGAAACCTGGTTGCGAATTAACGAAACGCAAGCGTTTGAGCCTACGAGAACCAGTAGCGTGGCCAGCGCCAAGCCCAGCGAGTTAACTACCGTGCCCGATACAGCAAGCAGCGGGCAAAGGCCGAGCAGTTGCACCAATGCCGGGTTGTTTGTCCACAAACCGTTGCGTGCAAGCTCTGCATAATCCACATTTTTTGCAGGGTTATTTTCGGCAGCCGGTGTGATGGTTTCATCGGTAGCCGTGCTCACTGCAAGGGAGTCTATGCTCATGGGTTGGCCTCATTGGATGCGCGGAACAAAACGTCATGGTTGCGCTCGGCAAATTCAATCACCTGCTTGACCTGGCGAACAACGGCGCGCGGTGTGATGGTGGCGCCAGTGAATTGATCAAAGTGGCCGCCATCTTTTTTAACGCGCCAATGGTTGGCCGCGGGTTCATCGAGGGATGTTTCGTTAAATGCAAGAATCCAATCTGATTTTTTGGTTTCTATTTTATCACCCAAGCCTGGCGTTTCGGCGTGCGCCACAACCCGCACACCAGCAACGCTGAGATTTTTATTAATGCCAACAATCAGGTGAATGTTGCCGCTGTAGCCATCCGGTGCTGTGGCCGGAATAATCACGCCCACCACATCGTTATCCTTGCGCGCCCGGTAAATTACGGCGTCGTTTTTTGCATTGAGCGCTTGCTGCCACTCGGGTGTGAGCGGCAGTGTGTCTTCCAGCATGGCGTTGTTGTGAGTGGCCGGCGGCAAGATTTCAAGCAAGGCTTTGCGCGCGGCAGCACGCTCTGCTTCGGCAATGGGCGCTTGGGTAAACAGGTTAACGGTTGCGAGAGTGCCGGCGGTGAGCAGGGCGAAACCGCCGAGTAGCAGGCTATTAAAGCTGATGGATTTGGCGAGCATTATTCGCTTTTCTCCGTGGCCTTGCGGGCTTTGTTGTGCCCGTAGGTGCGTGGCAGTGTGTAGTAATCTATAAAGGGCGCGGCAAAATTCATCAGCAGCACGGCAAAGGCCACGGCATCGGGGTAGTTACCCCAGGTGCGAATGCAAAACACCAAGGCGCCCACGCCAATGCCAAAAATCAAGCGGCCCTTGTTAGAGGTGGCCGAGCTCACCGGGTCGGTGATAATAAAAAACGCGCCCAGCATGGTGCCGCCAGAGAGCAGGTGCAGCCAAGGCGAGCCCGCCGAGCCAGATGAGCCGCCGTCGTAAAAAAACGCAGTAAGCACCAGCAGGCTTGCCAGCATTCCCACCGGCGCGTGCCAGGTGAAAATACGCTGCTGCAGTAAAAAGGCGCCGCCGAATAAAAACGCGAGGTTTACCCATTCAAAGCCGAGCCCTGCAAGTTTTCCCGCGGCCAGTACCGGTGTGTTTTGGTAAATATCGCTTACCAGTTCACCGCTTTGCTGGCGAAAGGCATCGAGCGGGGTTGCCCCGGTGATGCCGTCGGGCAGTGCACTGGCACCGGCCCAGAGGCTTGTGAGCGCGTTGCCAAAGCCGGGCGCTTGGCCGGCCAAGTCTGCCGGTAGCGTCCATTGGGTCATGGGTACGGGGAAGGAAATCAGCAACACCACATAACCCACCATGGCGGGGTTAAAGGGGTTAAAGCCTAGCCCACCGTAGAGTTGCTTGGCCAATACAATGGCAAAGCCCGTGCCCACAAAAATGAGCCACCAAGGCACATAAGGGGGGAGTGCCAAGCCCAGTAGCAAGCCCGTTACCAGCGCGCTGCCGTCGCGCAAATAAAAGCCTACCTGGCGCTTTCGCACGGCCAGGCAGGCCGCTTCAAAGCCCAGCGCAAACAGGCACGCCAGCAACACGTTGAGCAATGGCCCGGGGCCAAAGAACCACACCTGTGCCATTAAGCCTGGCAGGGTTGCCAGGGCGACCGTCAGCATCACTTTGGTGGTGCGGTTGTGGCCGGTGGCGTGGGGTGAGCTGATGCGCATTAGTGCCATAGGGGTCTCAGGCGTTCTCGAGTTTGGATTGGGTGTCGGCCAGTTTGCTGGCGAGCTTTTCGGCCGCGGTGCTAAGCGCCTCAACATGGGGGCTGCCCTCGGCTTCGGCATCGGCGAGCTTTTGCCGGGCCTTGGCTAAGCGTTGCTCCAGCGATGACACCTGCTCGCGTAGCTTGTCTTGCTCGCTCATATTGGCGCGCGCTGCGGCCTTGGCCTTGGCGCGTTCGATGGCTGCACTGGCGGCATCAACGGGTTCGGCCGCTGAGGGTGTGCGGGCTTCGGGTTTGGCGCTTGGTGCAGGCGCAAGGGTTGCGAGTTCCGCCTCGGCGCTTCTGATTTTTTCACGCAGCTTATCCACACCTAATTGCAGCGCGCCTGTGTTGGCAGACTGCTCGGCGTGGGCCTCGGCCAGTTTTTCTTCAGCTTTCACCAGGCGTGTGCGCAGTGACTCAATGTTGGCTTTAAGCTTTTCATCGGGCGCCATGGCCATTTTTGCTTGCGCGCGCGCAATGGCTGCGGCTACCGGGTCGTCAATGCCGGTGGTGGCGCTGCCCGGTGCATCGCACAGGGCGAGCTTTTGTTTGGCCTCTTGCAGTTTCAGCTCGGCGGCTTTTACCGCGGCGCGGAACTTTTCTGCCTGCTCTTCAGATTCGGCGCAGGCCAGGCGGTCTTGGGTTTGTTTGAGTCGCCCTTCAGCGGAGGCCAGCTGGCGCTCGAGCTTGGCGCGCTGGTCGGCGGGCGATTGCTGGGCGCTTACCTGTTGTGCGCGGGCTTTGGCAATGGCGGCGGCCACCGGGTCTGCGGGCGTATCGCCACTGGTTTTCTGGGCCGCCATTTTGGCTTTGGCGGCGGCTGCGGCCTTGGCGCGCTCTAGCCGCTTGGCCTCTTTTTCAGCCTCTTGGCGCGCGATGCGCTCCTGGCGGAAGGCGAAGCGCTCGCGGGAGCGGTCGGCCTTTTCTTTATCTATGCGGGCCTGGCGAATGTCGCCTTTGGCCGCGCGGTAGTACTGCACCAATGGAATGGAAGACGGGCACACATAGGCGCAGGCTCCGCATTCAATGCAGTCAAACAGGTTGTAGGCTTCAAGTTTGTCGTGATCTTCCGCGCGGGCATACCAATAGAGCTGTTGCGGCAGAAGGCTCGCCGGGCAGGCTTCGCTGCACAGGCCGCAGCGAATACAGGCTTGTGCCGGCGGTGGCGGTGGCAGCTCTTGCTGGCTGGGCGCCAAAATGCAGTTGGTGGTTTTTACCACTGGTACGTCGCCGGTTTCGAGGGTGTAGCCCATCATTGGCCCACCGAGTACCAGGCGCGAGGCGGCGGCTGCGTTAAAGCCGTGCGCGGCCAATACGTGCGCAACCGGCGTGCCCAGGCGCACCTCGATGTTGCGCTGAATTTCAAGGGCTTCGCCCACAACCGTGGTAATGCGGCTAATCAGCGGCTCGCCGTGAACCACCGCGCGCCAGGCGGCCACAGCGGTGCCCACATTTTGCAGCACTATGCCGATGTCGGCTGGAATTTTGCCCGAGGGTACTTCGCGCCCCGTTAAAATTGTGATGAGCTGCTTTTCACCGCCCGAGGGGTACTTGGTGGGGAAGGCCACAACTTCTACGTTGCTACCTGCGGCTGCCTGCTTGAGCGCGGCAATGGCCTCGGGTTTGTTGTCTTCTACACCAATCACCACACGCTTGGGCTCGCCCAGTAAATAGGCCATGAGCCTTGCGCCCTCAATCACCTGTTCCGGGCGATCGCGCATCAGGCGATCGTCGGCGGTGATATAGGGCTCACATTCGGTGCCGTTGAGAATCAGTGTGTCTATGGGCTGGTTGGCCTTGGGGGCGAGCTTAATGGCGGTGGGAAAGCCCGCACCGCCCATGCCGGCAATGCCCGCCAGGCGGATTTTCTGCACCAGTTCCACGGGGTTTTGCTGGCGGTAGTCGGGGCAGGGATCAAGGGCTACCCAGGTGTCTTGGCCATCGGGGCGGATCACTATGCAGGGGCCGGTAAGGCCCGAGGGGTGGGGCAGTGGGCGATCTTCTATGGCCACCACCTCGCCCGAGCTTGAGGCGTGCAGGGCGGCTGAGAACTGGCCGCCGGGCTGGGCGATCAGCTGGCCGGTTTTTACCTTCTCGCCCACGCTCACCACGGGCTCGGCCGGTGCGCCCAGGTGCTGGTTTAACGGCAGCACCAGTTCCGCCGGCAGCTCGATGTGGGCCAGGGGCTCTACCAGTGATTGGTGTTTGTTTTCCGGGGGGTGAATGCCGCCGGGAATAGTCCAGATCTGGGTCATGCGGCCTGGTGTTCCTTGCGATCGGTGGCAATGATATCGGGCTTGGGGGGTTCCCACTTCCAGCTGTTGAGGGTGGTTTGCACCGGCAGCATGTCGATGCAGTCTACCGGGCAGGGCTCAACGCAGAGGTCGCAGCCGGTGCATTCATCGGCAATCACGGTGTGCATCTGCTTGGCCGCGCCCAGAATGGCATCCATCGGGCAGGCCTGAATGCACTTGGTGCAGCCGATGCATTCGTCTTCGCGAATGTAGGCCACCCGTGGTACATCGGATTCCTCACCATGCTCTTCATCGAGAGTGGGGGCGTCTACATCCAGTAAGTCGGCAATGGCGTTGATGGTGCTTTGGCCGCCGGGCGGGCACTTGTTGATGGGTTCGCCGTTGGCGATGCCCTGCGCGTAGGGCTTGCAGCCCGGGTGGCCACATTGGCCGCATTGGGTTTGGGGCAAGAGTGCGTCGATTTGTTCGACAATCGGGTCGCCTTCCACTTTAAAGCGCACGGCTGCAAAGCCGAGCACAGCACCAAATAGCAGCGACAGGCTGCCCAGCGCAATCAGCGCGCTGACGATGGGGTTGGCAATAATAAGTTCGATCATAAGGGCACCTATACCAACCCGCTAAAGCCCATGAACGCCAGCGACATCAAGCCCGCGGTGATCATGCCGATGGCGGCACCTTGAAAGGGCGCGGGCACGTCGGCGGCGGCCAGGCGTTCGCGCATGGCAGAAAACAGCACCAGTACCAGCGAAAAGCCCAGTGCCGCGCCAAAGCCATACAGGGAGGATTCCACAAAGTTGTGGGCGTGGGCGGTGTTTTGCAGGGCCACACCCAGCACCGCGCAGTTGGTGGTGATCAGCGGCAGGAATACACCCAGCACCCGATACAGCAGGGGGCTGCTTTTTTCGATAAACATCTTGGCAAACTGCACCACCACGGCAATCACCAAAATAAAGGCGATGGTGCGCAGGTACTCAAGGCCCAGCGGCAACAGCACCCAGGTGTTCACCATGTAGCTGGCAATAGAGGCCAGGGTGAGCACAAAGGTGGTGGCGCCACCCATGCCGATGGCGGTTTCCAATTTGTTGGACACACCCATAAACGGGCACAGGCCAAGAAACTGAACCAGTACAAAGTTATTCACCAATATGGTGCTGAGCAATATGACGGCAAATTCGGTCATGGGCTTGTCGATTCTCGCCTGCGCTGTTGGGCGGGTACACCAATGTTAAATGGCGGCTATTATCCCTGTGGCTTATATAGCCATCAACCTGAGCAATATCAGCTGCTTAGATTCGTTATGAATAAGGTTAGATGCGAGTAACCAGTTTCTAGTCTCGAGTAACCAGAAACTGGTTACTCGAATCACATCACCCGCTGGCCGGGCTTGGCGCCGGCGTGGGGCTCCATCAGGTAGATTTCTTTCTTGCCGGGGCCTGCGGCGATCACCATGCCTTCACTCATGCCGAATTTCATCTTGCGCGGCGCCAGATTGGCCACCATCACGGTGAGCTTGCCCACCAGATCTTCAGGCTTGTAGGCCGATTTGATGCCGGAAAACACATTGCGGGTTTCGCCGCCTAAATCCAGCGTGAGCTGCAGCAGTTTATCGGCGCCTTCCACGTGCTGGGCGTCTTTGATCAGTGCCACGCGCAAATCCACCTTGGCGAAATCGTCGAAGCTGATTTCCGGTGCCAGAGGCTCATCGGCCAGTGGGCCGGTGGCAGTTTGCGGGGCGGGCTCGGGTTGCTTGTTGGCTTCAATCATGGCGTCTATCGCTTTGGTGTCTACTCGGGTCATCAAGGGTGTGAAGGTGTTGATCTGGCTGCCGGCGCGGTAGCTCACCGGGGCCTCCCAGGTGAGTGTTTCACCCAAAAAGGCCTCGGCGGCTTCTGTCATGGCGGGTAACACCGGCTTTAAATAGGTCAGCAGTGCGCGGAACATGTTGATGCCGAGCGAACAAATGGCCAGTACTTCTGCTTCGGTGCCTTCTTGTTTGGCCAGCGACCAAGGCGCTTTGGCGGCAATGTATTCGTTGGCCTGATCGGCCAGCGCCATGATTTCGCGCATGGCGCGGCCGAATTCGCGGGCCTCGTACAGTTCGGCAATGGTGCTGCCTGCATTCACAAAGGCGGCCCACAGCTCGGGCTCGGGGTTCTCGGCCAATTGGCCACCGGCCTTGTTAACGAACTTGGCCGTGCGGCTGGCAATGTTTACCACCTTGCCCACCAGGTCTGAATTTACCCGGTTCACGAAGTCTTCCAGGTTTAAGTCCAGGTCGTCTACACCGGCGGTGAGCTTGGCGGCAAAGTAGTAGCGCAAATACTCCGGGTTCAGGTGCTCAAGGTAGCTTTTGGCATTAATAAAGGTGCCGCGCGATTTGGACATCTTCTTGCCGTTGACGGTGAGAAAGCCGTGCACACACACCTTGGTGGGGGTGCGGAATTGGGCCGAGCTCAGCATGGCAGGCCAAAAGAGCGCGTGGAAATTCACGATGTCTTTGCCGATGAAGTGGTACAGCTCGGCGGTGGAGTCTTTATCCCAGATGGCGTGCCAGTCTGCGCCTGTGAGGTCGCACAGGTTTTTGTGGGCGGCCATGTAGCCGATGGGGGCATCTAGCCACACGTAGAAGAATTTGTCTTTCTCGCCGGGAATTTCAAAGCCGAAGTAGGGCGCATCGCGCGAAATGTCCCACTCTTGCAGGCCGGCATCCAGCCACTCGGCCAGCTTGTTGGCCACCTCGGGTTGCAGGTGGCCGGCACGCGTCCAGTCTTTCAGGAAATCCTGGAAGGCGGGCAGGCGGAAGAAAAAGTGCTCGGATTCTTTGGTGATGGGGGTGGCGCCAGAGATCACCGAGCGCGGGTTGATGAGATCTGCCGGGGCATAGGTAGCACCGCAGGCTTCACAGTTATCGCCGTATTGATCTTCGGCCTTGCACTTGGGGCAGCTGCCCTTGATGTAGCGATCGGCCAGAAACAGCTGTTTTTCAGGGTCGAAAGCCTGGGTAATCTTGCGGCTGGCAATGTGGCCGTTGGCCTTAAGGCGCTCGTAAATAAGGCTTGAGAGTGCCTTGTTCTCCTCCGAGTGGGTGGAGTGGTAGTTGTGGTGGTTAATCAAAAACCCTTGAAAGTCGGCCATGTGCTCGGCTTTCATGTTTTCAATGTGGGCCTCGGGGCTGATGCCCAGTTCTTCGGCCTTGAGCATAATGGCGGTGCCGTGGGCGTCATCTGCACACACGTAGGTGCAGTCGTGGCCGCGGGTTTGTTGGAAGCGAACCCAGATATCCGTTTGGATGTGTTCTAACAGGTGGCCCAAGTGGAGCGACCCATTGGCATAGGGCAGGGCGCTGGTCACCAGGATTTGACGGCGTTGGCTCATTGAAGATCTCTCAAGGCTGTGTCTTGGGTTGCCTGAGCGGCAACATAAAAGCCGCGAACTATAGCATTTTTTCAGCCCGCTTAGCAGCGTGTTGACCCATGGCTGCGGCCCGCGCACATTGTTGCCAAAGCGCGTGGTGAATTCGGCTAAAATAACGGCCTTGTAGCCTGCGCGGCCCCAAATTTCATATCACCTGGCTTTTGGGGCAACCGCGC
Source organism: Simiduia sp. 21SJ11W-1 (assembly GCF_024138675.1). Taxonomy (NCBI): domain Bacteria; kingdom Pseudomonadati; phylum Pseudomonadota; class Gammaproteobacteria; order Cellvibrionales; family Cellvibrionaceae; genus Simiduia; species Simiduia sp. 21SJ11W-1. The sequence goes on along the minus strand of NZ_CP090959.1, from coordinate 2,874,892 downwards.
GCCAACCTGCCCAAAGGCAAGCACCCTAATGGAGTTTTCATGAGTCACCCCGAGCAAGATGCCATATACCAGGCCCTGGCCTTTGTAAAAGACCCTTGTACCGGCCGCAGTTTGACCGAGCTGGGCGCCATTGCCGGGGTTGAGCAAGACGGCGCCGACGTTAAAGTGCATGTGGTGCTGGGCTACCCGGCGCTGAGCCTGAAAGCGCAAATTGAAGAATCCGTATGCGTGGCGGTCAGCACCGTTGAGGGCGTGGGCTCTGTGACTACAGATCTCGGCTGGCTGATCCAGCCCAAGGCCACAGCCAACCAGAAAGAGCCCCTGCCCAATGTGGCCAACATTGTGGCTGTGGCCTCGGGCAAAGGCGGCGTGGGTAAATCCACCACCACTGCCAACCTGGCACTGGCACTGGCCGCTGAAGGCGCGCGTGTAGGTGTGCTGGATGCCGACATCTATGGCCCCAGCCAGCCACAAATGTTTGGTGTGGGCCAGGTGCGGCCACAGATTCGCGGCCAGAAACACATGGAGCCCATTAGAGCGCATGGCATACAGCTTAATTCCATGGGTTTTTTGGTTACCGAGCAAACGCCCATGATCTGGCGCGGCCCCATGGTGAGTGGCGCCTTGCAACAGTTGCTGAGCCTCACGCTCTGGCACGATCTCGACTATCTGCTGATCGATATGCCACCGGGCACCGGTGATATCCAGCTCACCCTTGCGCAATCTGTGCCGGTCACCGGTGCGGTGATTGTGACCACGCCGCAAGACATCGCCCTGCTGGATGCCAAAAAAGGCATTGAAATGTTCCGCAAGGTGAACGTGCCGGTGTTGGGGGTGGTGGAAAATATGGCCACCCACATTTGCTCCAGCTGCGGCCATGAAGAGCACATTTTTGGCACCGGTGGCGGCGCGCGCATTGCCGCAGACTACCAAACCCAGTGTTTGGGTTCGCTGCCGTTAACGCTTTCCATTCGCGAGCAAATGGATGCCGGAGTACCCACGGTAATTGCCGACCCCGAGTCAGACGTTGCCGATACCTACCGCCACATTGCCCGCCAAATGGCGGCCAATCTTTGGGTGGCCGACGGCGTGCAGGTGCCGGTGATTGAAATAGACGATGACTAACCGCTGATACAACACCACGACACAACAACACGACACAACACGGATGGTGCAATGCATTTACCTGAACTAAAAGAAGGGCGCCAGTTTCTGGCGCTGCTGGTGTGTTTGCTCACTTCCATTTTGTTGCCTGCATACATTGAAGATCATCTGGCGTTTGTGGTGATCTGGAAGTTGGTGTTTACCGTGATGATGCTGGCGGCCGCTTACACCGTGGTTGAAAAACGCCACCTTTGGGTGCCCATCGTGCTATTGCTTACAGCCTCTGTTGCTACTGTGTGGGGGCAATATCTAAACGAGGGTAACCTCTGGTTGTTCTACCTGGATAACCTCACCACTATCGCGTTTCTGGGTTTTGTATGTGTGCATTTTCTGCGTTACATACTGAAGTGCGATCGGGTAACCACCAATGTAATTTATGCCTCTGTTTGTGTGTATTTAATGGGGGCGATCATTTGGGCTGCGATTTTCGCCAACATTCACGTTTTCTATGGCGACGCTTTCCGGTTCACCAATGTGCCCGAGGGGGTTGTGCTCAGCAAAGATGAGCTCATGGGCATATTTTCCTATTACAGTTTTGTCACCCTGGCGACAGTTGGGTATGGCGACATAGTGCCAGTGCACAAGGTGGCGCAGAGTTGGGCGGCGCTGGAGGGTGTGACAGGGCAATTTTATATTGCCATTGTGGTGGCGCGATTGGTGGCACTGCATATCGCCCATAAAGCTCTGGATTAACTTGCCCTCAGGTTCCGGTAAGCACCGCTAGCGTGTATGCTGGAAAGCGTTTTTAACCTTCACAGTAACAATAAAAAAGAGGCACTCATGGAAAGGAAATACCTACTCACCGCATTCGGCTACGGCATTCTGGGATTAGTGCTGGGCATTTATATGGCAGCTACCAAAAATCACGGTCAACTTGTTACCCACGCACACATTATGTTGCTGGGTTTTGTGGTGACCTTCGTGTACGCCGTAGTGGGTAAATTGTGGCCGGTTGATTCCACAAGCCTTATGGCGCGCATTCAGTTTTACAGCCACCAACTCGCCACGCCGGTATTAATTCTGGGCTTGTTTTTAATGTACGGCGGCTTGGCGCCTGCACCGGTTGTAGGGGCGCTGCTGGCGGTTTCATCGCTGGTTGTGTTGTTAAGTTTTATCTTGATGAAAGTCATGATTATCAAGGCGCTAAAACAGTAATTCTTGTTTGCAGCCCCGGCGGGTTCATCCGCCCGGGGTGCTGGTACGTAGTGAGGAGTATTTGGGCGGGAGAAAACTATGTGGCGCGTGCTTTTACTGGGTTTTGGTTTGTTGGTGGCCGGCTGCACTGGCTTGCCTCAAGGTATAGAGCCTGTGGCAAACCTGGATGCAGATCGCTACCTCGGCAAGTGGTATGAAGTGGCCCGCCTGGATCACCGGTTTGAGCGCGGTCTTTCCCGTGTGTCGGCAGAATATAGCCCCCGTGATGATGGTGGCATCAATGTGCTTAACCGTGGCTATGATGACCAAGAGCAGGCTTGGCAGAGCGCTAAAGGCCGCGCCTATTTTGTGCAAAACGACTCCCTTGGCCACTTGAAGGTGTCTTTCTTTGGGCCCTTTTACGCCTCTTATGTGATTTTCTATTTGGATGCTGACTACCGCTACGCCTTTGTGTCTGGCCATAACCGCGATTATTTGTGGTTTTTATCCCGCGAGCCCCAGGTGCCAGAGGCCCTAAAGCAACAATTTCTCCAGAAAGTTACCGAGCTGGGCTTTGATGCCAGTGCGCTAATTTGGGTGCCGCAAGCCGAACCAACGCCTGCGTCTTAAACCCTGCTGTTTCTTTTTTGAGCGGCTTGATCGTTATAGTCGCGCAGCATTAAACCAACTTTGATTATACCTTTGCTTGAGGTTTCCCCCGGCGCTTGGTAGTTGCCTGCGCGCGGGTTACAGTAAAAGCTGCGCGCTATGGGTGGCCTATGAAACGCAAAGGTAAAAAAGCGCGCGCCGGGCAATTTGCCGGTGCCGTGAGTTTTCTGGATGTGCGCACCAGCGCTATGGTGTTGGCATTCGTGGCGGTGATGTGGCTGGTCAGTGGGCTTGCGGCCTCGGAGGTTCCGGCGCGCGTTATTGCAGCGAAGCAGTGCATTCACATTTTGCTGTGGCAGGCGCTGGCGTTTTATATGTTGGGTTTGGTGGGCGAGTGGTTGCCGAGAGCAGCCTTGTTCGGGTTTTGTGCCGTTATTGTATCGGGCTTGGTGATTAGCCTGGCAATGCAAGGGCCGTGGTTTTACGGCCCGGATTTACTTATGGTGTTTAATGGCGCTATGGCGTGGGTGGTGTGGCTGGCGACCAGGCGCTACCTGCGAACAGGCAGCGCCACCAAGGCGTCTTAACGATTACCCGTGCGCCCGGCAGGCGCTTTGGCTGAACCGCCGGTTTTATTGGCAGGGGGGCGATTGCGGTTGCGCGCCGAGGGTTGTGTGGTTTTCTTGGCAGAGCCCGCCGCACGGTAGCCGTCTGCGTGTTCTGAGCGGGGCTTTTTAGGCTTTTTAGGTTTAACAGGCCGGGTATTCAGCGTGGTGGCCGGCAGCACATTTACCGGTTCAAAACCTGCAATAGTTTCGCGCGCTATCAGCTGCTGGGTAAGGCGCTCGATGTCTTTCAGTTGCTTAAGCTCATCGGCGCTCACTAAAGACACCGCCTGCCCGGTGGCACCCGCGCGCCCTGTGCGCCCGATGCGGTGCACGTAATCTTCCGGCACATTGGGTAAATCGAAATTCACCACCTGTGGCAGTTGGTCGATGTCGATACCGCGCGCGGCAATATCCGTTGCTACCAATACGCGAATTTTATTGCTCTTGAAATCTGCCAAGGCTTTAGTGCGGGCATTCTGGCTTTTATTGCCGTGAATGGCAGCGGCGTTCAAGCCTGCGGCGTCGAGCTGCTTGGTGAGTTTGTTGGCACCGTGTTTGGTGCGCGAAAACACCAGCACCTGGTGCCAGTTGTGTTCTTTAATAAGATGAATAAGCAGCGACGATTTTTTGTTTTTATCAACCGGGCACAGCCACTGCTTCACACTTTCTACCGTGGTGTTGCGCGGTGCCACGTCAATTTCTACCGGGTTGTGCACCAGGCCCTTGGCCAGCGCGCGAATTTCATCGGAAAAGGTGGCAGAAAACAGCAGGTTTTGCCGGCGATCGGGCAGCAATTTCAAAATGCGTTTGATGTCGTGAATAAAACCCATGTCCAGCATGCGGTCGGCTTCATCAAGCACCAGCATTTCCAGCTTGTTGAACTTCACCGCGTTCTGGCTGTACAAATCCAGCAGGCGCCCGGGCGTGGCTACCAGTACATCAACGCCTTTGCGCAGTTTTAACATTTGCGGGTTAATGCTCACACCGCCAAACACCACCGCCGAGCGCAGCGGCAGGTGCACGCTGTATTTCTCAACACTTTCGCCTACTTGTGCGGCAAGCTCACGGGTAGGGGTGAGCACCAGAACCCGCACCTGGTTAGCTGGCGCGCGCTGGCCGCGGCTTAACAGCTCCAAAATAGGCAGGGTGAAACCCGCCGTTTTACCGGTGCCGGTTTGAGCGGCCGCCATAACGTCTTTGCCGGCAAGTACCGCCGGAATGGCCTGGGCCTGAATAGGGGAGGGGTTTTCATAGCCTTGTTCGGCTACAGCATCAAGGATAGGGGCAGATAAGCCCAGGTCAGCAAAGCGCATGCAATTCTCAGGTTGTTCAAAAAATGGCCAGCTTGGCTGGCGGCGGTGCAGCTTACAGGATAGTGGGCGCGAGTGCTATGGCCTGCAACGGTGGCGGCTGACGGCTTTGTTCCCCAATAGTGTAAACTGTGCGCTTGATACCCCATTCTCGGAGTTCCCTTGTCTCAGCCTGACGCGTCTCGCGCTTTTGATTCCCTGCCGCTTTCGGCCCCGTTATTAACCAATCTGGCGGATTTGGGGTTTTCCCAGCTAACCGAGATTCAAGCCCAGGCGCTGCCACAGGTGCTGGCCGGGCGCGATGTGATCGCGCAAGCCAAAACCGGTTCTGGTAAAACCGCGGCCTTTGGCTTGGGCGTGCTTAATAAATTAGAGGTTGGCCGGTTTCGTGTGCAGGCCTTGGTGCTGTGCCCCACCCGCGAGCTGGCCGATCAGGTGGCGCGCGAGCTGCGCAAGCTCGCGCGAGCGATTCACAATATCAAAATCCTCACGCTGTGCGGCGGCATGCCCTTCGGGCCGCAGTTGGCCTCCCTCGATCACGGTGCCCACATAGTGGTGGGTACCCCCGGGCGCATCGAAGAACATGTGCGCAAGGGCAAGCTGGATTTGGGTGAGGTGCAAACACTGGTGTTGGATGAAGCCGACCGCATGCTGGATATGGGGTTTCAGGCAACCCTAGATGCCATTGTTGAGCAGGTGCCTCAGGCGCGCCAAACGCTGTTGTTTTCTGCAACCTACCCAGATGCCATTGAAGCCTTGGCTGCGCGTGTGCTGAAAGACCCCGTACGGGTAACTGTGGCCAGCCGGCATCAGGCCAACAGCATTGAGCAGCACTTTTATCGGGTAAAAAATAACGAGGAGCGTGAGCAGGCCGTTGCGCGTTTGCTGCTGCACTATGTTCCGGAATCGGCGGTGGTGTTTTGTAACACCAAGCGCGAAACAGAGGCCATTGCCGAGGTGCTGCGCGCGCAGGAAATTGTGGCCCTGCCCATTCACGGCGACCTTGAGCAAAAGCAGCGCGATCAGGTGCTTACCTGTTTTGCCAATAAATCTGCAAGCGTGTTGGTGGCCACCGATGTTGCTGCACGCGGGCTTGATATTGAAGCGCTGGATTTAGTGGTGAATTACCACTTGGCCCGCGATTCCGAAGTGCACGTGCACCGCATTGGCCGCACCGGACGCGCCGGTGCCAGCGGCGTTGCCTGCAGCCTTGTGAGCGAGCGCGAAGATTTCAAGCTGGAAAAACTGGCTGAACTGTTGGGTGACTTGCCTGACATAGAGCCCTTGCCAGCCGAGTCTCGTCGCCACATGCCAGAGCCTGCCATGGTGACTTTGCAAATAGATGGCGGTAAAAAACAAAAGCTCAGGCCCGGTGATGTGGTGGGTGCATTAACCCGCAATAATCAGGTTGCCTTTGACGATATTGGCAAAATTCAGGTGTATGATTTCAGCACTTATGTGGCCGTGGCGCGCGGTGCCTGGAAGCAGGCACATATCCAGCTTGAGCAGGGCAAATTGAAGGGCCGCTCGTTCCGTGTGCGCCGCATCAAGGTCTGATACTGATAACCCGGTGCCCTAAAAACCTGCAAATCATCTTCGCCCTGTGAGCGTGTTTGTCGTGGGCTAATGGCTGCGCCCACGGGCGTTGGGCCTGCCCAGTATGCGTCAGTTGGGGTGCTTGCTGTCATTCTCTGGGGGCACCCGCAAACCCGATTATTTAATGCCTGTGGTGGCTGCTCTTGCGGGTGTATGGCTCCCTATTTTTGCCTAAACGGGCTATCATGTGCGCCATTTTTTACGGATTAGGCTGCATGGCCGCCGTGGTTGTGCGATTAATTCAATGTTTTGGAGAGGCCCATGAGTATTAAGTCAGATAAGTGGATGCGCCGCATGGCCGAAGAGCACGGCATGATCGAGCCCTATGAGCCCGGGCAGGTACGCCACTGCGCCGAGGGCAATCGCATTGTGTCTTATGGTACTTCCTCATACGGCTACGACGTGCGTTGCGCCAATGAATTTAAAATTTTTACCAACGTGCACTCCACCATAGTTGATCCAAAAAACTTTGATGAAAACAGCTTTGTGGATGTGCAAAGCGACGTGTGTATTATTCCGCCGAATTCTTTTGCGCTGGCGCGCACTGTTGAGTACTTCCGCATTCCCCGCAATGTATTGACAGTGTGCCTGGGCAAATCCACCTACGCCCGTTGCGGTATCATTGTGAATGTTACGCCGCTTGAGCCCGAGTGGGAGGGCCATGTGACTCTGGAGTTTTCCAACACCACGCCGCTGCCTGCAAAAATCTATGCCAATGAAGGTGTGGCACAGATGCTGTTTTTTGAATCTGATGAAGTGTGCGAAACCTCCTATAAAGACCGTGGCGGCAAGTACCAGGGCCAAACCGGTGTTACCCTGCCCAAAACCTAAATCACCCAGGCACCCAGGGCCATGAAAATCGGCATTGTTGGTGCAGGCATCATTGGCGCTGCCACCGCGCGCGCCGTGCAACAGCGCTGGCCCCGTGCCCGGGTGTGGCTGCTTGATAAAGAGGCTGCACCGGCGCTGCATCAAACCGGGCGCAACAGCGGTGTGATACACGCAGGCGTCTATTACCCCGCCCAAAGTCTAAAGGCCCGCTTTTGCAGGTTTGGCTTGGCTGCTACCTACCACTTCGCCGCCAGCCGTAATATTCCCCATCGCCGTACCGGCAAACTCATTGTGGCAACGCATCCCACCCAGCAAGACGCGCTGGAAAATCTGGCCGCCCGTGCCACCGGCAATGGCCTGAGTCTTCGCCATCTCAATGCCCGTGAAGTGCGCGATATTGAACCTGCCATTCAGGCGGTGGCGGCACTGCGGGTAGACGAAACCGGCATTGTGGATTACCCGGCACTGGTGCGGGCACTGGTGGCCGAATTTGAACAGGCCGGCGGCAGGCTATGGCTGGGCGCAGAAGTGTCTCGCATTGATGAGTCTGATGCCGGTGTTACCCTGGCATTGCCTGAAGGCGCGCGCTTGCAGCTTGATAAGCTGGTGGTGTGTGCAGGCTTGCAGGCAGACAGGCTCATTGCGGCCCAAGGGTTGGCGCCTGATTTTGCCATAGTGCCTTTTCGCGGCGAGTACTACCGTTTGCGCAAGGGGGCAGTTCGGCTCAACCATTTGATTTACCCGGTGCCGGATTCTGCGTTGCCGTTTTTGGGTGTGCACTTAACGCCCATGGTGGGCGGCGAAATTACAGCCGGCCCCAATGCAGTGTTAGGATTACACCGCGAAGGTTATACGCAATCTGTACGTGGGCAGGATGTGTGGGACTTACTGCGCTACCCCGGCCTTTGGCGATTGGCGGCGGGCACCCTGCGTGCAGGCGCGCGCGAGCTCCGCGACAGCCTCTATAAACGTGGCTATTTGGCCCGCCTGCAGGCTTATTGCCCCGGGCTTACACTCTCGGATCTGCAACCATGGCCTGTGGGCATTCGCGCGCAAGCGGTAACGCGCAAGGGGGAGCTGGTGCAAGATTTTCACTTTATGCAAAGCCTGCATTGCCTGCATGTGTGCAGCGCGCCATCGCCTGCGGCCACGGCTGCATTTCCCATTGCCGAACACCTTGTTGAAAAAATGGAACCCTGGTTTTTATGATTCCCCCAAGTTTTATGGAGCAGCTGGAGCGCGAGGTAGACATCAGCTTTACCCTCGCCCAGGGCAATGGCGGCCAAAATGTGAATAAGGTGGCAACGGCGGTACAGTTGCGCTTTGATGTGCAACATTCATCGCTAATTAATGAGCATTGTCGCCAAACGCTGCTTAATAGTGGCGATTCCAGGTTAACTAAAGAGGGTGTGCTGGTATTGCGCGCGCAGGAGTTTCGCACCCAGCAAAAAAATAAACTGGCGGCCCTTGAGCGGCTGCGGGAAATCATCATAGCCGCCAGCGAAGTACGTAAAAAGCGGCGCCCCACGCGCCCTTCTAAAGGGGCCAAAGGGCGGCGCTTAAAGGGCAAGAGTGTGCGCAGTGGCATAAAACAAAATCGCGGCAAGGTTGATTTTTAATCAGTCTGCTAATTCAACCTCGCAACTGCCGGCCATAGGCGACCGGCAAGCGCAATCAGTTTTGTGCGAAAACCGGCTCAGGCTCGTTCCACTCATAACCTTTTGAGCGAATGTATCGCAAAAGTCGCGCGGTTTTTGCCCGCTGGCGTTCACAGGAAAATCGCTCGTGCAAGTTATTCTCCATCAGTGAGAGAAAGTCATCGCGCTTGAGTTTAATCAGGTGCTCGTGATCGCCGGCCTCCATGTACACTTCTTCCTGCAGCGACAGGGCATCGTCCCAAATTACCCGAAGGCCATAGGCCTGGCCTAGAATCGGAATGGCGCCGGGCGCGCAATCTTCAAACAGTACCTCCAGCTCATCTTCACCGGCAAGTTCCAGGTGCCGATCGAAAATCTGGTTGAGGGTGTGCCGCTTTACTTTGTAATTGGCGGGCAATACGGCCACGGTGTAGTACATGTCTTCATCGCGAAAGACCACGGCCTTGGCGAGCTGAAGGGGGGAGATATGAGCGCTGTTGGCGGTGTTTACGCTGCCTTCAGCATACTGGTGGGAAACAACTTCAAAGGGCACTTTTTTGTGCGACAAAAAGCGCGCAAGATTACTGGCAAGTCCCATAAAACGCCTCCAATACCGTGCAATTTAACAAACGCGGTAGCTGCTGCAAGCGCGAAAGGGACGCTGCGCCGGCAGCACCTTCGGTTTCAATGTGTTGGCAACCTCTGGGCTGCACACACCGATACTTCACCTAACCCAGAGCGATGTTTGCCGAGAGGTTTCGTTAGAAGTGTTTTAAGTATAAGCGGTTTTTGTGACGTAATAATGTCAAGGTGTTATAGGTGCGTAGTTTTTTATATAAAGCACGCAGTTATGCAGAAATTTCGGGTATAAAAAAGGGGCGCTGGTGCGCCCCGAGGCTTGCTACGGAATTTATTTGCCTAAACGCTCTGCGGTGAGGTCGAGCGCTTTGCGGGCTTTGTTGACCAGCTCGTCAATTTCTTCGTGGCTCATGGTCAGCGGTGGGGCGATAATCATGGTGTCGCCCACGGCGCGCATAACCAGGCCGTTTTCAATACACGCAGAGCGGCACAGGGCACCGGCGGTGGCGTTGTCGTCGAAACGGGTGCGGGCAGATTTGTCGTTGGTAAGCTCGATTGCGCCTACAAAACCTACGCCGCGTGCTTCGCCCACAATGGGGTGATCGGCCAGGGTTGCCCACTGCTTTTGCAGGTAGTCGCCCTTGGTTTCACGCACTTGCTCGAGAATTTTATCGCGCTGCAAAATGTTGATGGTGGCCAGTGCTGCCGCACAGGCTGCGGGGTGGCCCGAATAGGTGTAGCCGTGGTAGAACTCGCCGCCCTGGGTTTTCAGCACGTCTGCTACCCGATCGCCAACCATCACGCCGCCGAGCGGCTGGTAGCCGTTGGTAACGCCCTTGGCGAAGGGCATCAAATCCGGCTGAACGTTGAAGTAGTCGGCGCCAAACCAGTGGCCGGTGCGGCCAAAACCGCAAATCACTTCATCGGTAACCAGCAAGATGCCGTATTCGTTACAAATGCGCTTCACTTCTGGCCAGTAGGTGGCCGGTGGCACAATCACGCCGCCTGCGCCTTGAATGGGCTCGGCAATGAAGGCGGCCACTTTGTTGGCACCCAATTCTTTGATTTTGGCTTCCAGTGAGCGCGCAGCTTGCAGGCCGAACTCATCGGGGTTCATGTCGCCACCCTCACCGAACCAGTAGGGCTGGTCTACGTGGTGAACGTAGGGCAGGCGGGTGAACTGGCTGTGCATGCCGCCCATGCCGCCTAGGCTTGCGCCACCAATGGTGGAGCCGTGGTAGGCGTTGTTGCGGCTGATAAAGATCTTGCGCTCGGGCTCGCCCTTGAGATCCCAGTAGCGGTGCACCATACGAATCACGGTGTCGTTGGCTTCACTGCCGGAGCCTGTGAAGAACACGTTGTTCATGTGCGGTGCGGCCACTTCGGCCAGCTTGGCGGAAAGCTCAATGGATGGCGGGTGCGCGCACTGGAAAAAGCTGTTGTAAAAGGGCAGCTCTTCCAGCTGGGCCGCAACGGCATCGGCGATTTCCTGCTGGCCATAGCCCAGATTGCAACACCACAGGCCCGACATGCCATCGAGAATTTTCTGGCCTTCAGAGGTGTAGATGTAGGGGCCTTCCGCTTTGGTAATGATGCGGCTGCCGCGCGCCATTTGATCTTTGTAGTCGGTAAACGGGTGCAGGTAATGACCGGCATCCAGTGATTGCCATTCGGCGGTAGAGCGCGCTTTGTAAACCTGGCTCATGGAACCTCCTCGTGCGCGGGTGGGCGCGTTGATGGTTGGCGCTGCCGGTGGGCTTGCGGTGCCCGTGCCGACAGCAGCGATGTTTGTCTTAATAATGTGATCACATTTTGAGGGCGCTTGGCAACACCCCCGGTGTACCCAATTTGGGCCTATGTCAACTTAGGTAGCCTCGCCCTCGGCGATGGCAGCCTCCAGTTCCTCCTGCCCAAGGGCGCCGATGCCCTCGCGGATATCGCTGGCGATGGCCAGTTTCAGCGCCAGTGCGTCGCGATTGGCGATGGCATCTGTGGCCTGTACGTGGCGATCGGTGAGGTAGCCCAAACCTATTCGGTTTAGCACAAGCCGCATAAAAGGTGCACTTTGCAGCCATAGGCTCTCAATGAGCGGCATGATCACGTCGTTCGGGCCGTAGCGGTACAGGCTCAGGTGGAACTCCAGGTTGGTGCGGATGTAGCTCTCGGCATCTTGCACCTCAATGGCGCGGGTTACCTCGTCATCCAGCGCTTTGAGCCTTGCCAGATCTGCTGCCGAGATGTGCGACATGGCCCGCAGGGCGGCCTGGGTCTCAAGCGCTATGCGGGCCTCCACAATTTGCTCGAGCCTTCCGGCGGTCATCAGCGGCACGGTTACCCGGCGGTTGTCCTGCAGCGCCAGGGCGTTCTCGGCGGTTAGCCTGCGCAGTGCTTCGCGCACGGGCATGGGGCTGACATCCAGCATTTCGGCAATGCCGCGAATGGTCACCGCCCGCCCCGGCACGAAGCGCCCGCACAGGATGGCCTCGCGCAGCTGAAAGTAGACGCGCTCCTGTTGTGTCTTGAATTCGGGTGTGGGTTCGCTCATGGGGTTTGACTTTGCTAATTGGCAGGGTTAGATTATCCCACAAGTTGATTTTGTGATCACATTATTTTTAAAAGCCGATGTGATCCACCCGCAAGCAGCCGCCCCAGGGCGGGCTTGTGAACTGTTTTTTACGACCCGAAAACAGAATAATAGTTCAGTTTATGTTGCTGGACACAGGTTTTTTGAAGGCAAATCAGAGAGGCATGGGCCCTGGCCCAGTTGAATCATGACCCTGCATACACAGGCTTTAGAAGTCTGGAATCGCGAGATCGCAACGGCGGTAGCCTGTTTAGGCAGCCCCGATTTCTACGCAGCCCTGGTAGACGCGCTGTCTGCCACCTTGCCTGTCGACTACCCCCAAGTGTGGCGCTATACAGACTCAGAGCCCGAGCCCTGCGTGTTATTCCACCGGTTGAGCGGCGCTCAGCGCAAGCAGCAGGTAGATGACTACCAGGCGGGCCTGTACCGCAAAGACCCTTTCTATCAGCTCACCCATAATGGCGACATGGAAGCCGGCTTCAGCCATTGGCGCGCCGCCGTTGAAGACGCCGGGCGTGGCCCGCACGATGGCATGGATGTGTGCGATGAAGTGGTGTTTGTGGCCCATATCGACGATCACACCCATATCCACCTGTGCCTGATGCGCGCCCGCCAGGCACCGCCCTTTAGCGCCGCCGAACTTGCCCTGTTGAACGCCTGCTCGCCCATGGTGACCCAACTGATCAGCCAGCATGTGAAGGTGTTTGAACAGCCAAAGCCCGGCGTAGAAGCCGGCGTGCGCCAAGCTGTTGCGCTGTTCGGCCGCTCCTTGCTCACCGCCCGTGAGCAAGATGTATTGGGCCTGATGCTCAGTGGTTATTCCACGCGCTTTGCCGCCGATAAACTGGGAATTTCCACAGAAACCCTGCGCCGGCACCGTAAAAACATCTATCAGAAGCTGGATGTAAGCTCGCAAACCGAAGTGTTTTCGCTGTTTATTAACTCGCTGGGGTGCTTCGATGCCGCCCCCGGGCAAGACCCGCTGCGTGGCTATTTTGGCCGCCAGGGTGCCGCTGGCTGAGCCAGCCGGCCCAAGCGGGCAAAATCAGTGTGAATGGCCGAATTAACGGCTAAATTTTAAAGAATACCTTAGTAGGCGCTGCCCCAACGGGCGGCGCGTTTGATGGAGATGGTCATGCTTGGCCCTAGTGAAGCGAAAGATCTGGAACTCGCGAAAAAGTTCCTGGAAGAAAACCCCGATATTGAAACCATCGAGGTGTTGTTGCCCGATATTAACGGCGTACTGCGTGGTAAATGGTTGCCACGGGATAACCTGCTGAAGGCATTCAAGGGCGGTTTGAAGCTGCCTGTTACCACCTTGAACTTCGATATCTGGGGCCGTGATGCACCGGGTGTGGCTTTTGATGATGGTGATGCCGACGGCATTTGTGTGCCGGTGGCCACAAGCCTCAGCCGCGTGCCATGGACAGACCGCCCCATGGGCCAGATGTTCGTGCATATGGCCGATCTGGAAGAGCAGCCCTACGTGGGCGACCCACGGGTAGTGCTCGATACCATTGTTGAAAAATTCAAGGCCATTGGCTTAACGCCCGTAGTGGCCATTGAGCTTGAGTTTTATCTGCTCGAAGAAAAGCGCGATTCTGCCGGCCGGCCCGTGCACGCAGGCTGTGATGCCAACGCCGATTACCCCATTGGCGGCCAGCCCTACAGCCTGGATTTGATGCAGGAGTACGAAGAGGCCTTCCACGAAATGCGTGAGGCCTGCGAAACCCTGGGTGTACCGGTAGATACGCTGGTAAAAGAATTCGCACCGGCGCAGTACGAAATTAATTTGCACCACGAAGACGACCCTTGCAGTGCCGCCGATCACGCCATGATGCTCAAGCGCGTCATCAAGAGCGTGGCCCGTCGTCACGACCTGAACGCATCGTTCATGGCCAAGCCCTTTGGTGACATGGCCGGTAACGGCATGCATGTTCACTTCAGTATTCTTGATGAAAAAGGCCACAACATTTTCAACAATGAAACCGAAGAGGGCAGCGAAGCCTTGATGCACGCCATTGCCGGTGTGCAATCGACCATGGTGGAAACCATGGCGGTGTACGCGCCAAACTTTAACTCTTACCGCCGTTTTCAACCTGGCTCTTACGCGCCTATGGCGCCTACCTGGGGCTATGAAAACCGTACCGTGGCGCTGCGCATCCCATCAGATGATTTCGCCGCAACCCGTATCGAACACCGTGTAAGCGGTGCCGATGCTAACCCCTACCTGGTATTGGCAGCCATTTTGGCCGGTGCCTATGAGGGCATTACCCGCAAGCTGCAGCCCACCGCGGCCATGGAAGGTGATGCCTACAGTCAGGCGCAGTCTTCGCTGCCTGTGTACTGGCCCGATGCCCTGAACGCCTTTGAGCGCTCGCACTTTGTGCGCACGCATTTAGGCGAGGTGTTCCAGCGTTCCTATCTCGCATCCAAGCACCAGGAGCTCAATGAGTTCCGTCACACGGTGACGCGCATGGAGTACGATGCCTACTTATTGGCTTTCTAAATAAGCTTGGGTTTACAAACGGCGCCTTGTGCGCCGTTTTTTTATGGGTGCAAAAAATGCGCGGGAACCATGGTACCAGTTGCGCGCCACTTGGGCGGTTTTCGTTGACACAGTGCTGGCGGCAAGCGATAACTTTGACCACATAAACATTGTGCTGCACGCCCCGTGTAGCCCGCACAAAAGTTTAGTGAAGGATGCATTGTGACACGCTTGATAATAATACTGATTGCGGCGTTGTTTGCACTAGATGGAGCAGCTATGTCTTTTTTTGATGCCGGTAAGGCATGTACCTTTTCGGAAATGAGCCTGACGCTCACCTATCAAGGCGAGCCTGCCAGTGGCGCCAAGGTTGTGCGAACGGTTGAGTGGCAAAAGCCGCATGTGGATGAGTTTTACGCAGACGATGCCGGCAAGCTGGTGCTGCCAGAATTGCACGAGCGCTCGCTTACCCAGCTGCTGCCCGTTGAGTTTGTGGTGGCCCAGGCTATTCATGTGCACTACCTGGGCCAAGAATTTGAGATATGGATTAACAGCAAACGCAAGCCCGAAGAAAACGCAGAGCTGGGCGGTCGGCCGGTAAAGCTGCGTTGCGAGCTCACCGATGAGCCGCAAGTGAGCCGGGAGTTTGATGCGTTGATGCTTACCAGCTGCCAGTGGTAGCGAGTGACGTTTTGAAAGGTAAACAGTAGAGGCAGGTGAACTCTTTTTATAAGGACGTGAAACATGGCAGAGCTGGAACCGTTATTTGTCGCCAACCTGGCATCAGATATCTACGATGTTAAAAATCCCATCACCCGCAAGGCATTTTATGCGGCCTACAAAAACAGTTTTGAGTTGGGTGAAGACTCAAGTATGGAAGCCAAAGGTATTGTGGGTAAAACCGGCGGTATTTTGCTGAAAACTGCTCACATGATGGCCGTTGCCGCTGAGGGTAAAAAAGACACGCCCTACGAAGGCCAGGCAATTGTGGCCATTAAAGGCACCGCAAGCCTCATGGATGCTCTCACCGACTTAAACGCGGGCTTAAAAAACTCCAATTCCGGTGGCAAGGTGCATCAAGGGTTTCAGGATGCCTTCACCTCTTTTTCTGGCGCGCTGCCAACATTTTCAGCCGGTGTGCATACCATCCATTGTGTGGGCCATAGCCTTGGTGGCGCACTTGCAACCCTTGCCGCCGACTGGTTGAAATCCACCTCTGGCCGCGAGATCAAGCTGTACACTTTTGGCAGCCCAAGGGTAGGCCTGGATTTCTTTGCCAACAGTGCTGAGCGGCGCATTGGGCCTAGCAATGTATTTCGCGTTTACCACCAAACAGATCCTGTGCCCATGGTGCCCACTTGGCCTTTTATGCACATTCCCGATGGCGGCAAAGGCGACCTACTGTTGCCGTCGGGCCTGCATTTAAAGCCTTGGGAATTTCACAGCATGGTGCGCTACATTGCCTCTACCAAAGGCGACGGCAAAACCGGTTTGGCCTGGCAAACCTTGCGTGCCAAGCGGCCAAAAGATGTATTGGATGGGGCCGTTGAGCAATGGCTGAAATCTGATGGCATCGCCTCGCTCACCTTAAACACAGCCCGAGTAGTAAGTGCCGCGGTTTTGTGGGTGGTGAAGAAGCTCATCAACCTTGCCGGTGTGGCTGTTGTCATGGCTGGTAGCACAACCTTTACCCTGCTCGATCGCCTCGCCATGCTGATGCACAAGGCGTTGGATTTCGCCAAGGATGTGTCTTTTTGGGTGTTGCGCTTAATCAAGCGTATGGCACAGCTTGTGGGTGTGGTGCTGGTTGAGGGCGCGAATGTCACACTGGCCTTAATTCGCACGGTATTCATGCGCTTTCATCACGCCGTATCAGAGTTAGTGCGCCAGGCCGGGCGCACGTTAAAGCACTAACGCCTTGCTGTGCTAATTCCTTTGCAAAGCCCCAATGCCTGCGCGTTGGGGTTGCGCCGCAGGCGCAGGTTTGCGCTATTTCATAGGCTTTAGGCGCTGCTCGCGCGGGCGGCACAGATGCGGTATTTTGTTATTTCTCCAAATAACAACAAGAGTTAGCGGCGATGAAAAAGACCGGTGCCTGGCTAGTACGCTACGCGTTAGAGCAATTAAATATTCGCCATACCTTTGGCATTCCCGGTGTGCACAACACGGAAATCTACGACGAGCTGGATCAGTCTGAGGTTATCGAACCCGTGTTGGTTACCCACGAGGGGTGCGGTGCATTCATGGCCGATGCTGTCAGCCGCACATCAGGCCGGGTAGGTGTACTGGTGATTGTGCCGGCAGCGGGTGCGACACACGCTGCAAGTGGAATCGGTGAGGCCTTTTTGGATGGCATCCCCATGCTCATTATTTGTGGCGGTGTGCGCAGTGATTCCCAGTACGGCTATCAATTGCACGAGCTGGATCAGCATCAGATGCTGGCGCCCATCACCAAGGCAACCTACAAGATTGCCAGCCACGCAGAGCTAGTGCCCACCCTGTTTGAAGCCTATAACACGGCCATCAGTGGCGAGCCGGGGCCTGTGTTTGTGGAGGTGCCGGTGAATATCCAGCTTGATCTCGGGCCTGTGGATCTGCTGCCTCAATACCGCGCACCCCAGCCGCAGCCAGTGGCCCAAGATGACGACATAGCGGCTGCCGCGCGCATGCTGGCAGCAGCCAAGCGCCCTGGCTTATTTTTAGGCTGGGGTGCCTTGGGGGCCAGTGAGGCGGCCATCGCAATTGCCGAATGCCTGAATGCACCTGTGGCCACAACCTTACAGGGCTTGAGCGTGTTTCCGGGTAATCATCGGCTGCACACGGGCATGAGCTTTGGCCCGGCTGCCGTGCCGGCGGCCACTGAGGCCTTTAAGGGGTGTGATTGCCTGCTGGCGGTGGGCACCCGCTTTGCCGAAATTGGCACCGCAAGCTTTGGGGTTACTGTGCCTGAACACCTGATTCATCTAGACATCAACCCCGCCGTGTTTAACGTAAATTACAAGGCTTCGTTGAGCCTTGAGGGCGATGCCGCGCAGCTGCTGCCTCTGCTGGCAAGCCGCTTGCGGGCCTTGGCGCCCGTTGGTCGCACAGATGATGTGCCAGCACTGATTGCGCGTCACAAGCAGGCCTATCAAGCGCAATGGTTTGCCCACAATGTGGTAGGGCGGGTTAATCCCGCAAAATTCTTTGCCGCACTCAGAGCGCGGCTGGCAGATACAGATTTTGTGGTGGCTGACGATGGCAACCACACGTTTCTAACCGCTGAATTGATGCCCATTCACGCGCCTGGGCGGTTTATATCGCCCACAGATTTCAATTGCATGGGCTACGCGGTGCCCGCGGTAATTGGCGCCAAGCTTGCCAATCCGCAGGCGCAGGTCGTGGGTATTATTGGCGACGGTGCATTTTTGATGACGGCCATGGAGCTTGTAACGGCCAAGGCAATGGGCGTGGGCGCGGTGTTTGCCGTATTTAACGACGGCGAGCTGAGCCAGATTTCACAGGCCCAGCAAGTGCCCTATAACCGCAAAACCTGTACAGAGCTGCGCGATGTCCGCATGGAGGGCATCGCGTTAGCTACTGGCGTGACCTACCTGAAGCTCGAGCACAACGAGGCCATAGAGGCGCGTTTGGACGAGGCGCTGGCGCAGGCTGCCAAGGGGGTTGCCGTGCTGCTGGATGTCTATGTGGATTACTCCAAGAAAACCCGCTTCACCGAAGGCATAGTGCGCACCAACCTCAATCGCTTACCGTTGCCCACCAAAGTGCGCATGATTACCCGTGCGCTTTGGCGGCGCGTAACCGGTTAACGGCTGCTTGGAGTGGCCGGGTGAGTGTGTGGGCACTTTCATTAGGGCGCCATCGGCCCTACAATTTGGGTTTTAGAATGAATGAAATTAGCTGAATTCGCGCGGCTTGATAGCAGTGAGCACGCCGCCTGCGAAACATCCAGGACGATTGATTATTCAGCGGTATTGAGGTCCTGAGATGCAGGTTTGGGAAATATCGCCCGCGTATTTGAATGATGCAGAGTTACACGCCCAGCGCGTGCGTGTGGAGGCCCTGTTAACCGGTGCCCAGGATGCCGCGGGGGCCAGTTGGTTGCAGCATCGCGAGGCATTGCACTGTGTGGCAGCCTGGCTTGAAGCTGAAACCGAGCTGCGCGGCCTGCCGCAATCAGAAGTGCTGCCCAAAGTGGCACCCACTGTGTACGCATGGCCCAAGTTGCAGGCGCCGGCGGATATTTTCGGCAGGCTCAAGGCGTCTGAGCGCAATGCCGGGCGCATACCCCTGCCAAACTCCACCCAAAGCCTCTGGACCCAGCATAAATATTCCGTTGCTGCGCGCTCAATGGCCGCCTATCGGGAAATCAGCGTAAAAGTGGCTGCCAGCCGTGGGCGCGAAAATTTCGACTGGCTGGCGGGCGAGGTGTGCAAACAGTTGCGCCTGGTGCCCGAGCAGCAGAGCCTGCGCGATGCCCTGCTGCAAATGTGGGGCTATGTGGCGAGTGCTGGCGCCGTGACGCCGCGCATGTTCGATGATTTGCCCGCATTACTGGCGGAAATCCAGCGGCGGGCCAATGGCATGAATGTGCCCTATCTCACCCACGCCACGGCGCTTTCAGAGCTCAGGGTTTGGCTGGCGTAAGGGGTTGCGTTTGCCAGCGCGGGGCAGGGCAGGTACGCTAACGCCCGTTTGAATTTCAGGAATGACACCCTCGATGGCTACACCTCCCTTTGAGTTGCTGGCGGGTCCGGCGGCCTATCACCATATTCAACACAATGGCCTGGCGCCGGAGCACATACACAGTGTGTTTGGCGCATCCGGTGCGGCAAAGTGGCTCACTATCTATGGCCTGGATCGCGCGATATTCGAGCAGTGGCTGCCGAAATCCACGCACCCCATTCACCTGTTCGGCACCTCTATCGGTGCCTGGAAGTTGGCCGCCGCTGGCCAGTCGAACCCGGGCTGGGCACTCAACGAGCTGGCCGAGGGCTACATTGGCCAGAACTATGCCGATGGCATTACCCAGCCCGTGGTGCACCGCGAGTTGATGAAAATCCTGAACCGTTTTTTGCAGCAGCCGCAAGCAGACGACCTGTTGTCGCAAGCGCGTTTTAACTATCACTGCGGTGTGGCACGCTGCCATGGTACCTTGTCGCGGGAGGCCGCCTGGCCGTTGTTGCGGGGTATGTCATCGGCGTTTGTGCGCAATTTCAAGGGCCGCCGGCACTTGAATCGCCAATTTGAGCGGGTGATATTTGCAGATCCTCGCCGTATGCCGGCAGTGGCGGCCACAGACGGTATTCCCACCGAACTGCAGCCACTCAACGCAAATAACCTGCGCGATGCCGTGGTGGCCTCGGGTTCCATTCCCTACGTTATGGCCCCGAAAACAGCCATCGCCGAGGCGCCGCCGGGTATATATCGCGATGGGGGCCTGGTGGATTACCATCCGGTGCCGGCGAATTTCTGGCGGGAGCCCGGGCTGATACTCTACCCGCATTTTTACCCTTGGCTGCTGCCAGGTTGGTACGATAAGTACCTGCCTTCACGGCGTGCCACGGGCAGTGCGTTAGATAACGTTGTGATGGTGGTACCCACTGCCGCTTTTGTGGCCTCTTTACCCGCCGGGCGTATACCCGATCGGAAAGATTTCCAACGTTTTAAACACAATGATGACGAACGTGCCAGGCGCTGGCGCATTGTCAAAGAGCGCAGCCTGGAGCTGGGCGAGGCCTTTATGAGTGTTGCCCGCGCAGGCGACTGGGCGAAAGTTACGCGAGCTATTTAAGGCGCACAATTTGTAGAATCTAGTAGGTGGCGGCCGCCGCCTGAGGAAACTGAATGACCGGTAAATTAATAGGTGGCCTGCTGGGGTTTCTCACCTTGGGCCCTGTGGGGTTAATTCTGGGTGTGGTTGCGGGCCACTTTTTTGACCGTGGCTTAAATCAAATGGGCCGGGGCGTTAGCCCTGAGCAACGGCGCGAGCTTGAAAGCCGGTTTATCAATACACTTTTTCCATTGCTTGGCCATATTGCCAAGGCTGACGGGCAGGTTAGCCAATCGGAAATTGATAATGCTGAAGAGGTGATGGCCAAGTACGGCATTACCGACACCAATCGCCAGCACGCCATTGCCCTGTTCAAGCGCGGCACCGAAGCGGATTTCGATATTCAGCCGGTGGTGCGCGAATTTTTCAGTGCCACCCAGCTACAGCCCAATTTGCGTCGGGTTTTACTTACCTATGTGGTGGGTATGGCCATGGCGGACGGCGAGCTGCACCCGGGCGAAGAAAGGGCCCTGCGCGAAGTGGCAGAGGGCCTGGGCTTTGCCGGTGTGATGTTTGAGCAGCTTATGGCCATGCTGCGCGCACAAGATCAGTTTCGTAGCCAGCAGGCGCCGCCGGCGGGCTACGAGTTGGCTACCGCCTATGCCGCTCTGGGTGTTGAAAAATCCGCAACTGATGCCGAACTTAAAAGGGCCTATCGCAAGTTAATGAGTGAAAATCACCCGGATAAACTCATGGGCCAAGGCGTGCCCGATGGCATGATCAAGGTGGCCACCGAGCGCGCCCAGGAAGTGCAGCGCGCCTATGACGTGATTCGCAAATCCCGTAAAGGCCGTTAGCCAAGCTTGAAAAAACCCGCCCGCGCCCAGAGATAATTGCCAGCCGAGCTGTGTTAAAGTAGGGGCCGGCTTGAGGTTGATGTGGGTGCATGCCCACGCTTGGCCCAAGCATTGTGGCCGTGGGCAGGGGTAGCGCAAACGGCAACCGAGCCTCTGGTGAGTCTGAGGCAGCGCGGATCGACGATGGCGATCATAACAATTGCAGGCTTTTTGCCTGAAGTATTAGAGGTTTAAGATGGAAGCTGAAAAGAAAGTCTTTGTGGTGGTAGACCCAAACGACGACCGACACATTGCCCTGGAGCGTGCGTTAATCACCTCCAAGTTCCGTACCCCCAGCCCCA
Organism: Simiduia sp. 21SJ11W-1; assembly: GCF_024138675.1. NCBI lineage: Bacteria > Pseudomonadati > Pseudomonadota > Gammaproteobacteria > Cellvibrionales > Cellvibrionaceae > Simiduia > Simiduia sp. 21SJ11W-1. The sequence goes on along the minus strand of NZ_CP090959.1, from coordinate 2,853,381 downwards.
AGCTGAATATCTTTGTGGCCGTTGATGGCGAGGCGGTAGATACGCGCGCAATCAACGATCATTTGTTCCGCGATGAATTCTGGTTCCGCGATCAGATCAGAAAGCCCGTAGAAGAGGCCGGCCTTAAGTGTGAAATTCAGGTGTGCTGGTCGAGCGACTGGCAGGGCGCCATTATTCAGGAATCCAAGCGCAGTGGCGCTGAAATGATTTACCTGCCGGTGCACGCTAAAACCACGCGCCGTTTTACCTTTGCTGAATCCAAGTGGCAAGTGCTTAAAAAAGCCGCCTGCCCCGTGGTATTGATTCGCCCCGGTGCACACGACAAGCGCAAAGTGGTATTGGCTGCGGTGAATTTCCAGGCTGATAAAGACAAGCAGCGCGAGCTGAACAAACAGATAGTGCAGCGCGCCAAATACATTGCCAATAACTACGGTGCCGAGCTGCACTTTGTAAACGGCTACCTGGATTCCATGCTCTACCCCGATCGCGGTGCACTGGCAAAAGAAACCGGCGTATCGGCGGATCGCATTCACGTAAAGCAAGGTTATACCGATGAAGTGGTGTCTGGTGTGGCCAGCGCCATTGATGCAGACCTGGTTGTAATGGGCACCTTGAACCAGTTGGGCTCAACAGGCACCTTATTGCGCGGCAACACGGCCGAGCGCGTTATTGGCGCGCTGGACGTTGATGTGATGGTGTGTAACGAATTCACTACCACCAAGTAACGCCAAGCCAGTTACTCGCACCATGAAAAACCAGCCCGAGGGCTGGTTTTTTTGTGGCTGTCCACTGTTCAAGAGAGCCGGCAGCACCCGCATTTGGGGTGCTGCCGGCTTTGTTAAAAGCCCGCGTTTGCGGGCCGTTGGTTGGTGGCCCCCAGCATAGCTGGGGGCGTAAAAGGCCAACGCAAAGCAGTGCTTTGCCAGTGTGTTTTGAGTGTGCGAGTTTCGTTGAGAGTTTGCGTTTGCGGGTCGTTGGTTGGTGGCCCCCAGCATAGCCGGGGGTCGTAAAAGGCCAACGCAAAGCAGTGCTTTGCCAGTGTGTTTTGAGTGTGCGAGTTTCGTTGAGAGTTGGCGTTTGCGGGCCGTTGGTTGGTGGCCCCCCAGCATAGCTGGGGGTCGTAAAAGGCCAACGCAAAGCAGTGCTTTGCCAGTGTGTTTTGAGTGTGCGAGTTTCGTTGAGAGTTTGCGTTTGCGGGCCGTTGGTTGGTGGCCCCCCAGCATAGCTGGGGGTCGTAAAAGGCCAACGCAAAGCAGTGCTTTGCGAACGTTGGCCTTTTACTCCTCCAGGTAGGAGTAGCCTGCCATACCCGATTCCAGTTCCGCCAAATACTCGGCTTGTACCTTAGGGGAAATATCACTGGCGGCGAGCTTTTCGCGGTAGATACCGATGATTTGGTCTACATCGAAGTCTACGCACGAAAGCATGTCTGCTACTGTGTCGCCCATTAACGGGTTCAGAATTTCGTAGCTGCCGTCTGGGTTGAATTCCACGTGCATTGAGTGGGTATCGCCAAACAGGTTGTGCAAATCGCCCAGAATTTCCTGGTATGCGCCCACCATGAACATGCCCAGGTACAGGGGCTTGTCTTCATCCACTTTTGGCATGGGCAGGGTGGGCTCAATGCCTTCGCCTTCTACGTATTTATCCAGCTTGCCGTCGGAGTCGCAGGTGATGTCTTGCAAAATGCCGCGCCGCTCGGGGCGGCGGTCCAGGTAGTGCAGGGGCAGCACCGGGAAGATCTGGCCAATGGCCCAGGCATCGGGCAGCGACTGAAAAAGTGAAAAGTTACAGAATACTTTGTCTGCCAGCTTTTCATTTAATTCATCAAGAATTTCTGCGTGCACGCCTGGGTTGTTTTGCAGCACGTCGCGCACTTTTACACAGCTGGCTGCGTAGAGTTCACTGGCGCGGGCCCACTCTTGCAGCGACAGCGCACCGTGCACATACAGGCTGTGTGCCTCGCCAATGGCGTATACCGCATCGTGGTAAATTTCCAGTGCGCTGCGGCGCGAAATGTTTTTAAAGCCGTGCCACAAATCCTGCAAAATACTGGCTTCGTTATCTTCCACCGGGTCTGGCAGTTTGTAGCCAACGGTTTCCTCTACGCCAATCACATCGGTAATCAGCACCGCGTGGTGCGCGGTCATGGCGCGGCCCGATTCTGAAATAATATTGGGGTGGGCAATGTCGTGGGCGCTGCAAATATCCATGAGCGCGGTAACCACTTTGTTGGCGTATTCCTGCATGGAGTAGTTGGTAGAGCAAGACGATTGCGAGCTGGTGGTACCCTCGTAATCCACACCCAGGCCGCCGCCTACGTCTACCCACTTAATTTGTGCACCCAGCGCATGCAGCTCGGCGAAATAGCGCGCAGCTTCGCGCAGGGCGTGTTGAATGTCGCGAATGTTGGCCAGCTGCGAGCCCAGGTGGTAGTGCACCAGCTGCAATGCATCCAGCTTATTGCGCGCGCGCAGGGTATCTACCATAGAGAGTATCTGGGTGGGCGAAAGGCCAAATTTGGATTTCTCGCCGCCGCTGCTTTGCCACTTGCCCTTGCCCTGTGAAGCCAGGCGCACCCGCACACCCATACGGGGGTTTACGCCCATTTTCTCGGCTTCTTCGAGCACGAGATTCATTTCAGACATTTTTTCCACCACGATGTACACCTGGTGGCCCAGGTGCTCTGCAATCAGCGCGGTGCGGATGTACTCGCGGTCTTTGTAGCCGTTACACACAATCACAGAACCGGGTTTGGCAAGGCCAATGACGGCCATCAGCTCGGGCTTGGAGCCGGCTTCAAGGCCGAAGCGCTCCTGGCCGCCGTGTAGCAACAGTTGCTCAACCACATCGTGCTGCTGGTTTACCTTGATGGGGTAAACGGCGCGGTATTGGCCTTCATAGCCCAGGCGTTCGCGCGCGCCGGCAAAGGCGTTGCACAGCCTGTCTACGCGATCGTGCAGGATGTCGTTAAAGCGCACCAGCAAGGGCGTAGGCATACCCTGGGCACGCGCCTGCTCAACCAAAGCCATCAGGCTCACTTCATGGGCGGGCTGATCCGGATCAGGGCGCGCAATCAGCTCGCCCTGTTCGTTTACGTCAAAGTAGCCATCGCTCCAGTGAGTGATATTGTAGAGTTCCCGAGAATCGTCGATTGACCAGTTCATTGGCTGTGGTTGCCCTCTTGGATGGGGTAAAGTGGCGGATTGTAGGCTATGTCAGCTGCACTTCAAGGTGCATAGGCCCTGCGGGCGATAAGTGTCGCAATTGGGCAAGCATTGTGGCTTTTTACTCTGATTACCGGCATGAGTATACATAACTGGGGGCGTGATTAAGTGAGTCTTGCAGGGCTTGGCCACATTCTTTTGCATTTTCTGGTGCCCCTGCTGATTGCGCGCGTCTGTGCCCGCGCGCACTGGCGCAACGCGCTCGTGTGGATGCTGCTGGCGATGCTGGTAGATCTAGACCACCTGCTCGCCACACCTTTGTATGACCCGGATCGCTGCAGTATTACCTACCACCCGCTGCACCTTTGGCCTGTGTGGCCACTGTATGGATTGCTGGCGCTCTGGCCCCGCACCCGCTGGCTGGGTGTGGGCCTGCTGGTGCATATGCTGTTGGATGCCAGCGATTGTGTGCGCCAGTTTGGCCTGGCCGAACTGCTGGCGCGCATGTTCGATTAGCTATTGTACGGCCGGGTTCATTTAAGCCCGTTACTTGACTAGCTGGCTGCAGCGTTTATAAGCCTCGCTTGTACTGGCGCAGGTTTATGGCCATTGCCAAGGGGGGCGCTGCTCGCCATACTTGCGGCCTTTTATCGCCGGAGGTTTCCATGAAAATTACCCAAGACACAGTTGCCAGCTTTCACTATGAGTTGAAAGAGGGTGAAAGCACACTGGAAACCTCCCGCGAAGGCGACCCGGTACTCTACCTGCACGGCTACCAAAACCTGCTGCCTGCCATGGAAAAGCAGCTGGAAGGCCAGGAAGCCGGCGCCAAGATTTCTATGACGCTTACCCCGGCTGAGGCCTATGGCGAGCGCCAGGATGGCGCCACCCAGCGCATACCCATCAAGCACCTGGTGGATCACGCCAAGCTGAAAAACAAGCTGCGCCCGGGTATGACTGCATCGGTTAATACCGAGCATGGCCCGCAAGATGCCGTGGTGCTGAAAGTAGGGCGCTTTAATATTGATATTGACGCCAACCACCCCTACGCGGGTAAAACCCTCACCTTCGACATAGAAGTGCTAGAGGTGCGCAAGGCCACTGCGGAGGAGGTGTCTCACGGGCACGCCCACGGTGTGGGTGGCCACCAGCACGATTAAGGTGTCAGGAAGTTAAGATGTGCCCGCACTTCCTGGCGAAGTGCGGGCTTTTTTTACACGGGGGTTACAGGCCTTGGCGGGTTAAAAGTGCAGCTTGACCAGCAGGCTTGCGGTGTTTTGCCGGCTTTCTAGAATATCGTTGTCTATTCCGAATTTGTTATACCAGTAGTCATACTCCAGCCCCACATACCACCGCATTGATGAGCCTAAGGCTTTTTGCATGTCCCACTTTATTTGCGGGTTAAAGTGCAGGTGTGGTTCGGTTTCCTCAGTGCTGAAAACCCAGTCTATGTAGCCATCAATCACCCAGTGTTCGTTGGCAAAAGGGTAGGCCCAAGACACCGTGGTTTGCCAGCCGTGGCCTGTGTGATTGGGTGAATCCCGGTAGTAGACATTGGCCTTTAAAAATTTAAAGCCCTGCACTTTAAAATCTGTGCCCAGCCCACCCAAATAAGCTTCGGTATCGCCCTTGCCACGCTCGTAGGTAAAGGCTGCATAAAGGGGCATTTCGCCGTCTATCAATTTAAATCGCGGTGCAATTTCACCGTACCAGCTGTTGGCGGCATCGCTGCCGGGGAAGCTTTTGTAATCCACAAAGGAAAACAAATCGCCCCAGCTGCCCCAGGCTACCACTTCCAGCGTGGCGGTGGCCTGGCGCTCGGGCTCTACCGCATAGTTGTCGCCATAGAGGCCTGAAAGGCTTACGTCCATGGCGGCGCATGGCAGGGCAGCGCTGAGGCTGAGCAGGCTTGTAATGGCAAGTGTGTTGCTAGTGCGTAGTGGGCGCTGCATTTTTTTCTCCCAGGAGTTTGATCAGCTGAACATCGGGCATGGGCTTGGCCAGAAAAAATCCCTGCCCGTAGCGGCAGCCGCGGTTGCGTAGAAAGTCGAGTTGCTCTTGGGTTTCAATACCTTCGGCAACCACATCTATACCCAGCTTTTCACCCATGCTGAGAATGGTTTCAATTAATGTTTCCTGTGTTTTGCTGCGCCCGATGGCCATGACGAACGAGCGATCAATCTTGAGCTTGTTTACATTAAATCGCGACAGATAGCTCAACGATGAATAGCCTGTGCCGAAGTCGTCGAGTGAAATGTCCAGGCCTTCGCGCTGCAGCTCGGCCAGCAGGGCCTCGGCGTCCAGCCGGTCGTCAACCAATAGCCGCTCGGTAATTTCAACGGTTACCCGCGTTTTTTGCGGGTGTTCCAGCAGTTGTGCACGCCAATTGGCAAAGCCTTTTTCAGTTTCATGAAAGAGCCTGGGCGAAATGTTTACCGAAACACCCATGTTCTTGGTTTGCGTAAGTAGCGTCAGGCTTTTTCTTAACACCACTAAATCCAGGCGGCTAATAAGCCCTGAACTTTCGGCTACGGGAATAAATTCAGCCGGCGAAATGGTTTCACCGTCTGGCCTGTACCAGCGCGCTAGGGCCTCGCAATCGGCAATGGATTCATCTGCCAGGTTGAAAATTGGCTGGTAAGCCACAGACAGCTGATCTTCTTCAATGGCTTGCACCAGCTCGTTGTATATCCAGTGCTGGCGCTCAGAATGTTCTTGCATGGCCAGGGTGAAAAAGCTGGCATTATTTTTACCACTTTGTTTGCTGGCATACATGGCTTGATCTGCATGGCTCAGCAGCGTTTCGGTAGTGGTGGCATCTTCAGGAAAAACCGAAATGCCAATACTGACACTTGAGAAAATTTGATTGCCCAGCAGCATGAAGGCCTGGTTCATGGAGCGGATAATTTGCTCGGCCACTTTGAAGGCATTTTTATAGTCTTCAATGTTGGTAAGCAGTACGGTGAATTCATCGCCGCCCAATCTTGCTACCACGTCAGATTCGCGCGTGCAGGCTCTCAGCCGTGCCGCAATGGCGCGCAGAAAGTCATCACCGGTGGCGTGACCTAAGCTGTCGTTAATGGATTTGAAGTTATCAACATCAATAAACAGTAGTGCAACTTTGGTGTTCTCACGCTTGGCTTTGGTAAGCTCAATGGCCGTTTGCTCTGTGAAAAACCAGCGGTTAGGCAGCTGGGTAATCCTGTCCATTGTGGCTTGTTCGCGAATGGTGTTCTCGTTCACCTTTTGACGGGTGATATCTTGAATTGCGCCTATTAACTCGTTTCTACCCTGGGGGCTGAAGATGACTTTAATCCACTGAACTTTGCCGTCTGGGTGGTCTACCTGAATTTCAGTTTGCTGGCGTTCACCGCTTTCCTGGCATTTGCGCATAACGAACAGTAATTTTAGCCCTGCAACGCGGCTTAAATTTTTAGTGAGATCATCTGCAGAAAACGGCGGCGTGCGCACGTCCATTTGCATAATGTTGAACGCCTGGGCGCTGATCTCCGTGACGGTGTTGCCGTTGACAATGCGTAAGCCTGCCACCTGCGCCATGTCGCCAATTTCGGTGAGCAGGCGTTGGTTTTGGCGAATATTTTCCTCGTAGAGTTCGCGCCGGTTTTCCTGGCGGCGCAAGAGCGATATGAGCATGCAGAAAATAATAAACACCAATAGCGCTGTGGCGCGGGTGGCGAACAGGGTTTGCGGCTCAAGTGCGGTGCCCTGTGGTGGTAGTGTGGCCAGCATCCAGGAGTCGCTGCCGATATTGATGGGAACTGTGAGTGCCTCGGGGTTGTTAAATACCGCGGGGTCGCCGTAAAACACCTCGCCCAATGTGCCCTTGCCGTCTTTGCCGCGAATGGCGATGGTGGTAGCGGTAACGGGTTTGCCTGGTGTTAGTAAATATTTGGGGTCAAGGCCGGTGCGCAACAGCAGGCGCGCTGCGTCTATGGGTGCGGCTACCAGCCCCCAAAAGCGGAGTTCACCACCGTTTGAATTGATGAACACTGGCGCACGGGCAATAAAGGCCTGGCCACCTTGCACCAGCTCAAGGGGGCCGGCCAATACCATTTCACCGCGATCACGCACCCGGAATGCCGCTTCGCGCTGGGCATCGTTTTTGTGGTAATCAAGCCCCAGGGCGGCCTCGTTTCCTTTCATCGGATAGACGTAGCTCACCACCAAATCCGGCGCCAGTACAATGTTGCGGATGCTTGGGTCGCGGCGCATCATGGCTGCGGCAAAATCTTTAAAATCCCTTTGCGAAATATCCGGCTGTGCGCTTACATAGGTGGCCATGCCGTGAATGCCGGTAAGGGTATTGTTGAGCACGCCTTCAATTTGCGCCCGCATTTGCATGTTGCTTTCCAAAAGGCTTAAGCGCAGCAATTCCTGCTTTTGGCTTATAAGCCAACGTTCGATAGCCAGCGTGCCCAATACCACCGTAACGGCCAGCGCTAACAAAAGCGGCTGGTGTCGCCCGCGAATTACAAAAAATAAAATCAGGCCAATACTCAGGCAGATGCCCGCCAGAAACGGCAGCAGCTCATACAGGTTCTTCCCATCTTGTTGCGGGCGCCAAAGCATGCTGTTGATATTGAGCGGGGTTGTCAGGGCGCCAATTTGCAAAAGCGAATCTACCACCACCTGCCAGCGTACCGGATCTGAAAAGCCGATAGGTACCGCTGGGTATTGAATAAAGTTGGGCAAGGCTTTGGCGATATAGGTGTTATAAGCGGCCAGATTGTTTTGATCCAAATGGGTTTGCGGGTATTTGCGCAAGATAGTGTTCACCACGGCTGTGGGATTTTCCAGCGCAAGCAGCCAGCCCTGCTTGGTTGCCTCTATGAAATTGGCCACCTTTACGGGCTTGCGTTGCAGGGTGTCGGCACGGGTAAAGAGTATGTCGCTGTAGTGGCGGCGCTGAAACAACCCGAGCGATAATTCGTTGATCGGCAGGTTCTTTTTTTGTGCCTGATATTGCAAGCGCGGGCTGTAACCGAGAATCACGTCTGCCGCGCCTTGGGTCAGTAACTCCAGGGGGGCTGGGCTTGCCACAAAACTCATGGTATGCGTATCTATGCCGAGCTGGCGCAACAATGATTTCAACTCGTGTAGTTCGCTGCTGGCTGCAAGGTATGCAATGCGCTTGCCCACCAAGTCTTGTAGCTTGCCAAGGGGCGTGTCTTGCAAGCTGAACAGCGAGGTGGCCGTTTGTTGGAATATGGGCGCCAGGATTCTCAGCTGCTGGCTGGCCTCTGGGTGATAGAGCAATTCAATACCCGCAACGCCGAAGGTGGCGCGCCCGGCGAGCACCTCTGTTATGGGGTCTAGTCGCTCACCGGTATGGGTGAAACCGCTGCGAATTTCGACCCCCAGCCCGTAATCTTTGTAGTACCCCTCATCTTCAGCGGCGTAATAGCCCGCGTAGCGATATTCGTGATCCCAGGGCAGTTGCAGGCTTACCTCTGTGTTTGGCAGGGCGTGTGGTGCCCAGCAAAGGGCAAGCAATAACACCAGCGGTAGGGTGAGGGCTCGGGTCAACGCGGCAGTTCCTGCTGTGATGGTGTGAAATGAATAGCCAATATAGCTCTGAGCCTAGCATACGGGGGCGTTTTCGCCGCTCGGGCTGCAGTATTTGTATCGGCGGTTTACCTTAAGCCTTAAGGTAAATTTTCTTAATAGTGTCAAATTTTTGTCATCTGCATGCCATTTTATGGTCGCAAAGCCGACATAAAAGTGACTGAGTTTTGTCATTTTGGAACGCTAGTATCTCCTTCCCAAGTGAGCCACATACCGGCCGTAAGAGCCTTCTCACCTACCTACAAATGATCATCGTTAGGAGACGATTCCATGAAACTCAAGCACATACTTGCACTCAATACGCTGGCAGCCGCCCTTATGGCCTGTGGTGGTGGCGACGTAAATGTTCAGCCAACCAATATCGATAATTCAGTGGATAACAGCGTTGTTAGCGGTGGTGGTTCTGGCGACAACAACCCTTGCGCCAGCTACGCGGTTGATGGCCAAACACTGATAGGCTCGTTTGATGGCAATAACTGTTTTTACGATTCCACTTTCGTTGGGGTAAACAAACCACTGGTGGCGGACCTCACCATTCCGTTTATCTCGGGTGTGCACATTTTCGAAAGCAGCCTGTTTGTAGGCGAAGACGTAACCCCGGCTGATATCGCAGCCGGTGTGCCCGTGCCGCAAGAAGGCGATGGCCCAACGCTAACTATCGCTGCCGGTAACAAGCTGGCCTTCTCTAACCCGAGCGACTATGTGCGCATTTCCCGTGGCTCACGCATCATCGCCAACGGCACCTCAGCCGCACCCATTATCTTCTCCGGATATTCCGACCTGGTGACCAACACAGCGGCTGAAAATGCGGTAAGCCTGTGGGGCGGCATCATGATTAACGGAAACGGCATTACCAACAACTGTACTGATGATGAGCGCACTAATGGCACCTGTGCTGTGCAATCTGAGGGGCAGGAATCCTACTACGGTGGCAACAATAATGAAGAGAGCTCAGGCTCACTCAAGTATGTGGTAGTAAAGCACTCAGGCTTCGCCGTAGTGACCGGTGACGAACTTAACGGCATTACCTTTAACGCCGTAGGTTCCGGCACCGTGGTTGATCACGTGCAGGTGTACAACACCTTTGATGACGGTTTTGAATTCTTCGGTGGTGCTGTAAACGTATCCCACGCGGTACTGGTAAACGTGCGCGACGACTCGCTGGACTTCTCAGACGGCTACGTAGGTAAAATCCAATACGCGCTGATCAAGCACGCATCAGACAATGGCAACCGCTGTATTGAAGGCGACAACATCTCCGACAAACGCCCAGCCGATGCATCTAACCCGGCAGACTGGCTGATTGCGCCCATGTCTCACCCGATTTTATCCAACATCACCTGCTTAACCTCAGGCAATGACAACGGCACCCACGGCGATAGTGAAGGCTTCCTGTTGCGCCACGGAGCAGAGGCGGAAATCTACAACTCTATTGTTGTATCCCCTGCGGGTGGCAACGAGTGCTTTGAGATCAACAGCACGGGCACCGTTCAGAATGCTGAAAACGGCAAGCTGATTGTTGATTCCACCATTTTGTCTTGCTCAGAGCCTGTTAAGAATGCCGGTTCTGACGATTTACCTGCCGGCAGCAGCTTCAACACCACCAACTTTTTCAACGCGTCGGCCAATAACTTTGTTGAAAGCAACCCGGCCGGTGCAGCTGTGGTAGACGGCATCTACACCCAGGGCATGATGATGGATTCTTCCAGCAATGCCATCACGGTGATGACTACCGACGTATCCAATGGCAAGAATGATGACTTCTTCGAAATGCCAACTTACTTCGGTGCGGTAGTAGCCGATGACGACTGGACGGCCGGTTGGACGCTGGGCCTGCAGTAATTCGCTGATGGCAGAGGTGGGCTTGCCCACCACTGCCACCGGTTTAGACGATGGGCTCGAACAGTGTGGCTAACAAGGTTCGGGCCCATTTCTGCATCAAGATACGACAAAGGTCAGCAACAATGAACACTAAAAAACACTGGCAGCGCAACGCCCTGGCCCTGGCTGTAATGGCCAGCGTGAGCCCCTTCGGTTTTGCTCAAGCCGATTCAGTTGAGGCAGATGCGCCCACCATTCGCATTGCCAAACCCCTGGAAGAAGTCACGGTAGTCGCTCGCCAGCGCAGCAGTGCCGAAGATGTGATCGCAGAGCGCCTGGAATACGATGTGGTTACCGATATTATTTCCAGTGAACAGATTGTGCGCGTGGGCGACCCTAACGTGGCCTCGGCGCTAAGGCGCGTACCCGGCCTGACGCTGGTGGATGATAAGTTTATCTACGTGCGGGGTTTGGGTGAACGCTACTCGTCTGCGCAGTTGAACGGTGCCTTGGTACCGTCGCCTGATTTGCAGCGCAACGTGTTGCCGCTGGATATTTTTCCCGCCGAAGTGATTCAGTCACTGGCAGTACAAAAGGTATATTCCGCCGATATGCCCGCCAATTTTGGCGGCGGTAACGTGGACATCCGCACCCGGGCATTGCCTGATGATCTGCTGGTAAATCTGTCTATCGGCACCGGTTGGAGTTCAGAAAGTACTGGTAAAGATGGGCTCACCTACGCCGGTGGTGGTGATGATCGCTGGGGTGTAGACGACGGCACCCGCGCGCTGCCGGGTGAAATTTCCCAAGCCATTAACGAATACCGCGGCGACATTTCAGTAGCCAATATTCTGAAAACCCTGAACTACGACGGTGGCTTTCACACTGTAAATGAGGCGCAAGATATCAATCGCCAGATTGCGTCATCGCTGAATCGCGATATTGATGTCAAGTCTTCGAAAAACGGGGCAGACCAAAAGATCAAAGGCGGTTTGGGCTATCGCTGGGGCGTGTCGGAAGATTGGGATGTTGGCTTTATCGCACTGGGTGCCTACGATCAGAAAACGCGAAATAAAGATCGTGTGAATCGCAGCGCCAGCAATCCAGAGAATAATTTCTCTAACACCATAAGCACAACCGACGAAGTGTCCATCAATAGTTACACCAGCCTAGGTGTAAACCATGGCATGAATCACAAAGTTGACGTGAATTACTTGTTCATTCGCAATACCGAAGATGAAGCCAGCATTACCCGTGGTTTTAATGAAGGTACCCAGGCCGAAAAAGACAGTGGTAACCGCTTTGTTACCTACGATCTGCGCTACGAACAACGTGAGTTGCACACCTGGCAGGCCAAAGGTGAGCACAACATTGTAGCGGCGTTTAACGAATCAATATACGAGCTGCCATTGCGTTGGGCTGATGAAATGGTGCTGAACTGGTACTACAGCGATAGCCGCGCCACCACTGAAAAGCCCAATGAAGTGGCCGTTGAAGGTATTGAATCCATCGACGTTGCAACGGGTGAAGTCTACTCCACGCGCGTGCAGGAGTTGTCTAAGGCGGCCATCTTTCGCTTCACCGATATGGAAGACAACGTAGAGAGCTACGGCTGGGATGTTCGTCTGCCTCTTACATGGGAAACCTATGATCTGGAGTTAAGTGGTGGCTTTGATGGCTCGCGTAAAGATCGTACCTATATCGGCACATCGGTGAACATCGATACCTCCAATGCCAGCATGGATGCACTGGGCGGTACACCGGGCGAAGTATTTGGTGAAGATGAACTCACCAAGCGTAGCAACGGTTTTATCGCCTCTTTGGGTTCGGCGGAGGCTGAGTCTTACTTGGCCGCGCAAACGTTGGATGCCTGGTACGGTAAAGCCGACTTAACGCTGGATTTGACTTGGCGTTTCTCCGGAGGCCTGCGTCGTGAATCATTCAAGCAGGTGGCGCTGCCCATCGACACGCTGGATTTTGTGAACCAGATGCGGGTGAGCGACGAGGAGTTGGAAAAAATTGTAGTGTCGGAAACCAAGAGTTATCCATCGCTTTCGATGACCTACATGCTGCAGAATTTTTGGGCCGAACAGTTCCAGTTCCGGTTGGGCTACGGTGGCACCACCGTGCGCCCGGATTTACGTGAAGTGGCAGTTGTGCAATACATCGATCCGGTAACCGATTACCGCGTAGTGGGCAATCCCTACCTTGAGACCTCAGATCTGCAAAATTTTGATGCCCGAGCTGAATGGTTCTTTGACAGCGGCAACAGTTTTACCTTGTCGGCCTTCTACAAAGACATTGAAAGCCCCATCGAAACCGTGCGTGCGCCTGGCTCTGATGACAATGTGGTGCTGACCTTTTTGAACGCCGAAAAAGCTTCACTCATGGGCGTGGAAATGGAGTGGCTCTGGGGCCTGGATAACGCCCTTGAAGGGTTGTTTGTGTCTGGCAACCTGACCCTGAGTGATTCAGAAATTACCATTACCGATCAAGACATAGGCCTAACCAATAATGAGCGCCGCATGACCGGCCACTCCCGTGAGGTGGCCAACATCCAGTTTGGTTACGATGCGCCCAGTGGTATGCACAGTGCCACACTTGCCTATAACTACTTTGGTTCACGCATTGCGTTTGCCGCGCGCGACGGCGCAGATGATGCATACGAAGATCCATTTAATTCTCTGGATCTGAACTACGCATTCTACCCCTACGAAAACATCAGCCTGCGTTTAAGGCTAACCAACTTGCTTAATGAGCAGCGCACCATTACCCAGGACGGCAACCGTATTCTGGAAGAAGTGGCCGATCGCACCTTAAGCCTTGGCGTTAAGTGGGATTTGTAAGGTATTTTTAATCTAATCGCAGCATAGCGATCATAAACGGAGCATTGCTGCCAGGATGGCACCGCGATTAGCCGAGGGTGCCCCGGTGGTGTTATAGGCCGCCACCGGGGGTAACGCGCACGCTGGGCGTTTATCGCACATGTCCTTTTGCACATTCACGGGCCGCTGGCCCGTTTTTTTGTGGCGGGCTTTGTGATCTTTGCAACTGGCGGTAACATAAGCCTGAATACTCCTTTGTGACCCGCCAGTGATTGCCCAGCATTTTCAAATTTTAGATTCCGCACTCTACGGGCATCGCCACTGGTGGCAGTTTCGCCCTTTTCACCACTGCGACTACCCCTGGGCTAACGCGCAACTCACCCAGTGGCTTGCAACATTGCGCGATGAAGAACTCTGGGCCCTCGATGCCGACCCCGCAGCGCTGGCCGAGGCGATGGCGCCTTGGGTGGATGCCGCGCCCTTGTTGGCCCTGTGCCGCGAATACGGCGAGGTAGTGCCTTTTAACCCAGAGCCCAATGCACGCTTGGGGCAGGGTATTGCAGGCCGGAAATGGGCCCAAATCCAGGCCTTTGCCGGTGCACTGGGCCAGGTGCGGGGCAGCGTGGTGGAGTGGTGTGCCGGTAAAGGGCATCTGGGGCGGCTGTTGGCGCACCGGGGCGCAAGTTCAGTAACCAGCATTGAGTGGCAGCGAGCGCTGTGCGAAAGCGGTCAGGCCCTGGCACAAGCTGCGCGCTTGCCGCAAAACTTTGTGCAGGCCGATGTGATGCAACTGGGCACCGATGCCTTGGCCGCAGCGCAACTGGTAGCACTGCACGCCTGTGGCGATTTACACGGCCACCTGTTGCGCTTGTGGGCTGCTCGCGGCAACACTGCCGCTTTGCACCTGGCGCCCTGTTGTTTCCACCTGCAGCGCGATGATCACTACACGCCGTTCAGTGCCCAGGGTCGCCAGAGCCCATTGCAGCTCACCCGGGCAGACTTAAGCCAGGCCATGCAGCAAACAGTCACCGCCGGTGCCCGCGAGCGCCGCCTGCGCGACCGGGAGTTGCACTGGCGAATGGCGTTCGATGAATTGCAACGCAGCCTGCGCGGAGTAGATGCCTACCTGCCATTACCCACTGTGCCAAAATTACTGCTGAGCGGTGATTTTAAACAGTTCATCGATTGGGCATTGGCACAAAAACAGTTGGCAGGAAAGGCGCGCGCGTTTGAAGAATACGAGCAGCGCGGCCAATTGCGAGCGGCCAAGGTGCGCCGCATGGAATTGGTGGCAAAGTGTTTTCGGCGTTCGTTGGAGTTATGGCTTGTGCTGGATCGCGCGTGTTTTCTGCAAGAGGCTGGTGCCGATGTTCGCGTGCACGCTTTTTGCGACTTTGCGCTTACTCCTCGAAATTTTATGATTCAGGCGCGTATGCCAGGTAAAGTGTGAGTGGGTTAGCCCGCTTGATGGTGCAATACATTGGAGTGAATGTTTAGATGTTGCTGTATATGTGTGTGAAGTTGTTTTTGTGTGACATTCTGTGGTTTTGCAATTTGGGAAAGGCGCACTAGGGTGGCTAAAGGCTTGGGCACACCCGATGCCTGCATGTGGGTAAGCATTGCCAATTGCCCGCCCCAGGCGCGCTACCAAACCATGGCGCAAATAACGCCACTGGCGCCTGGCGAATTACAGGATATTACCGCCAACAGCAGTAATCATTGGCGCAAGTTATTTAACGTCTATGCCAAACTGCTTTACGCACTAAATACCGCAGAGCCCGGCTGGATTGGCGGCGATTACCCGAGCTGGCAAACATTTCGCGATGGTGAATTGCTGCAAGCCGGTGGCCGCCAAGCGCTCTTGTTCGGCGCGCCGCCGGTTGCGGATACAGCGGTCACGCTGATTGCCGGCAAAACTTGGGCCCAGGCATTGGGCCTGGGGGGTAAATTGCAATGGCTGGATGCGCATTTTGCTGTTTACCCCGGCAAGCCCTGGCTGGTATGCCCTTACTTTGATTATCGCCAGTTAACCAACGCGCGCATTGATCAGCTGGTAACTATTGTCAGTGGCTGGGCGCGTGGGCCGATTGGCTGCCGCGCGAAAGCCAATTTGCGTGCGAATTCAAATAAAGACGTAATGAAAAACTAATGCAGGTGATTTTGTGACTGGTGCCTACACAGTGGCGAGCGGCCAGGTGCAGGTGGAGTATGAAATTAAAAAAAGCCGCTTTATCGCGCGGGCAGCGGTTGCGGCCAGCCGCGAACAGGCGCTCGCGCAGTTGGGCGAAGCCAAACACGACTACCCCGATGCGCGCCATCACTGCTGGGCGTATGTTATAGGTGACCCTTACTCGCCAAGCCTGGCAGCTTGCGCCGATGACGGTGAGCCCAGTGGTACTGCAGGTAAGCCCATATTGAATGTGCTGGGCCACAAGCAAGTGGGAGATGTCATGCTGATAGTCATCCGTTATTTTGGTGGCATCAAGTTAGGCGCCGGCGGCTTGGTGCGCGCCTATAGCCAAGCGGCACAACTGGCCATGGCACAACTACCACTCGCAGAAGTTACGCCAAAAACGCAGCTGCACATTGTGGGTGGCTACGCCTTAGAGCAAGCCCTGCGGCATTTCCTGAGCCTGCATCACGGCGAAGTGTTAACCGTTGAATACGGCGCGCATTGCCTGTTTACGGTAGTGCTGCCAGAGGCGCAGCTGGCGTTGCTGCGTGAATGGCTGGGTGCGCAAGACGGGCATATTCAGCCGCCCCCTTTAAACGGTTAAGTTCCCGGTGTGGTTGAGCGTGCGCGGCTAGTGTATAGGCGTATTTACAGGCCATAGTTACTGGCCGATATCAGGTGTAGCCTCGCCGAATGCAGGGCCTGCCGGTAGTGGCTGTTGGCATAATGGCCAGATTGGGGCGCAGGCCCTGTGCCGAGGCATGGTAGGCTTGCTTCACCCCAAATTTTGCAAGTGATAATTTCAGGAGCGTCACATGATTACCTATATCTATTGGTTTGTTTTTATTGCAGCTGCCAGTGGCGTGCTCTATTTGCTGGGCCAGCGCGGCGCCTGGAAGTTCGCCTTCGGGTTGGCTGCCACAATTATGTTGGTGGGTTGGGGCGCTTATTATTTTCACTTTGAACAGGTTTTTGTTAAGCGCTTTGGCGGTGTGATGACCATCAGCATTCCCAAGGGGCAGCGCCATATTGCCACCACCTGGAAAGACGACAACCTCTGGGTGGAAAATTATGATCCAGCCACCAATACCTGTTATTTCTACGAATACTCCAAGGGCAATTTGTTGGAGGGCAAGGTGGTGATTAAAAACTGTAACCCGCTGATGCCACAAAACTAGCCAAGGCTTCACTGCTGTCCCACAAATCTACAGGCATGGAATATGGGGCGGAGTTTGTGACCGTCACCCGCATGGGTTTAAGCGCCCGCTGGCAAAGCATTGCTTTGCGGGCACTTAAACGCTTGCAAACTAGGTTTGCAAGCAGGCCCCGAAGGGCGGGTGTCGAGACTACATGGGTTTGACAAACGTTTGCAAAGCGCAGCTTTGCGTGCCGTCATACGCCAAGAGCTTTGCTCGCAGGCCGGTCCCGAAGGGCATTTACGTCGTGTCACAAACTGCGCCCCAGATTTCATGTCCAGATATCGCTTAGAAACTCTGAGATATAGGTAGTATCAACGTCTGCCTTCCATGGAAACTTAAACTATGGGACAGCAGTGGCCAAGGCTTGGCTGTTCATTTGGGTGCGAAATATATTTTGCGGTGCAGGTTTGATAAACACAGAGGCCATGGCCTTAAGTGGTTTTTGATTGCCGGGGGCTTTACCGTGCTTGGCGCGTTTATCTACAGCGCGGCGGTCACGAACCCTGATCACGCGCTCGGGCCCTGTGCTGCCCATTCCCCAAGTGCTGTGGCTTTACCACCCGCCAATGCAGGTTGCCTGATTGTCCATCAGGGGCGGGTACTGGTAGTTGAGCAGTGGGGAGGTGCGTTGGCGTTTCCCGGTGGCGGTTTTAACGTGGGTGAATCGCCCAGCTGCACGGCCGCGCGCGAAACCTATGAAGAAACCGGTATGGCCGTCATGGTTGAACAATTGCAGCACACCTTCACCAATGGGTTTCAATTGTACCAATGCACTTTGCTGTCGCCGGCGCAAGCCCTGGGCGATGGCATAAACCTGCCCTTCAACATGGAGGTGCGCGCCCTGCATTGGGTTGCGTTTTCAGACAAATATCCACGCAAGGCGTCAAACCTGCAGGCAGATGCATCCGCCTGGCGTTTTCCGGACCAGCACGATTTTCTGCGGGCTTATTTTGCCGCCCGGTTGCCCTCACAGGCAAAAGCTGCCCGGTAATATCCGCGAACCTGCCTTATTAATCTTTGTTTATTTATTTTGCGCCCGTGTTTTTTAGCGGCGCGGGCGTGCGGTATTGCGCTGTACGCCCGTTCCAGTTTGGGGTGCGCTTGTGCCTTTGGCCTGCGGCAATGGCTTTTGGTCTGGCCCGGTTTGGTTTTTCGAGAAGTTTGTCACAGGTTTTTCAGAGTGGCTTAATTGATTGAAAAGTGGCCAGTTTTTAGGTTGGCCTTGTTCACGCCTGGTGGCTGCAGGGTTTGAATACGTATGCATAACTATTGCCGCGCCCCGGTGCTTCTCCTTTACTCAGGCGCGGGTTATCCCAACTCGTAAAAGGAGAATAATAATGAAATGCAATGAAAGCTCTTCGCGCATCAAGCGCGTACTTTGTGTGGGTGCCTTGGCACTTGCGGGTTCACTGCCGGGCCTTGCCAGTGCCGATGTGATCCTCCATGCCTTTAACTGGCACTACAACGATGTCAAAAACAAAGCCAATGAAATTGCCAACATCGGCTACAAAGCGGTATTGGTTGCGCCGCCGCTGAAGTCCTCTGGCTGTGCCTGGTGGTCGCGCTACCAACCGCAAGATTTGCGGGTAATCGACCACTGCCTGGGCAACAAGCAATCCTTTAAAGCCATGGTTGATGCACTCAAGGCGAAAGGCGTGGTGGTATACGCCGATATTGTGTTGAATCACATGGCCAATGAACGCAATGGTGCCACGGATTTCCCCGGCAACAGTACGCTAAATACCTACGCCAACAATCGCAGCTATTGGAACAACCAAAAACTGTTTGGCAATCTGGACTACGGCCTTTTCAGCTCGTGGGATTTCCATGAAGCCAAATGCATTAGCGATTACAACAATGTGTGGCAAGTGCAAAATTGGCGCTTGTGCGGCGCCTACCCGGATAAGGGCTTGCCGGATTTAAACCCCAACAGCTATGTGGTAGATCAGCAGCGTGCCTATTTGCAGGCCTTAAAAAACCTGGGCGTGAAAGGTTTCCGCGTAGATGCCGCCAAGCACATGACCAACTGGCACATCAATCAGGTGTTCACTAGTAGCATCAAAAACGGCATGCATGTTTTTGGTGAAGTCATTACCGGTGGCGGCACGGGCTCGAGTGATTACAAAAACTTTTTGGGCCCCTACCTCAATGAAACTGATCACGATGCCTACGACTTTCCGCTGTTAAATGCCATGCGCAATGCCTTAAAGCCCAGCGGCTGGATGTCGTCATTGGAAAACCCCCAGGGCAGTGGTGATGCCTTACCCGGCCATCGGGCAGTGACCATGCCCATCACCCACGACATACCCACCAACGACGGCTTTCGCTACCTCATCATGAATCACACAGATGAACATCTTGCTTACGCCTATGTGCTGGGCCGTAAAGACGGCGCGCCTATGGTGTTCAGTGATAAAACCGGCACCGATAACAATCGCTGGGTAGATGACTACAAGCAAGGCGACATCAAATCCATGGTGTTCTTCCACAACCGCGTGCGCGGCCAGGGCCAGGCCGGTGTATGGGCCGATCAATGTGTGCTGGCCTTCCGCCGGGGCAAAGAAGGCTTGGTGGGCTTAAACAAATGCGGTGAAGAGCGTTGGATCAAGCTCAATACCGATGGCAACTACTACTGGTACCGCAACTACCGCGATGCACTCAGTGGCGAAACCTTCTCCATAGACAGTTCTGTGAAGTGGGTGCGTATTCCCGGGCGCTCCGCACGCATGTGGTATGCCAACTAGGATTTCAATCAGGGTTTCAATCCAGGTACTTTGTGCTGTTTAACGGGGCGCTTTGGCGCCCCTTTTTAATTCCGGTACACTGGCGGCCAGTTTAGCCAACCAGTGCCCCATGTCTGATTTACCCATTAATGCTGTATTGCCCGAGCTCAAGGCTGCCCTAAACGCACGCCATGAATGTGTATTGGAAGCGCCCCCGGGTGCGGGCAAAACCACGGGTGTGCCTCTGGCCTTGCTTGATGCCCCCTGGCTTGGCACTCAAAAAATACTCATGCTGGAGCCCCGGCGCATTGCCGCGCGCGCGGCCGCTGCACGCATGGCCGATGTATTGGGCGAACCCTTGGGTGCACGCGTAGGCTACAGGGTGCGGCTTGAATCCAAGGTGTCTGCCAGCACCCGAATTGAAGTAGTAACCGAGGGTATTTTAACCCGCATGCTGCAAGACGACCCCGCCCTTGAGGGTGTGGGCATTGTGATTTTTGATGAGTTTCACGAGCGCAGCCTGGATGCAGACTTAGGCCTTGCCTTGGCACTGCAGGCGCGAGAAGTGTATGGCGATTTGCGGGCGGGGCCTCTGAAATTACTGGTGATGTCTGCCACCTTAGACGGGCAGCAAGTGGCGAAGTTGCTAAATGACGCCCCAAGAATTCGCAGCGCGGGCAAAAGTTTTCCTGTAGATATCCGCTATGGCGCGCCTTGGTTGCGTGAGCAGGACGTTGTTGCCCGCACCCAGGCCACCATAGAACAAGCCCTGGCAGATCATGCAGGTAGCCTGTTGGTATTTTTACCGGGCACAGGTGAAATTAAAAAGCTCGCAGGCAACCTGGCCGAGCGCCTGAACCCCAACACCTTATTGGCGCCCTTGTATGGCGATTTAAGCTTAAGCGAGCAGCGCCAGGCCATAGAGCCCGCACCTGCAGGCAAGCGCAAGGTGGTGCTGGCCACCAATATCGCTGAAACCAGTTTAACCATTGAAGGAATTTCGGTGGTGGTGGATGCAGGCCTCTGCCGCGAACCCAGGTTCGACCCGAACACCGGCATGACCCGCCTGCACACCCAACGCATCTCGCGCGCCTCGAGCGACCAGCGCGCGGGTCGCGCCGGGCGCCTTGGGCCCGGGTGTTGTTATCGGTTGTGGAGCGAATCACAACAGCAGGCGCTGGCCGCCCACAGCGGTGCGGAAATAGAGCAGGCTGATCTCGCGCCATTGGCATTGCAGCTGCTGCAATGGGGGGTGGGCTCGCCCTCGGAACTGCGTTGGTTAACGAGCCCTCCGGCGGGTGCATGGGCTGCGGCACTGGAGCTGTTGGCCCAGCTTGGCGGTGCAGAAAAACACCAGCAGCAGTGGCGCCTTACCGCGCACGGCCAGCTTATGGCAGCGCTGCCCATGCACCCGCGCCTTGCACACATGATGGCTCGCGCCAACAACTACCGGTTGTTGCCACTGGCGGCAAAAATGGCCGCAGTGTTAAGTGAGCGCGACCCCTTGGGCCGGGCCCAGTCTGCGGATATCCAGTTGCGGCTAAACCTGTGCGAGCGGCCCGGGCGGCTCGCCAATTTGGCTCAACAATTTTTACAAACCGTCAAAGCAAAATTACCCCAAGTGCAGCCAACCGCTACCATACCCGAGGCGGATGCACCGGGCTTTTTATTGGCGCAGGCCTTTCCCGATCGTCTTGCGCAAAGCCGGTCGGCCAATGGTTTGCACTACCGTTTGGCCAACGGGCGGGCAGGCCAGCTGTTTGAATCAGATCGCTTACGGCAATCGCCCTGGCTTGCGGTTGCAGCCATTGGTGGCGCTGCAAATCGCCAGCAAGATACCATCTTCATGGCCGCAAGCCTTAACCCTGCATTGTTTGATGGCCCCTTGGCCCACTGCGTGAAATCCGATATCACCATGGGGTGGGATGACTCCCGCGAGCGCTTTGTGGGCGAGCGCAACGCGCGCATTGGTGCGCTTATATTAAAAACCCAAATCCTGGCCGTGCCCCAGGGCCAAGAAAAAATTGATGCGCTGTTGGCGTTAGTGCGCAACCGTGGGTTGGGGCTGCTCGACTGGACGGCGCCTGCCAAACAATTGCGCGCACGCGTAAAGCTCGTGGCGGGCACAGAGCCAGGCTGGCCAGATATGAGTGATGCAGGCCTTGGTGAAACACTTGAGCATTGGCTGGCACCCTATCTTGCCGATGTTAAAAACTTGAGCGACTTTAAAAAACTTGATCTTCAAAGCATGTTGCAGAGCCTGTTGGATTGGCCGCAGCAACAGGCGCTAAACCGTTTGGCGCCTACGCACATTGATGTACCTTCGGGGCAAAGCATTGCATTGGATTACACCGCAGAGCCACCGGTACTGGCGGTGAAACTGCAGGCGATGTTCGGCTGCACCGAAACGCCACGCATACTAAACGGGCAAATGCCGGTTACGGTGCACTTGCTATCACCCGCTGGCAGGGCCTTGCAGGTTACACAAGATTTGGGCGCATTCTGGGCCGGCGCCTATGTAGAAGTAAAAAAAGAAATGAAAGGCCGCTACCCGAAACACCCTTGGCCTGATGACCCACTGCAGGCCGTGGCCACCCACAAAACCAAACGTCACTTAAACTAGCGGGAGTGTTTTTGGGGCAGCCCATTTAAATAACGAAAACAGAAAAATAATAGTGCAGAGGCGTGTATGAAAAAAATCACCTTGGGCCCCGGCCTGTTGGTTGCTGCGGCGTTCATTGGGCCGGGCACCCTGGCCACGGCGAGCCAAGCCGGTGCGAGCTTTGGTTTTGCACTGCTGTGGGCGCTTGTTTTTTCCATCGCCGCCACCTGGGTGCTGCAGGAAATGGCTGCGCGGTTAGGTTTGGTGACGCGCCAAGGCCTGGCCGAGGCATTGCGTGCGCATCTGCGCCCTGCGTGGTTAATCAAACCGGCGCTGGTGCTAGTGGTGGCCGCCATTGGGTTGGGTAATGCGGCTTACGAAGCCGGCAACATCATGGGCGCCACCCTCGGCATCAGCGCCTTGGTGCCCGGCGGGCCGGTGCTATGGGCGCTTTTGATTGGCACTTTGGCGGCGCTGTTGTTGTGGACGCATCGTTATCGGCTGCTTGAGCGGGTGTTGGTGACTTTAGTGGTGTTGATGAGCACGGTTTTTGTGGTGACCTTGGCAATGGTTCAGCCCGATTGGGCAAGTATGGCCGCCGGTATTTTGCGCCCGCAGCTGCCAGATGGCAGTGCCATGCTCGCCATCGCGCTTATCGGTACAACCGTTGTGCCCTACAACCTTTTTTTACACGCATCGAGTGTTGCCAATAAATGGCCGGCCCACACGCCGCTGCCCCAGGCCTTAACCCAGGCGCGTTGGGACACAGGCCTGTCTATTTCATTGGGTGGCCTGATTACGCTCGCGATTTTATCCACTGCAGCTGTGGCTTTTTTTCAAACCGGGCACCCGTTCTCGCCAGCCACTATGGCCCAACAACTGGAGCCCCTGCTGGGTGAGGGCGCCCGCTGGTGCTATGGCCTGGGTTTGTTTGCTGCGGGCCTCACCAGCGCAATTGCCGCACCTATGGCTGCAGGGTTTGCGGTATCAGGTGCGCTGGGTTTACAAGGCGCCGCTGCTATTGGCGCCCAGCGCTGGGTGAGCCTGGGGGTGGTGTTGGTGGGCACGGTGTTTGCCGCGCTCGGTACCAAGCCTTTGGTGGCCATCGTATTTGCTCAGGCCTTTAACGGTTTTTTGTTGCCCATAGTGGCCATATTCCTGTTGTACGTGATGAACCAGCGCGCACTTCTGGGCAGTCACGCTAACGGTTGGCTGGCAAATCTGTTGGGCGGCCTGGTGGTGATTTTTGTTACGGGCTTAAGCCTATGGAAGCTGGCCTCGCTGTTGCCTGCCTAGCGCATTGCCGCTTGAGCCGCGGAGCTATAGGCCCACCAACTGCTGCTACACTGCATTCAGCAATTGTGGGAGTGCTTATGCAGGGCATGGGGCGAACCGCAGGCCGCAATAAACCGGGCCTGGAGCTAACAGAGCTTGAATCTAACCGCCGTATTCAGCTGTTCCAGCTGCTGAGTTTCGTGGGTGTTGCCATGCTGTTCGCTTTTGGTTTACTGAGCTTGTCTCAGGGCCTTATGCAGCTTGCCCTGTTACTGATTGGTGTGGCAGTGGTGTGTGTGTTGAATATGGTGTGGTTGCATGTGCAACGCAATTACAATGCCAGCGCCTTCATTCTTGCAAGTTGCGTGACGCTGCTCAACCTTGTGCTGGTGGCCACGGGCGGAGTAAGTGATTCTGGCCTTTTGTGGGTTTACCCCATGGCTGCCATTGTGGTGTTTATTACAGGCTTTCGTGCAGGCTTGTATTTATCGCTATTTACCTTGCTTGCCTGTGTAGTAATTTTGTATTGGCCCAATACGCCCTTGTTGCAGGCGTCTTATGCGCCGGAAATAAAAATCCGTTTTCTAGCATCGCTGTTTAGTTTATTGGTGGCCTGCTTGGGCTGCGAGTTTGTGTATGTGAACTCCCGTGGCAGGGTGCGCGCACTGCACGAATCTGTGCAGCGGGCATCTGTAACCGATGCGCTAACACGGCTGCCTAATCGCCGGTTTGTGAGTGAAAGCTGCATTCGCAGGGGTTTCTTTGATCGCTCTTTTGAAGGCGGCACCTTATTGCTGGCTGACATTGATCACTTCAAAAAAATAAATGACCAGTACGGCCACGAGGCCGGCGATCAGGTGTTGAGCAGTTTCGCCGAGTATCTGGTAACGGTTACCCGCGATGAAGACGTAGTGGTGCGCTGGGGCGGAGAGGAATTTTTACTGTTGCTGCCGGGGTTAAACCTCCAGCGCGCCTGGAATCGGGCTGATGAAATCAGAGAGGGGCTGGGTCAGGTGGCCTTTGATGATTTGTCAGAGCCTGTCACCGTAAGCATTGGCCTGGCCGAAATTCTCCCTCAGATGACCGCCGATTCATTGTTAAGTCTTGCCGATAAAAACCTGTATGGGGCAAAAGCCGCCGGCCGCAATTGCGTAGTGGGTTAGTGTAGCGTGGCCAAAGTTTTAATGCCCGATTGGCGGGTGGTCAGGCTTGTTGGCGTTGCTCGGCAAGGTAAGTTTCAAGCGTAGATTGAGCCGCAGCCATTTCTGTTTTTAATAAATCAACATGTGCTTTTACATCGCGCTGCTCTTTACAAGCAGTTTCCAGATTGCGGGCGGTGTTGTACAGCGATTTAGTACTTATATTACCCGCCACGCCTTTTATTTCATGGGCCAGATGCTGAATGCTTTCAAGGTTGTTGTCTTGCATTTGGGCTTCCATTTTTTCATAGCGTGCCGGCATGTCGCGCACAAACAATTCTACCAGCGACACCAGCCTGTCTTCGCGCTGGCGCACGCGTTTGAGTGCTTCGGCTTTATCCCATACGGGCGCACCTTGTACCGTATCTTCCTTGGCTGATGATGCATCCGGTTTTTCTACTGGCCTATTTTCGGCCGCATCATTGAGCGGTTGTGTGCCAGTGGCCAGGTTGGCTTCCCCTTGGGCAATCTCATTGCCTTTTACCAGCTCTGGCATGCGCCGCTTGTAGCGTTGGCTGTTGGCCATCCAAGTGCTGAGTACCTGCTCAACCACATCAAAATCCAGCGGCTTGGAAATGTAGTCGTTCATGCCGGCGGCGATGCATTGCTCGCGATCGCCCTTCATGGCATTGGCTGTCATGGCAATGATGGGGATGTCCGCATTGAGGCTGCCCGCCTTGCCGTTACGAATAAGCCGCGTTGCGGTGTAGCCATCCATTTCAGGCATTTGGCAATCCATCAGCACCAGATCGAAGGCATCCTGGCGGGGTGTTTCCATGAGGTGATCCAGCGCTTCAGCGCCGTTACCGGCCATGCTCACGTGGTAGCCCATGTCTTCAAGCAGGGTGCGGGCAAGTTCCTGGTTTACGTGGTTGTCTTCCACCAACAGTAGCCTGCCCACGTATTGGTAGGGCTTGTCGAGGTTGTCTGTTTTATCATGGGCACTGACGTTTTCCGGGGTGAGTTCTTTTCCAGAAAGCCCCGTGAGCGGGGTAGATAAATGCAGCACGTTTTGCCAGTGGCCAAGGCTCACTAAATCAGCGCGCGTTGCGTGTGAGCACAGCACCAGTGCGCGGCATTGCCGCAGCTTGCCATCAGCGTGTTGTGCCTCCAGGGCGGTAATGGATTCCGGGCACAATATCAGCCACTGGGGTTCAGGCGAAAAGGATTCGGGAAATTCTTCGGCTGCGGCAATGGTGGCGCCGGTGTGCTGCAGGTAGCGCTCGGTGAGCGCCCGCTGATGGGCATTGCTGTCAACAATCACCAGCCTTTGGCCCTCAAGTTCGGGCCAGGCATCTGCAGCGCGCTGGTTGTTATCGGGCATCTCAATAGGAATGCAGGCGGTAAAGCATGAGCCCTGGCCTGGCTTGCTTGTGACAGTGAGTGAACCACCCAAAAGCTCGCAGAGTTGCTTGGTAATGGCAAGCCCCAAACCCGTGCCGCCGTATTTGCGCGTGGTAGAGGCATCGGCCTGGGTAAAGGCATTGAACAGATTGGGTAGTACACTCTGCTCAATGCCAATGCCGGTATCAGTTACCGCGCATTCAAGCTGGTATTTGCCCGTGCCATTGCTTACCAGGCGCACATCCAGCTGCACGTGGCCTTGTTCGGTAAATTTTATGGCGTTGCCGATGAGGTTGTTCAGAATTTGCAAAATTCTGCTTGGGTCGCTATTGATGAGGGTGTATTCAAGTGCTGTGGCATCCAGGTAGAACGCAATGCCTTTCTCCTGTGCGCGCAGCGAGCTGCTGGCGGCAAACTCAGCCAACAGCTTTACCAAATCAAAATCCAGGTGTTCAAGTGCCAGTTGGCCAGATTCAATTTTTGAGAAATCCAGAATTTCATTGATGATGCCCAAGAGCGATTCTGCACTTCTCAGCGCAAGCTGGGTGTAGTGCGCTTGTTGTTCAGATTGCTCGCCTCTTTGTAACAGGCCCAGCATACCCACCACGCCGTTGAGCGGCGTGCGAATCTCATGGCTCATGCTGGCCAAAAACTCTGACTTAACGCGTGCGGCATTTTCAGCAGACTGGCGGGCTTTATCTTGCTCTTGGTTGATGTCTTCCAGGCGCGCCGCGTAGCGTGCCAATTCGTCGGCTGCCTGGCGCTCGGTGGTGATGTCTGTAATCAAGGCAATATAGCCGTCGTGCCCATGCTCCTGCTGGTTGGTGGTAATCCATTCAACGGCCAGCCATACTTTTTCGTGCTGGGCGTTAAGTACTTCCAGGGCCTGGGTGAAACGCCTTTTGTGCTGCACGTTTTGTAGAAACTCCGCTTCGGCTTCGGTATTTCTAATGCGCAGCAGTGATGCAAAATCAGCGCCTTCAACCGTTTGGTTATCTTCCAACAAAATTTTATGGAAGGCCCGGTTGCTCCACACGATATTGTGTTGATTGTCGAGAATAGTGACGCCATTGGTGGTAGTGCTGGCCACCATAGAGAGCCGTTGTATGTCTCTTGTGCGTCTTTCTACGCGTAGCTCAAGGGTGTCGTTGGCTTCCTGTAATTTGCGTACGCTTTGATCCAGCCGGCTTGCCATGTCGCTGAAAGCTTCAAATAACAATTTGAATTCTTTAATTTGGCTGGGGGTAGATTCTGCTTCCAGAGTGGCATCTTCGGCGCCAATGCGATGGGTGAGCTGGCGCAACTGTAACAGTGGGGCCTCTACAATGCGGCCCAGAATTTGGGAAAGCAAAATAGCCAGCGCCAGCAATACATTGAGCAATACAAAGGCATCCTGCTTTGCGCTTTGCAATTTGGTAACCAGTGTACTTGCGGATTTACCAACATTTATTTTCCAGCCGCCCGCCTGTGTTTGATACACGTACACGCCCTTGTTCCAGCGTTGTATGGCAGATTTCTGGCGGGTGTCTTTATAGAGTGTCAGTTGTTGTTTGTGTTTGAGTGCTACCGCTTCAAAGTGGGCCAAGGGCGGTACGTCACCACGGCTAAAGTACTGATCTTCACGCATCGCTTCAACAAACAGCGCGCCAGTAATTGGCAGGTTGGCAAGGCGTGCCTGAATGTCTTCGCCCGTGGGGGCGTGTTGAGCATCCCCTGCAATCAGATTGCCTACAATAGCCAGTTCGTCGCCAATCTCGCGCTCAAGCAGCTTGCCCGTTTGGTGCTGATTGATGACAACGGGCAGGGCTCCCACTAGCAAGACGATACCCAGCACCAGGTTAAAGGTGAGGTTGCGAATAGTAATAGGGCAGAAGTTCGAGTTTTCCAGCAGTGCCAGGCCACGGCTTCTGGCAAACAAAATCAGCAGGTTGGCACAGAGCAAGTTAAAAATGCCGTTCATGGCCTGCTTGGTGCCAATAAACAGTGACTGATCAAAGCCCAGCTTCAGGAAGTATTGGTAAAACAGCAGTACCAGCGGTATGCCAATAACAAACCAGTAGGCCACATCGGCGAATACCAGGTTCATTTTCGGTCTGTACCTGTAACACAGGCTTAGAAAGGCGATTTCGGCGGTGAAAATGATGATGGCGTAGGGGTGGCTCCACAAAAGCCAAGTGTAGCTGGAAGCGATGGCGGCCACCGCAATGGCTGCGGCCGGGCCCAGAAGTGCCAGTGCCAGCACGCTGGCAATAGAGCCGAAAATGAAATCGATACCAAACAGCAGTGGCAGCGACGTATAGTTACCAAGCCAACCAAGAAGGCTCAGTGCTGCGGTAAGGCCTAGGTAGTTAGGCCATGCAGTGGTGGCGGTGCTGCGTTGTACCGGCATTGAAAATCAGCCTTAATATCCAAACCCGAGATTAAATCAGTTTAGACAAGTGCAGCAGAGCTGCCGCCAATTTCGCACGCCTAGCTGAAAAGCGTGGCACCGTGGGTATTGACGCCCGCATTGATGTGAATTTAGGCGCCAGCTGGCTATTGGGTGATGAGAATTTTCACGGTTTTCAGTTGTTCCGGGGCGTCGAGCTTGCCAAAACTGAGAATCAAATCGGCTTTTTGGTCACCGTTTAGATCTGCCGCGTTCAGCTGGCTGCCATCTTCTGGCAGCAGCGTTTTAAATTTTGCGGGTTTTTTGGCCATGAGGTCGCCCGTGGCAAGGCCGGTATACACCTCCAGTGTTTTTGCGCCCTTGGAGAGCACCAGGTCTTTAATACCGTCGCCTGTGATGTCTGCCAGTAGGGTAACAGCACTGCCAGAGCGCCCGGAGCTCAAGCTGAATTTCAGGGTTACTTGCTCTTGCACAGCGGGTTGTTCACCGTAGTTGCCCTGGGCATCCTGGGCGAAAAGGTACACCTGCTGGTCGATACTGCCTGAAAGTAGCGCGCCAATAACCTGCCCCAGGCCAATGTTAAAGCCCGAGAGCAATATTTCCGGGCGCTCATCGCCCTGAATATCCACAAACTCGAAGTCTGTTAGGGTGCCATCGGCGCGCACCACGGAATCCGGCTGCTCGCTGTAGTACAGCGGCGCGATTTCGCCGGTGCGGCCTAGGTAAATCTCGTAATCGTTTACGCGCTCCAGCACGCCTTGGCTGCGGGTGAAGCGCACCACAAGATCCGGGCGGCCATCGCCGTTGATGTCTTGCACGCGCTCGAGCTTGCGGTAGGTGAGATTGCTTTGATCAAGCCCCTCGCCGCGCTCATCGCGCTGGAACCACCAATCGATACCGCGAATATCCGGCGCAATGGCAACGGCGGGCGCGGGCCTGAAGGTGTGGCTGGCATCGGGGGTAAATACCCGCAGCGCGCCCGGCGCGGGCCAGATAACAGACTGCTGGGTATTGGCACCCAGGGGCGCTGTAAACAAGGCCGGTGGCGTGTAGCGCGCACCCCGGTCATCCATCACCACATTGGCGGTGATGGGTAATGCCTGAATGCGCGGCTTGGCCTGTGCGAGCCCTGTAACTAATTGCACGCTGCTAAAGCCCGGTACAAAAGCGGCCACCGGGTGTGCGGGCGGCAATGCCACCAGAAAACGATCGCGGTAAATAAACGGCGGCTTGGGCTCGCGTATCAGGTGGTTTACCTCCACCAGGTGTTGCACCTGGGCTGTATCTTCATTCAATGCGAGCCGTGCCAGGGCGTGACTTGCTAACAGGTAAAGGGTTTGCTGGGCGCCTGCCTCGGCACTGGAAATATCGTAGGCAAAGTATTGCGCTGGCAGCGCCACTGTGTGGCGCGCCTTGAAGCCTGTTGCCTGCCACTGGTAAACGTGCAGGTAGCGCAGCTCGCCCTGCTGGCTGAACAATAACAGCTCATCTCCGGCCCCGGGTATCACATCGGCGGTGACTGGTGGCTGAATCAAAGGCCCCGGTGTTGGAATCAGGTACTCATCAAAAGATTGCCCCAGTGTTGCCTCTGCCCATAAAAGCAACAGGGTGGCCGTCATCTTCTGGATGTGAGCGTGCATCTTGTTTCCTTTTTGTTATAAGGGCCGCGGGCCTATTGTGCACAGGGTGGCCTGCGCTGACAATTGGGCCTGCAGTTAAATCCGCTGAACAGAGCGGGGCGCTCGTTGGGTGGGGCTGGCCCGAAATCTGCACAGCCGGCAAAAATTTGCCGTATGATAAGCCCTGTTCCGGTGTCGCAATCATTCGACACAAAAAACCGAAAGGATGCCGGGCGAGTAACTTAACAAGGAGTTAGCATGAGCGAAGAATTATTAAATATTATTTTTAACTTTTGGACAGGATTAGCCGTACTGGTTTTCTTTGTACTTAAGTCTGCCATTAAATTTGTGCCGCAAAACCACGCCTATGTGGTTGAGCGCTTTGGCCGCTACCATAAAACCATGGTGGCCGGTTTAAACTGGCTGGTACCTATTTTTGATCGGGTGTCTTACGACCAATCTCTGAAAGAGCACGCCTACGATGTGCCAAGCCAGGCGGCGATTACCAAAGACAACATTTCCCTGGTTGTGGATGGCGTGCTGTATCTGAAAGTGCTGGACCCATACAAGGCTTCTTACGGTGTAGATAACTACGTATACGCCGTAACCCAATTGGCGCAAACCACGATGCGCAGCGAAATTGGTAAAATCGATTTGGATAAAACCTTTGAAGAACGCGAAAGCCTGAACACCAATATTGTTAACTCCATTAACGTAGCCTCCGAGCCTTGGGGTGTGCAGGTGTTGCGCTACGAAATTAAGGATATTGAGCCGCCGCGTACCATTCTGGAGGCCATGGAGCGCCAGATGAAAGCCGAGCGTGAAAAACGCGCCACTATTTTGGAATCTGAAGGTCATCGCCAATCTGCCATTAACGTGGCCGAAGGCGATAAGCGTGCGCAGGTACTGGCAGCCGAGGCCGATAAAGAAGAGCAAATTTTGCGCGCCGAAGGTGAGGCCAAGGCGATCATTGCGGTGGCAGATGCAAAAGCCACCGCACTGGATACCGTAGGGCGCGTAGCGGCAACTGCCGAGGGCCAAAAGGCCATTCAGCTGGACTTGGCCGACAAAGCCATTGAGGCCAAGCGCGCCATTGCCAAAGATTCAACTGTAGTGCTGTTGCCCGATGATCGCAGCAGTGCAGCTAACGTGGTAGCAGAAGCCATGACCATTATTGGCACCTTGAATACCAACAAGTCTGCAGGCTGAACGGAGGCCAATTATGGTTGAGTACATTAATCAGCATCAAACAGAATTCTGGTTGGCGGCAGGTTTTGCGCTTTTGGTGCTGGAAATTCTGTTAAGTTTTGCCGCCGGCGTGTTTATTTTTGCAGGCCTTGGCGCGCTGATTACCGGTGCGCTTATGTATTTTGGCGTATTGCCAGAAACCTGGATTGCCGGAATATCCAGCGCGGGTATTGCCGCCGGTCTTTCGGCACTCGCACTGTGGCAGCCGCTGCGCAATTTGCAGGGCGATAAGCCCATCGAAAAAGACAACAGCAGCGACTTGGTAGGCCATGAATTTGTGGTTGAGCAAGATCTTGCTCCAGGCGCGCCGGGCCAGTTGCAGTTTTCAGGTATTCAATGGCGGGTGGAACTGGTACCCGGTGTCGATGCCGTTGCCAAAGGCACACGGGTGGTTGTGGTGTCTGTGGAGGTGGGTGTTTTTAAGGTGCGCCCGGCTTAGTAATTTGTGGGTTTCATTAAGGCGCCTGGCCGTGGCGCCTTTTTTATTCACTCCAAATATTTTTAGTGATGCGCTAAGATTCTTCCGAGAGAAAATTCCAGCTAAAAGATTTAAATGACAGGGGTGGGCAATGAGCCAAAAAAATAATCCGCTGCACGGGGTTACCCTGGCGGCTATGCTGGAACGGCTACAAGCCCACTATGGTTGGGAAGGCTTGGCCCAGCGCATAGATGTTAATTGTTTTAAATCTAACCCCTCGCACAAATCCAGCCTCAAATTCTTACGCCGCACCGAGTGGGCCAGAGCAAAAATAGAGGCGCTGTATATCGCTACCTTTCACACCGACAACCCCTGGGTGGCTGACGCGCCGAAAGGCTAGCAGGTCTTTACATTTTTAGGGCTGCGCGTTAAAGCAGCTCAATAAGCTTGCTGTAACCACTGCGGCTAATGGCGTATTGCTTGCTGCTGCCGTCGGCCAGTTTCAGGTTGGCAAAGCGGGTTTCTTTCGCCTCTGTTTCTATGCCCTGCAGGTAATCCAGATTAATCAGGGTAGAGCGGTGAATACGGCAAAACTGCTGTGCGTCCAGCTGGGCTTCCAGCCGCGACAGCCGCTCTTGCTTGATGTGTGATTGGCCACCTGCGTGAATGACTACATAATCGTCTGCCGCTTCAATGGCGCTGATATCCGCCACGGGAATTACATGCACATCGCCTTTATCGCGCACCAAAATACGCTGAATGGGCCCGCTGGGTTGGTTGAGCTGTTGGGCGGCGGTTTGTTGTTGCTGGCGGTAATGGGTGGGCTGTTCACGGGTAAGGCGCTGTTGAATGCGTTCAACACTTTGGGCAAGGCGCGCTTTGCTTACGGGTTTTAGCAGGTAATCAACGGCGTTTTTTTCAAAGGCCTGAATGGCGTAATCGTTGTGGGCGGTAACAAACACCGTTAGCGGCGCGGTATCGCCCAGCAGTTCCAGCACTTCCAGGCCATTGAGCTTTGGCATTTGAATGTCTAGAAACATCAGGTGAGGCTGTAAATCGTTCACGGTTTTAACCGCGCTCATGCCGTTTTCACATTCCGCTACCAGGTTGATTTCCGGGTGGGCTTTCAAAAGCGTGATGAGTGTCTGGCGGGCGTGGCCTTCATCATCTACCACAATGGCGTTAATGGTATCGCTCATGAATCTACTCCCAGTTTCAAGGTGGAGGGTTGTGTAAGGTGAGGCAGCTTTAGCGTGACTTTAAAGGTGTTGGCCGATTTGGCAATGTTCAGCGTGGCGCCGGCCCCATAGTGGCCGCCCATGCGCTTTTTAAGTGACGCAAGGCCATGATTGGTGCTCTCGGCTTTTTGCCCTTCTGGGTCAAAGCTGTTTTCAACCTGAATCTCCATATGCTCGCCCAGAGGTTTCATCACAAGCGAAATGTACCCCGGCGCCAATTGTGATTGGATGCCGTGCTTGATGCAGTTTTCTACCAGCGGAAATAACAGTAGTGGCATGGCCGGGCGGTATAGGCAGGCCGGGTCTACATCAATGGTGACCGCCAAGTTTTTTCCGAAGCGCTCTTTTTCAATGGCTAAATAGTTTTCAATGTGGGTGAGTTCTTCGTGAATGGTGACAGTGTCTTTCTTGGCATAGTTCACGCTGTAGCGCAAAAATTCAGACATCTGCACGCAGATGTCGTGTATTTTTTCAGGTGCCGCCACAGAAAGGTTAGCCAGCATATTCAGGCTGTTGTACATGAAATGCGGGTGTACGGTGGCCTTTACAGCCTGCAGCTCTATATCACTGATTAACAGTTTTTGGGCCAGCGCCTGGGCGTTGTTGGCTTCGTCGCCCTTGGCAATCAGGTAGGTGTAGTGCACCAGCACCCACGCGCAATAGAGCACCAGCCCCAACAGGCCGTTGATCCAAAGGGTTTCCTCATGCAGAGTGCGCGCGCCCGTTAAGCCTGTGTTTTCCAAGAGCTGGCTCCAGGCCTGGCCCAGCATTAACCACAGGCCAACGGTGAGCAGGGCCGCACTGGCATGGGCAATAAACAGCCAATTGAGCGCATACTGGTTGGCAGGCAAGCGCATGCACAGGTAGTAATTAGCCGAGCAAAAAAACAGCAACAACAAATACAAAGGCAGCGCGTACAGGCTGATGAGCAGGCCACGTGCCTCTAGTGGGGCATCGTCGGTGAGCTCCCAAAGCAGCAGTGCTATCAGGCAGCAAAGCACCACCCAGGTAAAAATCAGGGTGAGCAGGCTGCGGTTTGAATTAAATAGGGGGTGCATCCTGCGCCCTTAGTTGGTGATTTCCAGGCCGCCCAACAGAGCAACGCCGGTAATCACAAGGTGTTTTTGCGGTACGCCCATTTTATCGGCAAGGCAGGTGGTTTTGTTGGTTACGCCGCCTAATAAAGGCAGTACTTTTACGGTAACGTTAAAGTGCGCGGGCACTTTTATTTCTGCGCCGCCCATAAATGCCAGCACGTCCAGCTCTATGGTTTGCTTTTGCGCATCGGCTTCACGAATATCCACCTCGGCACCACCCAGTATTGCAATGATGCTGCCGCCGCTCAGTTTTTTAGACCGGGTAGAAAAATTGCCGCCACCCAAGATGGTGAATACATCTATGGTTGTGTCGTTTGGGTTGCTTTGCTGTTGGCCTTCGTCATCAAAATCGGCATCGGCTATGGCTTCACCATCAATGATGTTGCCTTGGGCATCGGCCTGTGTTTTGTGGCGCTCGCGGTTTGGGCGCAGCAGGTTAATACCTACAACCAGCAACACCAGGGGAATAATGATGGCGCCCACGCTGAAGTTCAAAATGTGCATGCGCGACAGCTGAAACAAAATGCCAAAGCCGATAAGCGCGTGGGGCAGGTAGGCTTTCATGCGGCCTTCTACACTCACGTGCTTGCGGTTGTACAACATAATGGCACCGGCAATGATCATAAGAATGGGCCAGTTGCTAAGTGCTATGCCCAAAAAGGGTATGCCGATGTTGTTCAGAAATAACAGCACGGCAAAGGCGACCAGTCCCAATCCGAACAAGGTGCGTGGCGACAGGTTTCCATTATGTTTACTCATGATCAATTCCCGCTGGCGTGATCGTTTAACGTTTTATTCCGGCTTTTTATCGGTATTGTCAAAATCCGCATCGGGCTTGGGTGCCTCTTTGGAGGAAGCCGCCTCTGAAGATTCTGACCTTGGCGCATTAGTGTGTGTCTCGGGTTCAGCCGTGGTTTCTTTAACGGCTTCGGCGTCAATCACTTCACTGCCCGAGCGCTCGGCCGTGTGGTTTGCCTGCGTATCTGCGGCCTGGCTTGTAGCTGCATTTTGGCCATTGAAGGGAAATGGCTTGTGTTCACTGTTGTAGCTTACAAACGCCAAGGCTTCATGTATGTAATTGCGCAAGGTGGCACACATATCCCGGACGTTTTTATTGTCTTCGCCGAAAATCAGCGTAAATATAAATTGAACGCCGCAAAGTATCCACATCGCCACACCGGCAAAGTGCAGCATAATGCCATAGATCAGCATGTAGATGAGCCTAAACCAGGTATCTTGGTTGGTCAGGTTGTTCCAGGTGGGGTTTTCTTGGGCCTGTGACATGTGAAAATCCTTAATTAAGTAATAGACAGCCTCATAGTAATTGAGCCCGGCAGGCACACAGGCCGCTATTCGGCTAATGGCGGTGGCGTATCGGTGAGTGGTGCCGGCGGTAATCTGCCCCGGATTCGGCCGTTTCGGTTACCATTGCGCCCAAACAAACGCTGCAGGCAGGGGCCTGCGGCCAGCAAACGGAACACCTATGAGCGAGTTAATCATTGAAGATCTGGTACTGGGCCAGGGTAAAGAGGTGGTAAAAGGCGCGCTGATCAGCGTGCACTACCGCGGTTGGTTGAGCGCCGATGGCCGCGAGTTTGATGCCTCTTACAACCGCGGTGCGCCCTTTCAATGTGTGATTGGCACCCGCCGGGTGATTGCCGGGTGGGACCAAGGGCTAATGGGAATGCGTGTAGGCGGCAAGCGCAAGCTGCAGGTGCCAGCGCATCTGGCCTATGGCGAGCGCCGCATGGGCGAGAAAATCCCCGCCAACAGCGACCTCACTTTTGAGATCGAGCTGTTGGAAGTGCTTACCCGCGACGACTAGCAACCCCCCGCCCGTTACTCCGGCAAGGGA
The DNA here is from genome assembly GCF_024138675.1 of Simiduia sp. 21SJ11W-1. Lineage (NCBI taxonomy): Bacteria > Pseudomonadati > Pseudomonadota > Gammaproteobacteria > Cellvibrionales > Cellvibrionaceae > Simiduia > Simiduia sp. 21SJ11W-1. The sequence continues at coordinate 2,817,603 of NZ_CP090959.1, read as the reverse complement.
ATGAATTCAATCTCATCGCCGGGCACCTTGGCAAAATTACCGGCCACCCAATCGGCTTTCGCTTGGGTAATGCGGTTTTTACTGCTGGATACAAAGTTCCAATCAATATAGCGTGGCCCCACGGATTCTCCGCCCACCAGCGCAATGCGGCAGTCGGTCGTGGCCTTAAGCCGGGCGTTGGCGCCGGGTTGCAAAATTGCCATTTGTTGCTCGCCCAGCGTGGTGGCACCTATGCAGGCTTCACCGGCCACCATATATACCGCGCGCTCCGGGGCTTCTGGCAAGTTCAGGCTTTGGCCTTGCTTAAGGGTGGCCTCAATGTAGAGGGTTTGTGCGAAGGTTTTTACCGGCGAACGCTGGCCGTAGGCCTCGCCAATCATCACCCGCAGGCGCACGCCGTCAAGCTCAAGGCTGGGCAGATCTGCGGCCGGGTAGTGGTAAAACGCAGGCGCTGTTTCTTCATCGGCCTCTGGCAGCGCCAGCCAAAGCTGAAGCCCGTGTAGCTCGTGCGTTTGGTTGCGCACTTCCGGCCGTTCGCGCTCTGAGTGCACAATGCCGCTGCCGGCCACCATCAAGTTAATGTCGCCCGGTTGTATGGGCTGCACACTGCCTACGGAATCGCGGTGCAAAATTTCGCCACTAAATAAATAGGTAACAGTGGCCAAGTTGATGTGCGGGTGCGGGCGCACATTCACGCCATCACCGGGGGCAAACTCGGCCGGGCCCATGTGATCAAAAAATACCCAGGGCCCCACGGATTTCTGACGTGCACTGGGTAGCAGCCGGCGCACGCTGAACCCGCCCAAATCTTTCCCTTTGGCGTTGAGGGTGCGCACCACGGCGCCGCGGCCCGGGCCTTCGTTACACTCGTGCTCCAGGGTATTACTGGTGTTGCTCATAAATCCTCCTGCTGTGGTGCCGCTTGTGGCTTAACTACGGGAGCAGGCCCCCGGTGGATTGCCAGCACTGGCGGCGCCCATTAACTATAGTGGTTACTCAATCACGTATTCGGGTGTGTATCAATGGCAGGGCTTTCAACCAAGTTGTTAACCAGTGGGCAGGTTGAACCCATCAAGCGTCTGTTTATGTTGGCCGCTGAAAGCGCCAACCAAACCCCCGAGGCCTACCGCACGGCGCTAATGGCAAGCCTGGCAGGCGCCCTGTTTGCCCCCGCGCAATTACACCCTGAGTTGGCCGCTGTGTGGCAACCACAGGCAGTGCAGCTGGCCAAGTGTGCAGCAGGCGACCTGCGTTTTTTTGTAAGCCCAGATCACGCGCTACGGCAGCTGGCGCAATGGCTACATACCGAGGCCTGCCTGTGGCACCCGGCGGAAGATAAAGCCAGCCGCGACTTCTTCACCTCAGCCCAAGCCCTGGCAGCCCTGACTGCAAAACGCTCCCCCAAAGACGATGAGCTGGGTAAGGCTGTGCAAGAGGCGCTGAAGGTGGCTGAAAAGAGCCGCCAGCGCGCAACACTTGCGGCCGAGCGGCTGCGTGAAAATGAACTCAGTAACCTGCGTATTCAAACTGCCGAGGCGCGGGTGGTTGAGTTGCTTGATCGCCATCTGGCGCACCGCCCGATGCCCGTTCAGCTTATCCCCCACTTGAACACCACCCTCAAAGGCGAGCTGCAGCACTTGGCCCTCACACAGGCCGTCTATACCCAACAGCCCTTCTGGCAGATGTGGGAGCGGTTGCTGCCTGTGTTGGGGCGCTGTTTTTCCGGCGCAGGCATGACCGTGGGCGACCAACTGCTGTACCAAACCATTCCCCCCTTGCTGGAGGAGCTGGAGCAAAGCCTGGCGCTGCCCATGGTAGATGCCACTGCCTATGAAAGCTGGGTGAATGAATTGAGCCACTGCTTGATGCAGGCCATTAGAAAAGACGATATCGAGTGCGAAAAACTGGCGCCGCTGGCTGAAACCCTGGGCTTGCCTGCCAGTGCGGCGCGCGTTACCCAGGCGCTGTTGGCCGAGCTTGATGGCTTGAGCCCCGGCGACTGGTTTATTTTTGATGGCGAGCATGCCAGCGCCCAGCGTTGCCAGCTGGTGGTTAATGATGGGGGTGTTGACCAGCTCATTTTTGTAGATCGCAACGGCCGGAAATTATTTGCAAAGTCCAAGCAAGATTTTGCCGCCTGCCTTTCAACGGGCATTGCGCAACCCCTGGTGCACACCGCGCCTGTCACAATTTTGCTTGATGCATTAAATGCAAGTGCAGCAGACGCCGGTGCCCAACAAAGGAAGCTGCGCGAGGCCCAAGCCAAAGAAAAGGCGGCCCAGCAAGCAGAGGCACAAAAGCAGCAGGCTGCCCGCAAGGCCGCCGCCGAAAAGGCCTTGGCCGAAGCCCGTGCACTAGATGAGGCCAAGGCCAAAAAACAACAGGCCCGTGCCACGGCACGGGCCCTGGCCGAAACAGCGGCCAAGCATAAAAAACACGAGCAAGCCGTGGGCCTGGTAGATGCCATGCAAGTAGGTGCCTGGCTTACCTTTGCCGAGGGCAGCGAGCATGCAGGCAAGCGGGCAAAACTTTCTGTTGTAATTGCCAAAACCGGCAAATACATTTTTGTTGATGAGTTAGGCCGCAAGCTCGCCGAATTCGACCGCACGGGCTTAATCAATCTGCTGGATTCAGGCCAAGCGACAATCGTGCGCAACGGCAATAATTTTGATGACCAGTTGGTAAAAGTCATTCGCGGCCTAAGGCGCGACAGCGTCTAGCCAAAATCATTGAATACCGAGGTGAACATGTGGCATTACAAAATTCGGTGCGCATTTACATGCGCGCACAACAGCGCAGAGGGTTAGCTTATGAGTAGCCAGCCCACCCACGAACAGCGTCAGGAATTCAGGCTGGATAAGGCGCTGACGGTGTTTATTGAGCTGCCGGCGCCCATGGATCAAGAGCCCGAGATTGTAATCAGCCGCTGCTTTGATATATCAGCCAATGGGCTGCGGGTTATTGCAGATAAAGCCCTGGCCCAAGGGGCAATAGTGCGCGCCAGCGTACAGCTGCCAAAAAATGGCGCCGCTATTGCATCCAAGCGCTGTTCGCTAGTTGCTGAAACCAAGTGGGCAAGGCCGCAGGGTGAGCGCGGGGAATGGCTGATGGGGCTTGCACTTTATGAATCTGAAGATTCGGATATCGCCCAATGGAAAACCTTTGTAGCCGAGCTCTACCTTGCCTGAGGCCCGCCTACATAGCGTGCGCCTTCAATCTTTGCCAACAGGCCTAACCATTGTGCGCTCAATTTTATCAGCTCAACCTGTGTAAACCTCACGCCCATAATTCTGTAAACAATAAAGCCTGCGGGCTCAGGCGCTAACCGGTTTGCCGCTGAGTGAAATGCGGCTTCTGCCTTCGTTTACGTATTGCTGAATATCTGCCAGCGGCAAATGGTCACTGGTGTTATTGCCATACCACGCATGTTCCAGAACACCTGCCTCATTAAACAGAAAATCTGCGGGCACCAAGGTGACATGCGGGTTATTGCTGGGTTTTGCGCCCAGAAAAAACCCCCTCACGATGCGTGGCAATTTAAATAGCAGGGCTTTCAAAAGCGCCGCGCCCGAGGTTTCAACGCCAAAGTGGTTGTAAAGCTTCAGGTTCGGATCGGCAAGAATAGTGAACGGGCGTGGGTGTTGGGTCACAAAGCGCTTTACCTGTTCTTTGGTATCGCTGAATACCGCCACCACCTCAAGATTTTGCTTTTGCCACTTGTGATAATTCTGCGTGATTTCGTATACCCGCAGGTGGCAAAAAGGGCAGGCTGCATCCCTGAAAAAGGCCAAAAGTACCCGTTTGCCCCTGAACTTCTTCAAACTGAAGTGATTGTCGTAAATATCTTTCGCGCTAAAGCCCATATTCTGGTTTGGTGTGGTAATACGCATGAGCACCCCTTAGTGGCTATGTTGTTATGCACCATAATAGGGCTACGGCGTGGCGGCGTATTTGGATGCCTTTTGGCGGTAATTTTCTCGGTAAAATCCCGTTTTCTTCTAAGGCAACAAGCGCCCCCTGAATACGGCCTGTGGTAGTGCTGAGTGCCTTAAATCCCCTTTGCGACAAGGGCCATCTAGTGCTTTTGTATCGATAATCCAAGCGCCTGTGGCAAGCGAGCTAGTGCTATTAACTGATTTGGCATTTAGTGGCATGGCGATCATTGCGCGCCACTGGCTGGCCGCTGCTCGTAGCTATACTGCCAGCGCATGGGCGGAAATACGTCTGCAACAATACGGAAACTTAAATCAGGGGATTGAGATGAAATATGCAGCTGTGGTGATAGGTGTGGGCGGGCTACTTTTATTAGGTTGTAATCAGCCGGGTAATGTGAGCAGTGAGGCGGAGCCTGCCAGTGAATCGCAATTGCGGGCGGGCCTTAGCCCGTATGGCTATGAATATGCACCGCCCAAGGCCATAGCGAGCGCTGCACCCAGTGGGCGACTTCAAATTGCGGAGTTGGATACAAGCTTTCCTTCCCAGGGGCCGGACATAGAGCTATGGCGAAAGCAAATGTTTGAAAATAACGCCGTTGTACGCTCGCACAGTTGGAGTATTTGGGGGGGAATAACAAGCTTAACCGACTACACGCTGGAGAACCCCTTTGGTGCAAACATTGGTGCAGGAAAATTGCCGGCGTTTATGACATGGTATTCAAGCTATGAAGTATATGGCGCTAACAGCACGGCCAATAATGCGTGTGCCCAAAATCAGCCTGCAATAGCAGATAAATACGGCATAAAGCGTTGCAAATCGGGCTCTTTGCTGGATTTCAATAAATTCACGCTGGTTGAGGCAAAGTATGTCATTGATAAAAAGCTCAATGATCTATCAACCCTCACTCAGCGTGTAAAAACCAATCCAACAGCGCTCGATTTACCGCCCTTTAATGCAAGCGAGTTCAAGGGCAATACCACTGAAAATATTTCCATTTCACTTAAGCCTGTTTACTACCTGCTAAAAAACAACGCGCATAACCTTTTGCCCTACTGGGGTGGCATGCAGGCAAATACCACCAGCAATGTTAAATCGCCCACGCCAAACACCTGGCGGCAGTGTGTGCTGGTAACGGTGGGTACACCGCGCAATAGCCCTCCGCAAGTGTGTAACCCAGGTGAGGGTAATGCTAACGCGAAGGCGCCACAGGGCGGTTGGCAGCGAGTGGCGCTATCGGATTTTTTGGCCGTACCTTTAACCCAAGCCATGCTGGATGAATTGCTATATGCAAAAGCCAATTCGAATTTACAGGCCTCCAGCATTATCTCGCTAGGTTATTCCGACGATGCAAAGCCGCAAGTGGGCGATGTGGCTGTGTTGGTGGGCATGCACCTCACTGCACGCGAATCGAAAGATTGGGTCTGGCAAACCATGTACTGGAGCCCGGGTAATTTAACGCAGGTTGCCATGGATACAGGTTACCCTGAGTTTCCGCCAAAGCGGGCGGCCTACACCGCAGGGCCAAATTATCCAGGCTCATCTTATGATAACCCCTTTAAAGTGGCCTCTAAGTCGCACGCGAATATTCCTGGCTGGGCAAAAAACTACGCCATGTGTACGGCCTACAGCGCGGTTTACCCGGTGCAGCCAGATAACGGCGGCTCCAATGCCAATGCCTTCCCGCAGATTTGTTACAACCCATGGTTGGAAACGGCATTCGATACATTAAAAGGCCATTTCTCGGATACTGGCCTTAACTCCAATTGCATGAGCTGCCACGGTCAGGCCAGTTACAACGGCGCAGTGGCCGATAATCAGAGAACGGCCGCATGTAATTTACCACAGGGTTTTGGGTACTACGGCAATGGGTACGTGGCGCGAGATAACAGCTGCCTGACAAACAAAAACTTTGCCTACGATTTTTCCTGGCATATCGGCAATGCCTACGCGCCAACCCCAAAGTCTGCCAACCCTGATGTATTGCATCAAAAGCCGCCGGTGGTTGCGCCGAGCTTTAGCCAATAGTGGGGTAAATACACTTAAGGCCAGTTGCTTGAAATCACATCTTGCAAAGCCAGTGGTTGTGCCGTGGGCTGCGCGCAGGCTTATAGCTTGAAGTGTGTGCTTGCCGGGCTATGCGCAAGTGGTGTGGCGCGCTTGAGTTTGCCCATGCCCACGTGCATACAGCGTTAACAAGGGGCATTGCTTTGCCCCTTATCTTGCTAGCCCTGTTCTGGTGGCGTTATCTTTTTCTGTGCAGCCTGCCATCTTTCATTGAGTGCTTTGAAGAATTGTTTGTCGCCGCCCTCCATTGATGATGCGAACAATAGAAAGCTGCTCTCGTCTTTGCGGGTGATGGTGATGATGGCGTTTTCACCCCAGCCGTTGGCGGGTTCAAATTCGATGTTTGCAATGTCTTCAAAATTTGCAAGTTCAACTTGAAATCCACTTTCTTCGTCGGCCCAGTAAGAAAATATGTGCCTGTTGGTAAAGCCATTGCCATCTTCAAGAAACTTGAATAGGGCGTCGCTATAGAAATACTGAATCTGATCTTTAGGTTCAATCACACCTTTGCGCCGCAGGTCGTTTAGTGTGTGTGCGTGCAGGGCGTTTCCGCTAACAACTTTATCTGATGGCATAAAGCCAAGCTCGGAGCCTATGCTTAGCAGAAGAATGGGCACGCTTATTAAACTGAGTAAGTAGTGGCGGTAGTTCCATCGGGAGTTGGCATCTATTGCAGCAGTGTTATCTTTGTTGGCGTGGTTGATGTAGTTGGCCAGTGGAATAATCAATAGGCAAGACGCCAGCAAGCACCCCATCGGGTAGTACTTGAATCCCGCGAAAGAAAGCATGGCGTAGAGCACCGCGCATAGTAGGGCGATAGGTGCCAGGGGTAGATGCGATTGCTCAAATCGCTCGCTGTTGTCGTTTTTCAGTGCTTTCCAAAGGGGGAAGTACCAAAGCCAGTTGAAAATGCCTCTTGCAACTGGCATTGAGGCATCGTCGTTCTTTTTCTTAAGGTAAAGGTTGTTCTTGTAAAACCAGTAAATCCCATAGGTTCCAAACGTGAGTATCCACATCGCCATCAATTTTGGAATGGCAACAGGGTAGAACTCCTGCGGGTGATTGTTCTTGCTGAATCGCGCCTCTATTCGCCACGCGATAATTAGCAGGCTATAGCAGGCAAAGATAAAGAGCGTGGCGTTTAGCACAGTGATGTCATCAAAGAGTCCGGGGGTTTCTGCGGCTGGTGTATTTATGTACTGGTAAATGCCGTATGAAAGCTGCTCATTTACGGCTTCCAGGCGCGCAATGTATTCGCCAAATTCCGCACTTTCTATATGGCCCGTTAGCGATTTGTAGTGATAGGTGAGTGTTAAGGTGTTTGCAGCTTCGTCAAATTTGGAGTTATAGCTGAATTCAAAGAATGGATTGAATTCTTCAAAGGTTTCATCATCAAAGATCCATTCTTCGTCTGATAAGTTGATAACAATGGTTTGGCTCAGCCGCTTGGGGTGGTTTAGCTGGTAGGGTTGTGTTCTGCGGCTTGAGTCCGGAATTTCAAGTTCTGAGGATATTGCGTTTGCATAGAAGTTGGCTTCATACCTGTTGTTGCCCGCATCTTCCCAAAAGCTTGCAAGGTTGTAGCGCTCTTGGGTTTGAAACTGATTGGTGGTTTGTTGGTCTTCAATTTCAAGTGGCTCTACAGCCTCAACCTTTCCGTACATGTTTTCATAATAGGTGAGGTATTGTTCTGCAATATTCTTATGCCCGTCACGCGAAAATCCATCGCGCTGGAATTCTGCTTCACGGCCCGAGTAAAGGGTGCTTACCTGGTAGTTGGCGGCCTTTGTGGCTGTTTTCTGGAGGGTAAAGCGATCTTCTGTGATTATGCTATTCAACTCGGCCCCGGGTTTAATCGCGGTTAACTCGCTCTGGCCGGGTTGCAATACCAATGCATAGTGGTACTGGGGTTGGTGCAGTGAATCCAGGTGACCATATTGTGTGCTGCGGGTTGGGTCTAGCCAGTAGTCTAGCCCGCCTAGCTTGACTCGCGTAATAACGTGGTCAAACCCGTTGATGGTGGGAAGTTTCTTAGGCAGGCGCGGGCCGTTCTCGGTGTGCACCAAAGCGGGCTGGGCTTCTATTTCAAGTGCATTTAACAGGGCAATGAATAAAACGGTTTTATCTTTGCAGTCACCAAAGCGGCGCTCGAGTGTTTCACTGGCAGGTGTTGGCTTAAAGGAATTTTCACCCAGCTCTAAGCCCAGGTAGCGAATGTCGCCTTGGGTTACCCTTAAAGCTGCCGCAATTTTATCTTTTGGGTCGCTATATTCGAGCTGAATTTTCTTTGCAATCGCGCTGATTTCCTGGTTGGGTTTGCTTGCGGCGCGGTAGAGCGGGGTGGCCCACTCAACAACGCCCGCCCAGTTTGAAAATTCACTGAGCTGAATATGGGCTCTTGGTGTATACCAGCTGGGTGTGCGCTCTTGCTCAATTACCGCAGCAATGCGGGAGTCGCTCACGTGATAATGCTGGCCATTGGGTATTTTGCGAATCTCAAGCTTTAGATCAGAATTAAAAAACTTGTGGTGCAGCGGTGTATTTTTATACCAGTAAACATCAAGGTTCACCTGTTCAACCGGCACAGCCCAGTTCAGCCCGGTTGTATAGTTAAAATACCCCTGTTGAACGGGGTTCTGCCCTGTTCGGGTGTAACTGTAGGTAAGGCTGTCGCCTGCGCGTACATCACTGAGCACCAGACTGATGGTTTTTCGGCCATCGTGAATCAGATTTTCAAGATCGGTTTCCCGCTGTAGCACTTCAAACTTGGCCGATGCGATACGGTCGAGTTTCTCCCCATTGCGCAGTACAAACACTTCATGCAACGCGATGGTTTCGTAACTTGGGTCGTATTCTATAAATATTTGTGATTGCTGCTCTACGCCAGAGGGGTTGGTTATGTGTACAGCGAATTCCTGATAGATTTCCCGCTCGCCTTCAGCCGGTACAGAAATCTGTGTATCAACCAGCAAATAGTAAGCGCCGCTGCGAATATCTGCCTCGGGCACGCTGAATTGGGTAGCTATTGGCGTAGGGGTTACCCAATGTGGGCGCGGCGTAGTAAGTGGTGCATCAGTGGCCAGGGTGGACGTTGAGGCCATGAGCAGAAGCAGGGTGGTAAAAATTAAACGTTTCATAGTGAAAGATTCGTTCTGAGTCCTTGAACTTGGGGTTGGGTACGATTTTTTGGTGCTATTCAACCACGATTGACTACCCAGTGAAAGGTGAAGTAGTGGCTGGCAAAGGCCAGGCGCCAAGGTCGCATTTGTTGTGCAAGTGCAGTTTGTGCGTTCAGTTAGCCTAGGTCAGGCACTAGAGTTTGCCGGCATTTGCGGTTCGGTGGGAGCGCCATTTACACCGTTGACGCTAGCGCCCCGCTTGACGCATATTGCAGAACCTTTTCAAACCTATACCTGGGCAAAATGTAGCCAACAATTACTTAAGGAATGAGTAGTGGATCCAGTTTCTATGCTGTTCGGCGCCTACCTGAATGCCGTGCAAAGCACTGTGCATAATCATCTGACTGATGCCATGGGCACCGAGCTTAAATCGATCAATATTGAATACCAAGGCACTGGTATACCTTTTCAATACCAGATGTGGCGCATTCGTGAACAAAGTGTGTGCGCGGGATTTGACGCCAATATAGGTAAAAAATCTGAATGCACCCAAAAGGCCAAAGCCCTGTTCGCAGAGCTTTGTAGCTATCTCACTGCCAACCCCAAGCCTCACTGGCGCCACAGCAAAACCAAAAATATGTACTGCAACGCTGCAGTGAGCTACAAGCCTGTCATAGCCGATCTTGGCCCGGCCGCGGAGAAATCGAACCTCGCAAAGGCCAAGGCCCAGTGCAGTGCCGCAACGGTAGCGGCAATGGGTAGCACAGAGGCCCGCCTGATTCGGGAAAGAGATGCGGTGTGCGGGGTTTACCGGGGCATGTTGAAGTAGCCTGTAGGGGCCGGTGGCGGCAATTCATTGCGCCATTTGTTTAGCCCCTTGCCAACCTTGAGGCCGGGTAGAGTAGCGCTGCCAGGTAGCGGGTGCCAGGCCGTCTATACTCTCATTTTCCGCAATCCAACAAGGATGTCGCATGAGGCAAGTCATCGCCGAGCGAGGGGTGGCCCAGCTGCTCCGCGCTCTCTCACTGACCTTGGCGCTGCTATCGTTGGCCGCTCTACTGCTGCTGGTGGTGGAGGCCGCGCGCCTGCCCGCCGAGCGGGGCCTTGCCATCCAGGCAAGCTTCATCTCAGAAGATCAGAGCCTAGCCCCGGCGCAAGCCTGGCAGCAACTATTGCAATCAGAGGCGAAAGCGACGCCCCGATTTGGTGAGTTCCATCATTGGTATCGGGTGCACCTGCAGGCAGGCAGCTGGGTGCTGATGTTCGACAACCCCATGCAAAGCCGGATTGATGTGTTTGACCCGGCAAGCGCAACGCCCAGGCGGCTGGCGGCGCTAGGGGATAAACAGGCCACCAGTAAAGAGCAGCGGGCATTGCCCCACCTGCCGGTGGTAATCACTGGCAACAACGGTGGCGAACTCCTGGTACACAGCTACACCACCGGCGCTGCCAACCTGCCCATGGTGTTGTTCAGTGCCGATGATTTTCGCCGCTACAGCCAATACCTTTATTTCATTTGGGGTGGCTTTGTTTGCCTGTGCCTGGTGTTGGCGGTGTACAACGTGATTTTGTACCAAGCCAGTGAAGACACCCTGTACTTGCTCTATGCAGGCTACCTGATTGCGGTGCTGGCGGCACTCGGTGTAGTGCACGGCTACAACTTTATCTGGCTGCCCCAGAGCCTTGCGCAATGGCTCGATCAGCATGTGATATCGCTGAACTATGCCATAGCGGTGTTTTCTTTATTGTTCGCGCTCTACTTTCTGGAATTTCGCGGGGAAAACCCCCGGGTCTACCGTGCGTGCCTGGCTGTTGTGGTGCTGTTGGTGTGCGCGGGGCTCGCAAGCCTACTGGTGGTGGAGTATCGCGCAGCACAAGTGTTCTTCCTGTTTCAAACCTTGCTTTACCTTTTGATTGCGCTGCTATTGGGCATGCGCTTGCGGCAAGGTTACCGCTGGGCGCGCTACTATTTTATTTCTTGGGTGCCGCTGTACGCAGGCGCGGTGGTTGGCCCGTTAATGTTAACGGGCCTATTGGAGTACAACTTCTGGACCCGCCACGCGTTTCTGTTTGCGGTGATTTTCGAGCTGACATTTATTTCCATGGCGCTGGCAGATCGGCTCAGGCGCATAGAGCGCCACAAATTATACCTGGCCAGTTACGATCAGGATTACCACATGCCGAATAAATCGTTTCTGAGCTTTGTGGCCAGAAGCGGTGGCGATCAACCGCTCACCTTACTGCTGTTGGAGTTGCGCAACTTCACTGCGCTCGCCCCCTACTTGGGCGAGCCAGACAAACAAATGCTTATGCGCGATGCCCGCCGAAGCCTCGAGCAGCAGCTCTGCGAACATCTTGATTTGGTTTCCATTGGCCTTGAGGAAGCGCAGCAAGCCCGCAGTTTATTGCTAAGGCCCGGTGTGCTTGCGCTGGTGGTGCGCGGCGAACCCGGGCAGTGCATGGAAACACTGCAACCGCATATGGCGCCGGCGCTACTGAACTTGCGCGTGGCGCAGGTGATGCTAACCATGCAATACACCATTGGCCTCACGCATTTTCCGCCCGCGCCAGAAAAAGTTGGGCAGGCCATTAACGAGGCACTGCAGGCATTGGAGCAAGCGCATCAATTGGGGTGCGATCTAGCCTGCTACGCCGCAAGCTCCGCCATTGCCACGCGCAGAAAATCCGAACTGCTGGCCGATCTCAAGCTTGCGCTCGCCGAAGATCAGCTGGCCCTCTACCACCAGCCGCAAATTCGCTTAAACGATGGGCAGGTGTATGGCAGTGAAGTGCTGTTGCGCTGGCGTCACCCCCGCCACGGGCTGGTGGCGCCCGATGAATTTATTCCCTTGGCCGAAGCGTGCGGGCTTATTGGCGAGCTGAGCCGCTGGGTAGTTAGCCGGGCTGCTCTTCAACAGCAGCAATTGCGCGCCGTGTGCCCAAGGCTTTCCATTAATCTTTCAACCCGCGATGTGTGCGCGGCTGGCTTTTGTAATTTTCTGGCCGATCTGTGCGCGCACGGCGATCTGGACCCGCTGGCCACTACGCTTGAAGTAACAGAAACCCACTACGTGGCGGATGCAGATGCCGGCGCCTTCAAGCGTAACCTCGAGCGGCTGAAAGCGCTGGGCTTCGCCATTGCCATAGATGACTTCGGCACCGCCTATGCATCGCTCAGTTATGTGAGCGAGCACCCGGTGGATGAGCTCAAGCTGGATAAATCGTTTGTGGTGGATCTGTGCCAATCGGTGCGCAACCAAACCATTAACCGCGCCACCATCGGCATGGCCAAAAGCCTGGGCATAGTTGTTGTAGCCGAAGGCGTAGAAGACGCCGCAACAGCACACATGCTGCACGAAAGTGGTTGCCCTGTGGCGCAGGGCTATCATTTTGCCCGGCCCATGCCGCTGGCAGACATGGTGCAGTGGTTAGCGCAATACACCGCACAGAGCGATCATCCACCCGCGCCCACCGAAATGGGCACAGGTTAACTGGGTGTTAGTGATGCATGTTACAACACTGTGAAAAATGTGTGGCTTGAAGTGCCCGCAAACAAAACCGGCCAACTATTTTACTCAGGCTAAAGCCTTTGGCTTTGTGTGAGCGCGTGCAGGCTTGTGTGTTTGGCTCATTTATCTACTGCTAAACCCTTTATACCTGTGCCATTCTCAGCATTCACCATGGGCTTCATTTTGTCCGCCCATCGGCTTGTCTCGATTAACGCGTTCGAAATGCTGTTTTCGATAGTCAGGAAACGAAAAAATAACTCTATATTAAAAGCCAAAAAAGCGCCGAAGCGCCGTTTAAATCAATCTGCACCAAGCTTGCCACCTTGTTCAAAGGAGTTCACGCTTCTGTTGGGAACGTCAAATGCCTGCAGCTGTACATATTAACTCGCATGCTGTGAAAAAGATTCCGGTTTGTCAGTCGTAAGTGGGTTGGCTTTTGCTTCTTCAATGAATTTTTCATCCGAGAATCCAGCTTCTGACTCATTATCGCCTTTGCGGTGTATTTCTACGGAAGACATTAGGTCATTGATCAGCTTGATCATTGGCGCGGCAGGAATCTGTTTTTCAACTTCCTGTTCACTTGCTGCCTTGCCTCCACGATAGAGGTTGAATCCAAAACACAAAAGCCTTTCTCGATCTAGCGGGAAAAAATTCAATATCTCCCTTGTGTGACCGCCCTGGCGCAGCATGGAAACGGATATATACGGCGAATTTTTACTATGACCAACGGCCCATTGTTCAGGACCGCTATATAACGTCAGTCGCTCGTTATTAACATAAATATGGTGGTAGTTAGCTTCAATATATTCAGCTGCTGCGTACTTGAGCGCAGGATAGGACAAGAGATCCGCTGATTCTTTGAGCCTCTTGGGTTTTACTATTTCTATCGCCATTGAGATTTGGGCGACACTGCCTCCCCACCAGGGCGCATTGAATGACCATGTTCTTGCAAACGCATTCCAGGACTCAATAATGGGCTCGACGACTTCCTTTGGGATGTCATCTGAGTACCCATATTCCAAAACGTCTCCCTTGGCTAGGATTTCTCTGCTCGCCGCCGGTACCTTTGGATAGTGGATAGGGGCAGTGAACATAACACTATTGCCAGCTGCTTTTATGGTGACTGACGTTTTTAACCATGAAAGAGGAAAGACAGCGTTGACCGGATATGTCGGCGTTCTCAGCTTCGTTCGAACAGCGCTTAGACTTGAAAGCATTACAGTTGCGCCTTTATTCGGTGATGTAGTTTGGGTGCAATTTGCTCCGTCACAGTTGAGGCAGCCGCAACGCCACCGACGGTTCCGCCAGCCACCGCTGCGATAAAGCTAATAATAGCGGGGACTGCCGGTGCACTCACAGTGGCTCCTCCGGCCGCAAGAAGCGTGCCCACGGCGGCTATTCCACCTTGGATTGTAAGGCCCTGTTTAACAAAATCAACGCTAGCCATTTTACGTGTATAGCTTTTATCCTTAAGTCGGGCCGTAATTGCCCCAAGTTGACCGCTATTTCCAACGACATTCAAAAATCCAACCTTGGCCACATTTCTCTCAAACTTCATTTCCAGTTTGATTGCTGATTCAATAGCATCTTTCGTGGTTGTTGTGGGTTCAAGCATAAAAAGGTGATGATCTTTTAGTTTGACACCTTGAGTGGATAGGATTTTAAGGGCCTGGGAAAGTATGGCAGAGCCGCCACGCTCAGATACCCACACAATACCCTTTTGCTTACTCGCAGAGGCCATAGACTTAGCTAGCAATAGCGCGGAACCATTCAGGTCTTCCATATCCAATGGACGGAGTGCTTTCCTTAAATTACGAAGCCCGCCGATTCGCTTGTCTCCTGGAGTGTAATGATAATCGAATCCAATTCGCTCTACCTGTTTACCGCTAAAGAACGGCGTGGCCCCCGCGCTTGCCGCTGCAGCATCTATGGCATCCTCTGTTTGTCCATGCCCGCTGTCGCTGACCACAATCACGTAATCGTCTCTTTTATTGACAGATCCATCCTTTACTGGACGGCTAAGCCAGCCTCTATTCTTATGCTCTGCTCGATAAAGGCCTGGTCTTGCATCCTCTGGCAGCAATTCAAAATAATGCGCATCAGGCTCAAAATACAACAGTTTATACCCATCGCCATCCAGTTTCTCTGCAGTGACCTTACAGCCGGGGAGTACCACCACAAACTCTTCCTTGCCATCGCGGCGGGCAGAGCCTGGGTGAACAAAGATGTTGTTCATGTGCAGGCGGCCGGCAGCCAGTTCTTGAATGCCTTTGACCGTTGTTTGTGCCCAGTAGTTATTGCGCTTGGCCAGCTTGTAGAGTTCGTCGTAGATGGTTTTGGCTTGCGGGGTGATGTAGACAGGCTTGCCTGATTTTTCACCTGCGATGATGTGGCAGCGGGAGACGGGGTTTGCGTCTAGCAACATAGGAACATCCTTTTAGGCTTACAGCTCCAGCCCTGTGGGTATAACTGGGCAATCTCGCGCGAGTATAAAAGGATTTGTGTGCGGGTTTGGTGTGTAGGCTTATATGTGCTGAAAATTGCGACCTTGGTCTTAGAAGTTGAAGGGATGCTGGTTGCATATTGATCAAAGTGGCTGCACGGGCGTATCAGTTTGGTGGGGTTCGCAGATTGCTGTGGGCTTGGCCCACCGCTAGCTTAGTGAGAGTGGCTGTACCTGAAGTGCGAAGTTTACACGTTAGCGTGCAGGCGATTCCTGCCCTGTCACCCGGCCACTGGTAGAGACGAACGACCAAGGGGCAGGCTGCTTTAAGGTTATACAAACGCGGTATCAGGCTGCCTGCTCCTGTGAACTCCAAGCTTGCTTCATTTCTACTGGAGGCGGGTGGCTCCAAAGCAGGTAACTATCAGGCGGTTTGTGGGGGATCGTTTATCATCCATTTCGGTTAGTGTTAGCACTGCCATTTTGTGACCATCGCTTGCAGATGTTGTGGCAATTGATTGCTTTTTTAAGCGGTCTACTAATTGAATGTCGTAGGTGCCTAGGGTAATCCCTTCGCTGGTTCTTGTGTAGCCAGATGTGCTGACAAAAATGTCGATATTTGCAGCGGAATATATTTTTCTACGGCCATTAGGCGTTCCAGGTGCGTCAGATAGTATGACGCTTTCAGATTGGATTTCTTGGTAACCAGGCTCTAAGAAACTGTCGGAATCAATCCGGCAATTTACTTCACTGCTTGCAAGTGTAGGGGCGCTCATGAGAAGCACGAGTAAAAATGCCAAATTAGCACTGTTTATTGTAAGTGGCACGTTCGAATTTTCCTTTGTTTAAATATTCGCAAGGTTTGTAGTTGGCGTTTGCCAGTGCAGATTCTATATTGTTGGTTGCCATGTGCTTTGCTGCGATTATTGTTAGTATAATGATGGCTAAGCCGGTATTAATTATGGCTGTGTGCTTGGTGTTTCTTCTGCGAATGTTATGGAGAAGTGTTGTAGCGTGTAGTGCTGGAATAATAAGCGCAAAAAAATAGTAGAAGACTGAGCTTTCAAAGGCGATTTCCTCGACCCCCATGCTAATGCTAGACAACGTAGTTCTAGCATGTTGATAGGCAATATAGGCACCAAGGATTGCACCTATATCGAGGGTTAGTAATATTAAGTGCGCCAGTTTCTTATTCATTACTATGTTAGTAGAAGATTCCTCTTCCTACGGGCAATCCATTTCTAATTTGGTATTCGAGAACGGCTTCAACTTGCCGGATTCCTCTAACAAACTCGCCAATTGTTTTGTTGTAAAGGCTGTTCAACTCATCATCGATTGCTTTGATTAGCTTGTCTGTGATTCCATATTTTTGATCAAGACTTTCTAGGGCAACTGAAGCGGCAATGCCGACAAATATAGCTGCGATTAGAGGGCCTGCTGCTAGGGTTGTCACTGCGCCAACTGCCATGGCAGCTAGAGACCCTATGCCAGCGGAAACTAATACTTTGGCAATGTCTGTTGAAATGGTGCCAACCACTTTGCCTACAGTAACGCTGTCCTGAAGAATGATATCTACAACTGATAGGGGGATGGTGACTAATAAGGTTACAATTCCACCCTTGGCAATGGTTCTATTAACGCCCTGTGTACCAATTGCAAATTTAATGATTTTAGGGTTTGACGCAAGATACCTCGTACCCCTTAGTACCTGACGTAAACCGGGATTTCCTTTTAGGATAATGTAGGTTTTATTGTTGACTCGCTTTGTTACGATCTGCCCATTTATCCCTAATTCTGACATTATTTTAGTGGCTAAGAGTAGGTCTTGAGCGGGTGAATAGAATCCGCCTAACGTTTTTGCGGTGCCAGTGTCAAAATCTTCAAGTGATTTCCCCAGTTTCTCAGACGCTTCTTTTAAAAGGCTCTCTAGGGAAAATATATAGGCTTCGGATTGATTTGCAGTAAACGACAAAACTTCCTGTTGGTTCATGTCGATTCCTTTTGGCGTGTATCCAATTAATTGGTTTACTGGTTTGGCTAGTGGCTACAGTTAGTGTTTTGAGCCCTAATGATAAGGATTTGCTGAGGCGCGACATAGCAAAATTTCGCTTGTTGGTACGTATGTATTATGTTGCTTTGAGGGTATTTGGGGGGAAAGGTGACTTCGTTACGGGCTGAAAAAGGGCCATGAAAAAAGGGCGCCTAAGCGCCCTTCGGATAAACCCAATCAATCAACCTATAATCAATCAATCTTCCCGATAGTTCTCAATGCTCGGGCAGGTGCAAATCAAATTGCGGTCGCCGTACACATTGTCGATTCGGTTCACGGTGGGCCAGTATTTGTGGCCCTTAAGGAACTCCGTGGGGCGCACGGCGATTTCGCGGGTGTAGGGGCGATCCCAGGTGTCGGCCAGTACGTCTTCCTGGGTGTGTGGGGCTTTTACCAGCGGGTTGTTATCGGCGCTGTATTCGCCAGATTCCACTTTGGCCACTTCATTGCGAATGCTGATCATGGCTTCTATGAAGCGATCCAGCTCTACCTTGGCTTCGGATTCTGTGGGTTCGATCATCAGCGTGCCGGCCACCGGGAAGCTCATGGTTGGCGCGTGGAAACCGTAGTCCATCAGGCGCTTGGCGAAATCTTCTTCGGTAACGCCGCTTGCCTCTTTCATGGGGCGCAAATCCAGCAAACACTCGTGCGCCACAAATCCGCTTTTGCCTTTGTACAAAATCGGGAAGTGCTCGCCAAGCTTTTTGGCAATGTAGTTGGCGTTCAAAATGGCGTATTCGGTGGCCGCCTTCATGCCTTCGCCGCCCATCATTTTAATGTACATCCAGCTGATGGGCAGAATGGAGGCCGAGCCCCAGGGTGCCGCTGAAATGGTGCCATTGCTTGGGTCTGTGCCGGGCACCGGTTGCACCGGGTGGCCTGCCAGGAAGGGTTCCAGATGTTTACCCACACCAATGGGGCCCATGCCCGGGCCGCCGCCGCCGTGGGGAATGCAGAAGGTTTTGTGCAGGTTCAGGTGCGATACATCGCCGCCGAACTTGCCGGGCGCGGCCACGCCCACCAGCGCGTTCATGTTGGCGCCGTCTATGTACACCTGCGCGCCCACGGCATGCACCATGTCGCAAATTTCGGTGATGCCTTCTTCAAACACGCCGTGGGTGGAGGGGTAGGTCACCATCAGTGCGGCAATTTGTTTGCCGTGGGTGTCTATTTTGGCTTTGAGGTCTGCCAAATCCACGTTGCCGTGCTTATCGCAATTTACCACCACCACTTTCATGCTCACCATCATAGCGGTGGCGGGGTTTGTACCGTGGGCCGATTGCGGAATCAGGCAGATGTTGCGGTCGAACTCGCCGTTGGCTTCGTGGTACTTCTTGATGGCCACAAGCCCTGCGTACTCGCCCTGGGAGCCGGCGTTGGGCTGCAGGGAGATGGCATCGTAGCCGGTGCAGGCCTTGAGCATCTCTTGCAGCTCTTCAAACAGCTGGCTGTAGCCCTTGGCCTGATCGATAGGTGCGAAGGGGTGCATTTTACCAAACTCGGGCCAGGTTACCGGGATCATCTCGGCGGTGGCGTTCAGCTTCATGGTGCAAGAGCCGAGGGGAATCATGGCCTGGTTCAGGGCCAGATCGCGTGATTCCAGGCGCTTCAAGTAGCGCAGCATTTCGGTTTCTGAGTGGTAGCTGTTGAACACCGGGTGGGTCATGTAGGGCAGTTTGCGCTCCAGCTCGCCGGTAATGGGGCTTTGGGCGCCGGCATCCAGTGCACCGATATCTGCCTGCACGCCGAATACCGCCAGCAGCGCGGCCAGATCGTCGGCAGTGGTTGTTTCGTTCAGGCTGATGCCCAGGCAATCGGTGCCCACCTTGCGCAGGTTGATCTCGGCGGCAATGGCTTTATCGAACAGGGCCTGTTGGTTGGCACCCACCTCAATGGTGAGGGTGTCGAACCAGGTGCTGTGGGCCAGCTTGAAGCCGGCATCCTGCAGGCCTTTGGCCAGCATGTTAGTGAGGTGGTGAATGCGCGTGGCAATGCGCTTCAAGCCCTCTGGGCCGTGGTAGATGGCGTAAAACACAGACATCAACGCCAGCAGTACCTGCGAGGTACAAATGTTGGAGTTGGCCTTTTCGCGGCGGATGTGTTGCTCGCGGGTTTGCATGGCCATGCGCAGGGCAGTGCGGCCGTGGGCATCTACCGATACGCCGATGATGCGCCCGGGTGCCGAGCGCTTGTAGGCATCGCGGAAGGCAAAAAAGCCGGCGTGCGGGCCACCAAAGCCCATGGGTACGCCAAACCGTTGATTAGTGCCCACTACCACGTCGGCACCCATGGCGCCGGGCGATTTGTACAGCAAGAGGCTCATCAGGTCGCAGGCTACGGTGGCCAGGGCGTCGGCAGCGTGGACTTTATCGATAATGGCGGTGAGGTCTTTCACCTCGCCTGTGGTGCCCGGGTATTGCAGCAGCGCGCCGAAGTACTCAAGGCCATCCAGGTCTGTTTCCGGGTTGCCCACTACCACTTCAAAACCGAAATGATGTGCGCGGGTTTGAATTACGGCAATGGTTTGCGGGTGGGTGTCGTCGGCCACAAAGAAGGTGTTGGACTTGTTCTTGCGCATCTGGCGCTTGCACATGGCCATGGCTTCGGCGGCGGCGGTGCCTTCATCCAGCATGGAGGCGTTGGCCAGCTCCATGCCGGTGAGGTCGATAATCATTTGCTGGAAGTTCAGCAGGCCTTCCAACCGCCCCTGGGCGATTTCTGGCTGGTAGGGGGTGTAGGCGGTGTACCAGCCGGGGTTTTCCAGCACGTTGCGCAGTACCACGTGGGGTACGTGGGTGTCGTGGTAGCCCATGCCAATGTAGCTTTTAAACACCTTGTTCTGGCTGGCCACCTGCTTCAGGTAGGCGAGTGCCTCGGCCTCGGTTACCGGCTCGCCGAGGGCGGCTGCGGTATTGCCGCGGATGTTGGCAGGCACGGTTTGCTCAATCAGATCGTCGATATTGGCAACCCCCAGAGCCGCCAGCATGGCCTCGGTATCCTGGGCGTTGGGGCCGATGTGACGGCCGATAAATTCACGGTGATGGGCGAGCTGATGGATACGGCTGGTCATGGGATCTACCTGTCGCGAGAGCTGGAGAAAGTGGCAAGTCTAGCAGCCGTGCGGGCAGCTTAAACGGCCAGAAATTAAGGCGCGCATAGTAGCAGGGGGTTTCCTGATCAGCAATTTAAATTTCCTATAGGAAACTTTTGTGATTATCCTTACGGCACGTGGCTTCCTGCGGCCTTCAAGTGTACTATCGCAGCCGTTTTGGGCCTGCCCAGAGACATATCCGCCCGGCGCCGCATTCAACGTGCGCCCAGGGCCAAAGGGGAAAGTGTGAGCGATCAAGAGCTTAAAAAGGGTGATGGGCCTTCAGTGTTGGAAGTGGCCCGCAAAGACGACGGCAAGTTTGTAGAGCCGCTGCAGCTGGGCAAGCGCCTGAAAGAGATTCGTCTGGCCAATAATCTCACCCTGGAAGAGGCCAGCCGGTTAACGGGTTTGGCGCGTTCTACGCTCTCAAAGATTGAAAACGAACAAATCTCCCCCACATTCCAAGCCGTACAAAAGCTTACGGCGGGTTTGGGGATAGACATCCCCCAGCTGTTTGTGCCCCCGCAAGACGGGCCCACGGCCAATGGCCGGCGCGACATAACCCGCGCGGGTGAAGGCACGCCGCACCCCACCACCACCTATGAGCACGAATTGTTGTGCACGCAAATGCGCGACAAGAAAATGGTGCCCTTTAAGTGTACGGTGCGCGCGCGCAGTTTCGACGATTTTGAAGACTGGGTGCGCCACGAAGGTGAAGAGTTCATGCTGGTGCTGCATGGCGAGGTGGAGGTGTACACAGAATTTTACGAGCCCGTGAAACTTGGCGAGGGCGATAGCATCTATTACGACGCGCGCATGGGCCACTGCCTGGTGTCTGTTTCCAAAGACGATGCCCAGGTGCTGTGGGTTACCAGCCGCTAGCGGGGCGTTAAGGCCGCGTTAATGATGCAGGCTTTAGGCTGGAAGTGTCGGGTCGTCGCACGCCCCACGCACTTGGCGGCAACAGGCTGGCGTTGCCAAATATTGGAATTACACTGCAGCTCAAGGTAGAGCTGCCAAGGGGTAGGGAAATGGAAAGGCCCATATTTTATGATTGAGTCACCGGTTTTTTGGGCCGCATGCGCGCTGATTGTAGGCATGGGCACCCGCGGTTTTTTGCAGGGCTTCTCGCGCAGCTTGTTTCGTTTGCAGCTTTTGGTATTGGCGTTGGTGGTAACCGGCGCCTTGCTGGGCCCGGTGCTAGGGCTTACCCGCCAGTGGTTTAGCTGGCCGCTGTATTTCCACCAGCTGGTGTTCGGCGGGCTGATTTTCGCGCTCGCCTATTCCGGTGCCTGCACCCTCATGACCCGCTACATGGAGCGCCAGCAAGAAGAAACCGAACCTGGCCTCGGCTGGGGTTCGAAAATCATGGGTGCCTGTGTGGGAGTATTGGCCGGCGCGGTAATGGCGGGCCTGGTGGCCTTTTTGGCAGGCGTTAAGCCGGATTTCGAAGGCGCAAGCCAGCCCTCGCACCTGCTTGATGACGCAACCACCCTGTCTGATTACGGCTATGAAACAGACGCCTTTGATACGCCCAATGAGTCACCGGTAAGCCAGTTGGTTAATGCCATTGTGCTCTCGCCCGTAAAGGGCGTGCGCTTGTTGCAGCAAACAACGGTGCAGCCGGAGTTTACGGCGCTGTTAACCTCGCCCGATGCCCAAGCGCTGCTGCGCGCAGGCGATATCTTTGGCCTTACCGAAGACCCCACCTTTGATCAACTCATTGAAACCGCACCCGTGCAAGATTTGTGGGCGCTACAGCGCGAGCTTGAAATCCTCACAGATCTGCAATTAGAGCGCGAAACCGCCGCGCAATTGGTGGATGCCTACCGGCGGGTAGAGCGTGTGAAAACACACCCGCGCGTGGCCGAAGTGTTGGCAGATACCGAGTTCCGCCGCCACTTGCAAACCGCAGATTTGGTGGCGCTTACCAAAGATAAGCGCGTGCTGGAACTGGGTGACGTGATTATCGGCGCGCGCTAGTAACTTCCAGCGCCTGCCAGCCTTATTCTTTGCGTTTGTTGCGCAAAACCCCTCTTGTTGTGAAATTATTGTGATTTGACTCCCGGGTCTGTTACCCGGTGCCCGGTTCTCGCTAATCTGCCGCCCAGCGGTGCCTTGGCAGCTGGCTGCCCGCCCCGAAATTCTGCCCGCCCATTGGTGAAATGGGTGGGTTTGGCCTATCACTGTAAGGTCTGTCAGGAGTATTCCATGAAAGCACTGGTTAAACGCGAAGCAAAAGAAGGGCTGTGGCTGGAAGACGTGGCCAAGCCCACGGTTGGGCACAACGATGTGCTCATAAAAGTGAAGCGCACCGCCATTTGTGGCACCGACCTGCACATCTACAACTGGGATAAATGGGCCCAGAAAACCATCAAAACCCCCATGGTGATTGGCCACGAGTTCGTGGGCGAAATTGTGGAAGTGGGCAGCAACGTGGTGGATTTCGAGCCAGGCCAAATCGTGTCTGGCGAAGGCCATGTGGTGTGTGGCCACTGCCGCAACTGTATGGCCGGCCGCCGCCACCTGTGTAACGACACCTCCGGCATTGGCGTAAACCGCCCGGGCGCCTTCGCAGAATACGTGGCGCTGCCCGCGGCCAACGTGTGGGAGCACCGCCCGGGTATCGATCTCGATGTGGCGGCCTTGTTCGACCCTTTCGGCAACGCCGTGCACACCGCGCTGCAGTGGCCACTGTTGGGTGAAGATGTGCTGATTACCGGCGCCGGCCCCATTGGCGCCATGGCAGCCGCCGTGTGCCGCCACGCCGGTGCGCGCCATATTGTGATTACCGATCTGAATGAAAACCGTTTGGCACTGGCCGCCAAACTGGGTGCCACGCGCACAGTTAACGTAAGTAAAGAAAAGCTTGAAGATGTGGTGCAATCACTCGGAATGAGTGAAGGCTTTGACGTTGGCCTGGAGATGTCGGGCGCGCCCGCGGCCTTTAACTCTATGCTGGACAACATGGCCCACGGCGGCAAGATTTCCATGCTGGGCATTCCCGGCGACGACATGGCCATAGATTGGAACAAAGTGATTTTCAACATGCTCACCATCAAGGGCATCTATGGCCGCGAAATGTACGAAACCTGGTACAAAATGAGCGTGATGGTTGAAACAGGCCTAGACATTACGCCGGTGATTACCCACCGGCTGCACTACACCGATTTCCAGCGTGGCTTTGATGCCATGAAATCGGGCGAGGCGGCCAAAGTTATTTTGAATTGGGAATGAGAAAAGCAGCTTACAGTTGACAGCCTACAGGAAGGGCGCGCGCAGCGCGCAAAGGCTTTTCCTGTAACCTGTAAGCTGTTAATTTTTAAAAAATAGCCCGGATCTGAATCATGTACGGAAAATTTAAAGAGCATTTACAAACCCAGCTTGATGAAATAAAAGACGCGGGGTTGTTCAAGCACGAGCGTTTTATTCAGGGCCCGCAGGGCGCCATGATTTCTGTAAAAGGCGAGAAGGTGCTCAACCTGTGTGCCAACAATTATTTGGGTTTGGCCCAGCACCCGGAGATCAAACGCGCCTGTGCCGAGGGTTTGGAGGCCTGGGGCTATGGCATGGCCTCTGTGCGTTTTATTTGCGGCACCCAAGAGTTGCATAAAACGCTGGAGCAAAAAATTACCGAATTTCTGGGCATGGAAGACACCATTCTCTACCCCAGCTGTTTTGATGCCAATGGCGGTTTATTTGAAACGCTGCTCACCGCAGAAGATGCGATTATTTCCGATGAACTCAACCACGCTTCCATTATTGATGGTGTGCGTTTGTGTAAAGCAAGCCGTTACCGTTTCAAAAATAGCGACATGGCAGACCTTGAGGCCAAGCTCATTGAGGCCGATAAAAACGGTGCGCGCTTTAAGTTAATCAGCACCGATGGCGTATTTTCAATGGATGGCTACATTGCCAATTTGCAGGCAGTGTGTGACCTGGCCGAAAAATACAACGCCCTGGTACACGTAGACGACTCCCACGCCACGGGCTTTGTGGGCGCCAAGGGTAAGGGCAGCCACGAGCACTGCGGTGTGATGGGGCGTGTAGACATTATTACCGGCACACTCGGTAAAGCCTTGGGTGGTTCCTCTGGCGGGTTTACCAGCGCGCGCAAGGAAGTGGTAGAAATGCTGCGCCAGCGCTCGCGCCCGTATTTGTTTTCCAACACTGTGGCGCCACCGGTAGTGGCTGGGGCAATCAAAGCCATGGAGCTTGTGCAAGACGATGCGCTGCGCGCACAACTGAAAGAAAATACGGCCTATTTTCGTGCAGGCCTGCAAGCGCAGGGCTATGACCTGTTGCCGGGCGAGCACGCCATTGTGCCGGTGATGCTGTACGATGCCAAAAAAGCCGCCGCACTGGCGGATAAAATGCTGGAATACGGCGTGTATGTGGTGGCGTTTTCTTACCCGGTGGTGCCCAAGGGGCGGGCGCGTATACGCACGCAGATGTCGGCTGCCATTACGCGCGCTGAATTAGATCACGCCATCGATGCCTTTGGTCGCGCTAAGCAAGCGTTGGGTTTGTAGTATCTGCCATGGCCACCCGATTGCGCCCGGCACGTTTTGCATCGTAAAGGGCGCTGTCGGCGGTGGCTACCATCGTGCGTAAATCAAGTTGATCTGGCGGGCAGAGGTAGCTGCCAATGCTCACGGTGGTGGGCAGGTCTGAATCAGCCTGCTTGGCTACTTCCGTGCGAATGCGCTCCATAATTTTATTGAGCTCCGTGTGGCTCACCGCCGGAAGCAGTGCCACAAATTCTTCGCCGCCATAGCGGCACACTGTGTCTTCCTCACGTAAACATTGGCGCAGTAAATCGCCAAAGCGTTTGAGGGCTTTATCGCCAGCTAAATGCCCGTATTCATCGTTCACATTTTTGAAGTGATCCAAATCCAGCATGGCTACACCCACAGCTTTTTGGTGGCGGCTGGCGTGGGCCAGCAGGCTTGTGCTGATATCCAAAAACGCGCGCCTGTTTAGCAGGCCGGTGAGTGGGTCGCGTGTGGCCTGGGTGCGCAGTTGTTTCAGTAGCCGTTCATTGGTGAGCAGTATCAGCCCGAAGGCGTTCAGTATGGAAATTAAAATGCTCATGAAGATAACCGCAGAATCTACCAGTGAGTGGTGATCGCGGTTGGGTTCAACCAGCAGGCTAATGGCCCTGGCGCCCCACATAAGGCTTGTATAGCCAAAGGTTGTGAGCATGATGCGCCTTAGCCCCTTGTTGAGGTTTTGGCTGCGGTAGAACTCTGCAAAAATAAGTGAAGCAAACGTGGCGATGATAAAGCTGATCATCATGGCCAGGGTGCTGTCTGGCAGGCCCAGGAGTGCGTGTGCGCCCACGCTGAGTGCGCACACCAGCAGGGTGTTGAGCGCGTTAATACCGGGCACATCCGGCCGGCCGAGGAATCTTCGAACGCCGCGCCACATAAAATAAAAGGCCGTGCCGTTGGCCACGGTGCCCAAATACCAACACAGCTTGCTGAGAGCTCCTTCGGCAGGCGAGTTTTGGGCGTTGAGCAGAAAGCCTATGCTCACGGTGACGGTGCCTGCTGCCAGAATGGCAGCGTATATTGCCCAGTCGCGGGTGCCTTTTTCGGCCACGTTGAGCCGCCAGGTCATATGAAATGCGATGGCCATCGCGCAAAAAACGCCGGCAACCACGAAATAGAGCAGGTAGTACTGATTCATTGCGCTCTTCCTGAGCTAATCCAAAGCCAATACAAGTTGGTACTTTGGTGCTAGTTTTTGTTGTCTTGGCGGCCAATATAACAGCTTGGCGCCTAGATTCCCATTCCGGTTGGTTGATATTTGATCAGTAGTGATTTTAGCGTAAATAGCGCGCCGGGCCTAAGGGCTGGGCCCGGCGCAGGGGTGCGTGTGGCGCCAGCGGTGCTGGCTGCCAAATCTGGTTAGTCGAGCGGAATGCGCATTACCACGCCGCCCATGATGTCGCCCAGTTTGAAGTCTGTTTTTGGGCTGTCCAGGTGGTCGTTGTGACATTTCACACAAGCCTCAGACACAGCGGTATCCGGGTATACGGCGGTGAAATACTTTTTGCCGCCCAGCGCTTCGGTGCCATAGAAGTTTTTGCCCACATTGGTACGCACAAAGGCCAGGCCTTCTTTTTCCATAGGGGTTTTAGGGGCGTTTTGCTTGTTGATAGGCCATTCAGACAGCAGTGCATAGGTGAAGCCTGCGTTTTTCTTGGCCACACCTTCGGCCCCCATGCGCAGCATTTGTGCCGGCAGTGGCAGTGCCTGTTCTTCCTTCCAATGCTCTTCGGCGGTGATCACTTCTTCTTCATTCTGCAAGCGGTTTACCACCTGACGGGTATAAACCGTGCGGTCTGACTCAATCACGGCGTAAATGGCGTCGGCCATTTTTTGCGGTGTGATTTCGGCATTGGCCAAGCTGCTTAGGCCGGCGGCCAACAGGGCGGTTGCGATGAGTGTAGGTTTCATGGTCTTGCCTCCTTTCGATTGAATGATGCGTATTATTTCTTTTTGCGTTGCTCTATTCGCTCGCGTACCAAATCCATGCTGGTGTGGTGGTTGGCAGGCTTGCTGGAAAAGTTGCTTTGTATCAGTGACTCATCTGCTAAAGCCGAGAGGGTGAACTCTACACCGTGGCACTGTGTGCACACGCTTCGGATCATTTTGCTGTTGGGTTGTAAGGTTTCACTTTGATTGTGCTCAACGTGTACCTTGCGACCTTTTTTAACTCGCGGCATATGGCAGGTGGCGCAACTTACGGCATCTTCCTGCTTTACTTCCCCAAGTGTTACTCCGTGCCAAAGTTTACCGTGGCTTGAGTTTTTAAAGTTCACGCTGTGCTCATCTTTGTGGCAGCCCAGGCAGGCCTCGGTGGCGGCGTGGGTTAGGTCCGGCTCGTGTGGTGCATGGCAGCTGGCACAGGTGAGCGTTTTGTGTTTTGCGTCGGCATCCATTGGCAGCGTGGCGAGTGCCGGGCTCATGGGGCCAAACTGATCGCCCAGCATCGGATTGAGCCGCATGCCGTGTTTGCCGTTAAAAAATCCTTCCGTTTGCTTTTTGTGGCAGCTTTGGCAGCTGCTTATACTCACATCCAGGCCTTTATCTTGCCAGTGTTCAGTGCCGTGGCAGTCTGTGCAATTGACTTGTGCCTGCGCGTGATGGCTGGCTGCCCACTGCATGATGTGTGCTTCTGTGGCGTTGGGCGCATCTTGGTCTGCAGCTGTTAATGGCTGTGGATGTTTGTTCGCCTTTAGCCAGCGCTCCATGCCTGTGAGCGCGGGTACCGATGCGCGCTTTTTAAGTTCCGGGTCTTTTACGTGTTTACGTAAAAAGTTTTCATACAAGGCCGTATTGTCGTGGTAATTGTGGCAGCCTGAGTTGCTGCAAGTCTCAAAACCGAAGTCTGCATGATTTTCACGCTCGGTTGCGATGTCTTGATGGCAGTGCGCACAAAAATCTTTCGCCAGGGTTACGCCGTAATCGCGAGTGATTTCCGGCTTGTGCTCACGGTGGCACGTCACACATTGTGTGGCGTCTAAATGTTGCAGCAACTCAGCGTTGCGTGGGTCGGTAAACTTGGCCTTGGGGTGGGTGTCGCTTTTTTTCTCAAGCGCTTTCAGGTGACACGACTCGCAGGCATTTTGCATTACCGTGCGCTCGTCAAAGGGGTCACCGTGGCAGCTGGTACAGGCCAGCTCAATTTGGTGGTGACCGTGTGTGGGCGGGCCTGAAATATAAAAGGTTTTGTCACCCGCGAGCAGGTTGTAGCCAAGCAGGCCTGTGAGTACAGCGGTAATGACCAGGCCGTAGTGCCAGAATTTAAAATTATATTGAGTCATGCTAGAAAAAATACACAGCGATTATGTGATAAGTAAGCAGGGCGGGTAGCATCCACAGCAAGGTGTAGTGAACGCGAGACCACCAGGCGCGGTGGCGGCGCAGTTTTAGATCTGTCCAGTGGTGGTTGCGGGCCATGAATACGCCAACCAGCGAGCCGGTAAGTGTGGCCGCCAGAAACACAATCATAAGCGCAAAGTTTAAATTGTGGCCAAGGCGCAGGCCCGTGTGAATCATTAACACCACCAGTGCTATTACGCCAATAACCGAGTGCACATAGCGCCAGTCGTCCAGGTGGCCGTAGTTTAGTTTTTTCCAGCGTTTGCGAATGCCTAGGCCTGCTGCCAGCATGCTCAAAAACAGCAATGTGTAGCCGCTGACTTGCTTCCAGAAATTATCGAACCAGAGCTTCTCCAGTTGCCAGTTAAGCTGTGCGCTTTCGCCAATGCCAATGGGGCGCAAAAATACCGTGGCAAGCATGAGCGCAATGGCCACTATGGAAAACCAGTAAATGGACTTGTAATGACGCATCACAAGATTGGGTGCCGGTGCGTCCAGCATTTCAGCCAGTAGCGGCTTGCATGAACCGCAAGTAACGCCCGCACGCGTTGCCGTGCAAAGGGTGTCTATGGTGCGGTTACCGCTTTCCATGGCCTTTGAAAGGGTGCCGCGGGTGACGTTTTCACACAGGCACACAATGTAATCTTCGGGCTGGTCTTTGATGTGCAGCGGTTTGTCGGCCTCCCAAAGAAATCCGGTATCTGCAAACTGCTGGAGCTGCTTTGGTTTTAAGCGCGCCTGTGTACTTTGTGCTTGCTGCAGCATGGGCAGTTCGCTCCAGCTACCAATATGGATGTAGCCCACAAGCTTTTGATCTTTCAAAAACAGTTTGCGATAAATGCCTTTCAGGCGGTTGGCGTACACCAAGGTTTCACAATTGATATCGCGTACTTGCCCAATCAAACCGCTGGACTGGCTGCCGAATTTCAGCTGGATGTTGGCAGCGCTGCCGGTGTAGGGCATTTGTTGGCCGCTCATATGCGTAACCATGGAGCTCACTTGCTCAAACCCGGGTGCTACTACCCCGTAGGTTTGGCCGCGGTGCTCAGAGCATTCGCCCACGGCGTAAATGTGCGGGTCGCTGGTTTGCATTACATCGTTCACCAGTACGCCGCGTGCCACCTCCAGCCCGCAGCTTTGGGCAAGCAGGGTGTTGGCGGCAACGCCTGTACAAAATACTACGGTGTCGCATTCGATGATGCGGCCGCTTTCAAGCTCTACGCCAATGACGTGATCGTGCCCGAGTATGGCGCGGGTGTTGTCGTTGTTGATGACGTTTATGCCGGCGGTTTGCAAGCTGTCGCCCAGAATTTCCTGGGCGCGTTCATCCAGTGCGGCATCCAGCAGGTAGTTGCGGGCCTGCAGGTACACGCGGTTGTCGCGGGTTTTCATGCCCAGTGCTGCCTCTATACCCAGTGGCCCGGAGCCCACGATATACACCGAGCGGCTATTTTTTTTGCGCGCTAATAAAGATTCGGTGTCTTCAAGGGTGCGGAAGGTAAAGGTGTTGGGCAGCGTATTGCCCGGCAAATCCGGCAAGCGCGCGCGGGAGCCGGTGGCGAGAATCAATTTGTCGTATTGGTACTCGGCGCCTGTGTCGTCTTTTACGCTTCTGGACTTTCGGTCAATGTGGGTGATTTTGCGGCCGAAGTGGGTTTCAAATCCGGGCGCTACTTGCTCGGATGTGACGGCAGGCAAGGTGTCGAGCGCATCGCGCGGCACTTCACCTAAAAGATAAAGCGAAAGCTGGACACGGTTGTAGGGCGTAACCGGCTCCTCTCCAAACACCATGATCTTATGGCTTGGGTTTTGGCCCATCAGCATGCGCGCAGCACGAATGCCAACGGGCCCTGTGCCGATGACAATGATATTAAGCCCGGAGTTGGTGCGAAGAGACGACGCAGGTGAACTGACTTCATCCATATGCGTGGTGCGAGCGGTGTTATTCATTTTCCTCACTGGATCGTGGGTTTAACTTTAAGTGCTAACGCGACAAAGCAGGGGCGCTTAAAAAAGTGCTCCATAACTTAAGATCCAGTGCGGCTGTAACGGTCACAAGCAACTCAAAGGCAACAACGCGTTAGCCTGCACGTTGCTAGAGTGGCTTGTGTGATTCCCTTCTTTTTTTATTCTTCTTCACAGTGGCCAGGTTGTGCCCGGCTAATGCCGGGCCACCTTTTAGGCTTGGTAGAGAGAGTACAAATCCCGCTCTTCAGATTGAACGCGGCGGGTTAGCGCCTCGCCAATTGCGGTGTAGTCCTTTTTAAACTGAAGCTCCATGGCGGGCGTAAACTGGCCCTTGCCATAGCGCTTGCAGAAACCGATAACCGCATTGGCGATGTCGTTCATATCGGATCTAAATTCTTTTACCACGGCCAGCGTGTGCTTGTCGTTACCGAGCGATTGTTCAAGATAAACGTAAAAGCGCACGTTCTCTTTCAGCAGGTGGCCTTGAAACAGCGATTTAAACTCACCCAGAATACGAGTCAGTTTTACGTAGTTCTTCTTCTCAAAACCTTCGTCCCACATCTTGCCATAAAGTTCGACGAGCTTGGAGTGGTCTGCCTCGAGCGCTGCAATCAGGTTCGGATCGTAGGCAATGGTGTTGGCACCGGCCTTGGGGGCCTCTGCGAGTTTTGGGGCTTCTTTCTGGTTGTTGTCGCGACCAGAAAAGAAATCGGATATGAATCCAAACATATACGGCTACCTTGTGTGTCTTTGTTATGAGCTACTTCGCACAAACCTATTCGTTGCCACCCTGGCAAGCCCTCACATTGGTATCCCTGCTTAGTGCCCACGTACTACATCGGGCGTTTTGGGGCATTATGCCCCTGACGGTGATCTGCGCAATAGCGAAGTATAACGCCACAAATTAAAAAATGTGACTTGGCTCTAAGTTTACGTCAATCTTTTTTGGAGATGTTTCCCCGCAATTTGCCTATCTACGTGTTAAAACCCAAGCGCGCAGCAAAGCAAAATGATTTAAGCGACAAGAAAGATAATTTCGTGCCAATTGGTTCGCAGCTCGATTTAACTATAATCCTTAACCGTTGACGCCGTGGTTAATTTTTAGGCTGTTTTGTTGACATAAACCGCAAAGGTATATTGGCAACTTATTAACGGCATGCATAAGGATTAAGCTGTCAGACTATAGTGCTATCTGGTTATTAAAGGGAAGCTTATTAAGGCTTTTTAAAAAAGAAGCGGTGCCCGTGAGGCGCGTGTGATTTTTTTGCAACATGTTGGTGCAAAAAAAGCGGCTTTGGTGAGCCGCTTTAATGCTTTCGTGTGAGCAAAGTTTCTTCAAACTTCGGGCGGATAGTGGCGCCTAAAGTTGCATAGCTTTGGTTTCGATAAATTCATGCATGCCTTCCTCGCCAAACTCGCGGCCGTTGCCCGACTGTTTGTAACCACCAAAGGGTGCCAAATAGTTGAATGAGCCGCCGTTTACGTAGCATTGGCCCGCGCGAATTTTACGGGCAATGGCGATGCCGGCTTCTTTATTTTTTGCGTAAACACCGCTCGATAAGCCGTAGGGTGTGTCGTTGGCAATGGCGATGGCTTCGGCTTCAGTGTGGTAGGCGATCATGCACAGCACCGGGCCAAAAATTTCTTCGCGCGCAATGGCCATGTTATTGGTGACATCGGCAAAGATGGTGGGCTTTGCATAAAAGCCTGCGCCCAGGTGCTCGGGTTTACCCGGCCCGCCGGTAACCAGGCGGGCGCCTTCGGCCAAACCTTTGTCAATATAGCTTTGCACCACAGCCAATTGGCGCGCAGACGACATGGGGCCAACAAAAGCGTCATCGCCGGCGCCCACTACCAAAGATTCTGTGTGCGCCTTGGCGATGGCCACGGCTTCTTCATAGCGGCTGGCGGGCACCAGCATGCGGGTAAGCGCTGTACAGGTTTGGCCGGAGTTGATCATCACGTCTTCTACGCCGTATTTAACGGCGGCTTCAAGGTCGGCATCCTCGGTGATGATGTAAGGCGATTTACCGCCCAGCTCCTGGGTGACGCGCTTGACGGTTTCAGCGGCTGCTTGGGCGATCATTTTGCCGGCACGGGTGCTGCCGGTAAAAGACACCATGTCAACTTGCGGATGGCTGCTGATCGCCGCACCCACCACAGGGCCTGCGCCAATCACCAGGTTAAATACACCCGCGGGTATGCCTGCCTCGTGCATGATTTCCGCCATAATCAAATCTTGCAGCGGCGTTTGCTCAGAGGGCTTGATTACCATGGTGCAGCCGGCGGCCAGCGCCGGTGCCACTTTGCCCACAAACTGGTGCAGCGGGTAGTTCCAGGGGTTAATAAAGCCGCACACGCCCACGGGTTCTTTTACCACCAGCGAATTGCCGGCCTCTCGGCTTTGCTCCATTACAAAGGCGCGCTCGGCAAAGCTTGCCATGGCAAAAGTGGGGCCTTTTACCTGTAAATCCGGTGTGAGGTGGCGCGGGCAGCCCATGGCGCTGCTTACCGCCTCTACCAAATCTGCTTCCCGTGCTTTCATAAGCTCGGCCACTTTGTTGATCAAATCGCACCGGGTTTGGGCCGAAGTGGCAGACCAGCTGTCGAAGGCGGCCCGTGCTGCGGCAACGGCGGCGTCTACGTCAGCGGGTGAACCCATGGGCACACGCGCCACGGGGGCTTCGGTGGCCGGGTTGATCACGTCGAAGGTCTCACGCCCTTGGGCTTTTACCCATTGGCCGTTTATATAGAAGCTGTCGTAGGTTTTCATGCTTGATCCTCTCATCATTCAACGGGGTGGCCGTTGCCGGCACTTGCTAAGCCGCTGCCACCAGTGCGTGCAGCCTAGCGGTTCGCTATAGAACACGCTATGCCCCAAAACCCTCAGCATAAACGCCCTAGCCAGGGCGGGGAAAACGATTTAGTCTGAACAACCCATTCCAAAAGCGCATGAAGTGCACCATGAAAGGTCAATTGCCATCTACCGCCAGCCTGCAGTGCTTTGCCACCTCGGTTGAAACCGGCAATGTCACCAAAGCCGCCGAGCGCCTGTGTTTAACCCAGAGTGCAGTGAGCCGGCAAATCAAACAGCTCGAAGAGCTGCTGGGCCAGGCGCTGTTCGAGCGGGTGCGCCAGCGCATGGAGCTCACGGCGGCTGGCCAGCGTTACTACTCGCAAATCGCGCCGGTATTGCAGCTGCTGGCCCAGGCCACCGATGAAATTCGCCAGTTTCGCCCGGGCCACCACATAGTGCTGGGTATTGAGCCGGCGCTGGCCAGCCACTGGCTGCTGCCGGCACTGGCAGGCTTCACCGATGAGCATCCGGATATCTCGCTGCATTTAATGACAGATATTCATAAACTCTACCAGCGCCAGGTGGCGTGCGACCTCACCATTTTATTTGGCCAGGGCCACTGGCCGGGCATGCAGGCAGACTTTTTAATGGGCGATGAGCTGGTGGCAGTGGCCACGGGCGCTTTGTTGGCGAAATACGGCAACCTGGGTACCCCGGGCGAGCTTGTGCGCTACCCCTTGTTGCACCACACAAGCCCGGAATCCTCTACCGCTTACTGGTGGCGGGCCGCGGGCCTGGGTACCACCGAGATCAGCCGTTTGCCCGGCCAGCGGCTGGAAACATTCCCGCTATTGCTGCAGGCCGCCCAGCAGGGCCTGGGGGCGACGGTTTTGCCCTGGTACTTTGTGGCCGATCGCATTGCCCAGGGCGACCTGTGCCAGTTGGGTGAGCGCTTGCCTTGCGAGGGGGGCTATTACCTGGTGGCCGATCAGGATTTACCGGCCAATACCGCAGCGGCCACCTGCCGTGCGTGGTTGTTGGGGTTGGCCAAGGCCGGTGCCGCTTAGCGGGTTTATCGCGCCTAAGCGGCTGCGTTCAGTTAGCGGCGCGACTGTGGTACGCTCGTTTTAAAAATGATGCTGGCCAGAAACAGGCTTTCACGGTAGAACAGAGCATTCACCTAACAAAATAACGAGAGAGTGTGCTTTGCCACAGCCCACATATATAAACTCAGGTGTGCCCTTGCCCGGTGATCTTCATCCGGAAGGTGGGGCAGCGAATGCCCATGATCCGGCGTTGGCTGCCTTGTTTCAGGAATATACGCCGCTGCTCAAGCGATTTCTGTGGGCGCGGGTGCACCACGATGACGACGTAGCAGACCTGTTGCACGAAACCTACGAGCGCTTGCAGCGCCACGGTGAGCGGGTAGACCTTAGCCGTGCGCGTAGCCTGCTGTTTACCATCGCCCGCAACCTGGTGATCGATCGCGCCCGCCATCAAAAGGTGAGCGAGGTGGATGCCGGCGTGGATGTCGAGTCGCTCATGGATCCGCTGCCTACGCCCGAGCAGCGCGCCATCGACCAAGAGGCCATCGACCAATTAAACCGCGTGATTGAAGCTTTGCCGCCCCAGTGCCGGCGGGTGTTTGTGATGCGCAAAATTCACCAGTTTTCTCAAAAGGCTATTGCGGAAAAGCTTGGCATATCCGTAAGTACTGTTGAGAAGCACGTGGCCGCAGGAATGCGCCAGTGCCGGAGCCTGTTGCAAGACTAACAGTGCCCAATCCAAAAATAATGCAGTAGCCACTATGATCCAGTTAGTACACAGCGCCGACATCGACCAGCAAGCCAGTATTTGGGCCGAGCGCCAGCTCGATGGTTTAAGCGAAGAGCAAGCCCATTTATTGCGCCAATGGTTAAGGGCAAGCCCCGCGCACAGAAGCGCGTTTGCCCAAGCGCGTGCCCGGTGCCAGCAGCTCGCACAGGTGGTAGAGGCGCTGCAGGCTAAGGCTGCTGGGCAGAGTTTGCCTGTGCGTGCCGCCATTGCTCTGGATGCACCGCAGCAGCCCCTGTGGCGGCGCGCGCCCTTGGCGCGGGTGGCCAGCCTGTTGGTGGCGGGTGCGGCGCTCATGATGTTGTTGATGCAGCCCGATTTACGCACCGGTGTGGGCGAGCAGCAAACCCACCTGTTGGCCGATGGCAGCCGGCTGACACTCAATTCAGCGACCCGCGTAAACCTTGTATTCACTGAACAGGAGCGGCGTGTAGAGCTCTTGAGTGGTGAGTTGTTTGTTGAAGTGGCCAAGAATCCTGCGCGCCCATTTATTGTGGCAACCGAGCAGGGCGATGCCCGAGCAGTGGGCACGGCCTTTGGCGTGCGCACCTATGGCGATGCCACCTCGGTGTTGGTTACCGAGGGGCTGGTGGATGTCAGTGCGGCCGCGGCACCGGCCAAGCGGCTCGCTGCCCAGCAAAGTATTCGCGTGGGTGAGCAGCTGGGCCTTGTGACTGAGCGCAGCGCCGAAGATGTACGCAAGGCCTTGAGCTGGCGCGAGCAGCGTTTGTATTTCGCCAATGTGGCGCTGGCGGAGTTTGTTGAAGAAATGAATCGCCACAGCTACCAGCGCTTGGTGATTGCCGATGCCGATTTGTCGGCCGTGCGAGTGGGCGGTGCCTTTGCCATTGGCGATACCCCGGGTGCGGTTACCATGCTTGAGGCAGGCTTCCCCATAAAAGCCGTGCAAATTACCCCGCTGCTGACGCTCTTGTATCGCGACACTGACCCCGCGCACTAGTCGGCTGGTGGCGCCAGTATACGGTTTATGGCGCAAACTCTGGTATAACACGCACAAGCGGACTTAAAAGAAGCTCTCTGTGGCAGGTTATTCTCACAAGCGATTTCCCGGTAGCCTCAGGCCTTGGTATATGGCCCTGGGGTTGGGCGCGTGGGTTTCCAGCATTTGCGCTGCACCGCAATCATTTAATTTACCCGCCCAGCCACTGGCTGATTCCCTGCTGGCCTTTGCCGAGCAATCTGCCACCTTACGGCTGGTATTTCGTCCGCCTGAGCTTGAAGGGCTGCAAGCGCCCCCTTTGGTGGGGGAGCTTGAGCCAGAGCAGGGCCTGCGCCAGTTGCTCAGTGGCCTGCCGCTGCAGCTGCAGGAACTGGAGCCGGGCATTTTTCTGATTAGCCCGGGTGCGCTTGCCGCACCGCCTGTCGCTTCCGAGCCGCAAAACCCACAAGCCACTCCAGCGCCCACCAATACTGGCCAGCTACCGCAGCCGGTAATGGAAGAGCTTGTAACCATCGGCACGCGCGCGCGCCAGCGGCGGCTGCTGCAATCGGCGGTGCCGGTGGATATTGTGCAAGGTTACCTGCTGGAGCGCGCAGCCCCGGCCTCGCTCGGCGAGCAGCTGCAAAGCCAGGCACCCTCATTTAACTATTCGCGCACTATGGTCAGCGATGGTTCAGACCTGGTGCGCCCGGCAACCCTGCGCGGCATGAACCCCGACCAGTTGCTGGTAATGGTAGATGGCAAGCGCCGCCATCATCAGGCCCAAATCAACATCCAGCAGGTGGTGGGGCGGGGTTCATCCGGCACCGACATGAACGCCATACCCACCGCGGCGCTTGAGCGCATTGAAGTGCTGCGCGATGGCGCCAGCGCCCAGTATGGGTCAGACGCCATTGCCGGCGTGTTAAACCTGGTGTTAAAAGAAGGTGAACAGGCCCCGGAGCTGGATGTCCAGTACGGCCAAACGGCCCAGGGCGATGGCGCCACGGTGATTGCCAGCCTCTCAGGCGGCCTGGCGCTGGGCGAGCAGGGCAGTGTGTTTGTAACCCTCGAAGGCCAAGACCGCGCCGCCACCAACCGCGCCGCACCCGATCAACGCTTTACCCCCGCGCGGGTGAGCATGCGCATTGGCGATACCGAGCAAACCAGTAGCAGCCTGTTTACCCATGCGCGGCTGCCGTTAAGCGATGCATTGGCGCTCTACAGTTTTGGCGGCGTGTCGCACCGCGAAGGATTATCGGCCGGGTTTTATCGCGGTGCCGGAGCCCGTGCCGGAGCGCCGCCGGTAAGCGCGCGCTACTTACCCGAGCTAGACCCGGAAGGCTTTTTGCCGCTGCAATACACCCGCACCGAAGACGACGCGCTAACGGTGGGTGCGCTGTGGGCGCTTTCGGAGCACTGGCAGTTGGATCTTTTCAGCAGCTACGGTGCCAACCGGTTTCAGCAGGGTACCGACTACTCGGTGAACGTCTCTCTCGGCAGCGATACCCCAACCCAGGCGCGCAATGGTGAGCTGCGCTACAGCCAGTGGCAGCAGGGCTTGGTGGCCTCGGGTTTGCTGGATGCCAACGGGCTGGATGAATTCTGGGTGACCTTGGGGCTTGAGTTCAGGCGCGAGCACTACCAAATTCGGCCGGGAGATTTCGCCTCTTACGCCTATGGCCCCGAAGACGATTTCGCGCTGTTTATCCCAAGCCCGCTAGACCCATGCCCTGCAGAGGCAGGCCCCCAGTGCAGCGACGGCCAGGCGCGCAGCCGGGCGCAGGCCGGTATGCAGGCCTACCCGGGTTACCGCTTGCCGGTGTCTGATGTGCGCAACAGTGGCGCAGGCTTTGTGGAGGTTGAAATGCAGGCCAATGAGGCCCTGGCGGTGTCGGTGGCCAGCCGCTGGGAGCACTACGATGGCATTGGCGGCAATCTTACCGGCAAGCTGGCGTTGCGCTGGCAGCTGGCGCCGGGTTTGAGTGCGCGCGGCACCCTGGCCACGGGCTTTCGGGCACCGGGGCTGAATCAGGCGAACTTTACCCACATCATTACCAACATCGGGCCGGATGTGCTCACCAACACACTTCATGCTGCTGAGGGCAACCCGGTGCTGGACGCGCTGGCGGTGCCGGATTTGGAGGCCGAGCGTTCAAGTCAGGCGGGTCTTGGGCTGGTGTGGCAGCCGTTGGCTGAATTTTCCGTCACCTTCGACGCCTTTTTAATTGATGTGGCCGATGCCATTGCCTTGAGCGATGTGATTGCCGCGGCCGATGAGCCCTGCCCGTCGAACTGCGCACTCACCCAGGCACTCGCGCAGCAGGCGCACAATGTGGGCGCGGTGCAGTTTCTTTACAACAGCATGGATACCCGCACACTGGGCTTTGATTTTGTGGCCCGTTACCGTTGGCAGCACTCGCTGGGAGCCACAGGCGTGTCTTTATCTGCCCACACCAATCGCACACAAGTGTTAGCGTTGGTAGAGCCGCCGGGCATTGCGCCGGGGCGGTTATTTTCCGACGCGCAAGTGATGTTGGTGGAGCGCGGCCAACCCCGAGAGCGATTGTTGGTGAATCTGGATTGGCAGTACCGCGGTTGGTCGCTGGGATTACGCGCAAACTATTACGGCAATGTGAGCACCAGTTATTTTACCGAACAGGGCCTGGGGGTAGATTTACCCGATGTGCAGGATTCGGTGCACCACTCGGGCACTGCTTGGTTACTCGATGGCGATATCGGCTACAACTTTGGCACGGGGCTTTCAATGGCGGTGGGCGGCAACAACCTGCTCGATACCTACCCGCGCGAAATTGCCAAAGACAGTTTATTGGCGTCTATCTCAGGCGAAAGTTTTAGATACCCTTGGGAGGCCTCACCCTACGGCATTAACGGGGCCTTTTATTATCTGCGCGCCGAGTGGTTGTTTTAGGTTTTTTATCCTTTCTTTTAGTTTATCTCAGCAAGAATCATTTCTTTATTTGTTAAAACCTTGTGCAGATTTAATTACTTTCCCTGGGTAGTAATTTCCGCTAGCGGTTTTTTGACACTTTTACGTACTCCTAATACGGACTGAACTATCCTCAATGGGTAGTTTCGACAAAGCCGTACATAACCAATAAAAGCTCTTTGGGAGACACATAATGATTCAGAGAAAGATAGTGACTTCAATCTCTGCTGTAGCGTTGCTGGGTAGCATGGGTGTGCCGATGGCCATGGCGCAGTCTGACGATATGGAACTTCTGGAAGAAGTTGTAACCGTGGGCTCGCGGGTTGCCCCTCGCTCCGCCACTCAATCACCGGTGCCGGTGGATGTAATTACCGCCGATGAAATTTCAAAATCCGGCTCCAGCGACATGCTGGAAATGCTCAAGGGCAGCATTCCGTCTTTCAACGTGCTGCAGCAGCCCATCAGCGATGCGGCCTCTATTATTCGCCCGGTTAACCTGCGTGGCCTGGCATCAGACAGCACACTGATATTGGTCAACGGCAAGCGCCGCCACCGCTCCTCTGTGATTGTGTTCCAGGGCGGCGGCTTGAACAAAGGCGCCCAGGGCCCGGATATTTCTGTTATTCCAAGCATTGCACTCAAACAAGTGGAAGTGCTGCGCGATGGCGCGGCCGCCCAGTACGGCTCTGATGCCATTGCCGGTGTGATGAACTTTGTATTGAAAGACGATGCCGAAGGCGGCAACGTTGAAGTGAAATACGGCCAATACACCGAGGGCGATGGCGACACCACCACCATCTCTGCCAACATCGGCATGCCACTCACCAGCAACGGCTTTTTCAACGTTAGCGCCCAGTGGAACCAGGTGGATGACACGGTGCGTTCCAGCGCAAGCTCGCGCGATTTGGCATTGATTGCCGATGGCGTAGAAGATGTACCTTCGCCCAGCATGATCTGGGGTTCGCCAAAAATTGAAGACGACATGACCCTGTTCATCAATGCGGGCCTTGAATTGGGTGGCGATAAAGAGGCCTACCTGTTTGCCAACCACGCAACCCGCACGGCAGATGGCGGTTTTTACTTCCGGCCGCCAAACGGGCGTCAGGGTGTATTTACCTGGGATAGCAACCGCCTGATTGCCAACGTTGATGGCAACTGTAATCTCGCCACCGGCCCCGCCGGCACCGGCAACCCCGATACTGATCCGCTGCTGGCGGCGATTATCGCCTCGGATAGCTGCTGGGCTGTAAACGAAATGTACCCGGGCGGTTACACCCCGCGCTTTGTTGGCACAGTAATCGATTCAGCCTTAACCGCCGGCACCAAAGGCACCTTTAACGGTGGCTTTATGGATGAGTGGGGTTACGACTTCAGCTTCGGCATTGGCCGCAGCCAATCCAAATTCGGTTTAAACAATACCATTAACCCGTCTATGGGCCCCGAATCACCACAAAACTTTGATACCGGTTCTTACATCCAGCAGGAAAAAACCTTTAACGTTGATTTCTCCCGTGTATTTGGCGACACCAGTGTGGCGGCCGGTTGGGAGTGGCGTGAAGACAGCTTTGAAATTGTGGCCGGTGAAACCGCCTCCTGGAAAGCGGGCCGCTACTCGGATTTGGATAACGTGATTTCCGGTGATCCGGATCCAAATAATTCGCTGGCGGTATTTACCGTGGGCTCGCACGGCTTCCCGGGTTTCCACTCGGATTCCGCACGCCAATACGAGCGCAATAATTTCGCGCTCTACGGCGACATAGAGCACCAGGTTACTGATGCGCTGTTGGTGGGTGGTGCGCTGCGCTACGAAAGCTTCTCGGATTTCGGCGATACCACCAATTACAAGCTCACCTTCAACTGGAGCTTGATGGATAGCCTGGCCTTACGCGGCTCTGTGGGCACCGGCTTCCGTGCTCCCACCATGGGCCAGAGCAATGTGGTGAATACCCAAACCACCAACATTGAAGGTTTTGGTTTGATGAACGTGGCAACGCTTGACCCATTGCACCCGGTGTCTGAGGCGCTGGGCGGTAAAGCGCTGTCGCCGGAAGAATCCGAAAGCTTCACCTTGGGTTTGGTTGCCAATGTGGGTGAGGTTGATGTGACCGTAGACTTCTACCACATTGAAGTGACCGACCGCATTACCGTGACCGATTCCAAGTTCCTGGATGATGCCACTCGAGCCTCCTTGCCATCGGATATGCCGGCTGCAGATTTGATTGGCACCCTCACGCACTTTAACTTCTTTACCAATGATTTCGACACCACAACCCAGGGTGTGGATGTTGTAGCTACCTACAGTACCGATTTGTTCAGTGGGTCTGCAGATTTCACCGCAGCCTACAACTACAACGAGACCGAAGTAGACAAATACACCATCACCAGTGATTGGGATGTGCAGCGTTTGGAAGAAGAGCTGCCCAACCACCGCGCAACCTTCACCTGGGCCCAGTACTGGGGTAATTTGTCGGGCTTCTTGCGCGCCAATTACTACGGTGAGTACCTGGCTATTCACGCCGATGATTCAAGCGATGCCATCACCGGCGATTCGGCCATTACGCTGGACATGGAAGTGGGTTACGACATCAACGAAAACTTCGCGTTGAAAGTGGGTGCCAGCAACCTGTTGGATCAAGAGCCAATGCGCTATACCGGTGCTAACGGCAACCCGGATCCAAGTTGGTCTGGCGCCTGGTATTACGAAACCTCACCCTTTGGTATTAACGGCAGCTTCTGGTATGCCAAGGCAAACTACAGATTTTAATGTGGTCGGTTTATCGCATTAACTGTTGTGATTTTTTCAATCCTCGCGAGCTTTAGTTCGCGAACCTTTGGCGCCTCTTAGGAGGCGCCATTTTTCTAACTTGATAACACTAACTTGATAACAACAAAAACTGGAACTAACTGGAGTAGGCAATGAGAAATAGCCACCTTGTAAAACCCTCGCTACTGGCCCTGGCAATTGCCGGTGTCATCGCTCAACCCGCGGCTGCACAAGATGATGCCGGCCTGGAATTATTGGAAGAAGTGGTGACCATCGGCACCCGTAAGGAAGGGCAATCCCCCACCGAAACACTGTCGCCCATTGATGTGTTGGGTGGTGAAGTGTTTAGCAAACAAGGCTCGGTTGATTTAACCGATTCACTCACCAAAGTTGTGCCCTCATTGAACACCCAGCGCTTCCCTATTGCCGATGGTACAGCCTTTGTGCGCCCGGTAACGCTGCGCAATTTATCGCCAGACCATACGCTGGTGTTGGTAAACGGCAGCCGCCGTCATCGCTCGGCATTGGTGAATTTACAGTTGGCACCTTTGGGCACCGTGAACCAGGGCTCCCAGGGTGTGGATTTCTCGGCCTTTCCTTCGGGCGCCATCAAGCGCGTAGAAGTGCTGCGCGACGGTGCGTCTGCACAATACGGCTCTGACGCCATTGCAGGGGTTGTGAACCTGGTGTTAAACGATGCCGCCGAAGGTTTCAGCCTCACCGGCCAATACGGTGAATACACCGAAGGCGATGGCGCGCGCACCAACCTCGGAGCCAATGCAGGTTTCGGTTTGGGTGACGACGGTTTCATTAACGTGACTGCTGAATACACAAGCTCCGAAATTACCAGCCGCGGCACCGCACGCCCGGATGCCGCAGCCATTGCCGAGATTGTTGGCGCAGACAAAGTGCCCTACAACGGTTTTGGCCAGCGCTGGGGAGACCCGGACATTGAATCGGTAAAATTATTTGTCAACACCGGTTACGACCTGAACGACAAGGTGAGCCTATACGGCCACGCCAGCTACATGGATACCGAAACACTCTCGGGCTTTTTCTATCGTGGCCCGGTATTGCCTACGCCTGCCGACAACATCGCCAACCCGCCACGCGGTACCTTGATGGTTGATGCCAATTCAGACGGCATTGCCGATGCCGCAAGCAACGTATTGGTAGCCGATATCGTGGCCGCAGGTTTAAACCCGGCCGACTACCTCACAGCCGACGGCACAAGCCCCAGCGGTTATTCTCTGCTCAACCCCATTCACACACAATTTCCCGGCGGTTACAGCCCGCTGTTTGGTGCAAGCCTGAGCGACTACTCGCTGGTGTTTGGCGCCAAAGGTGAGTTCAATGCAAACCTGACCTGGGATCTGCGCGCATCAACGGCAGAAAACGAAGTGTCTTACGTGTTGGAAGACAGTATTAACCCAAGCCTTGGCCGCTTGTCGCCCACCAAGTTTAACCCCGGCACCTTAACCCAGCAGGAAAGCAGCTTAAACGCAGACTTTGTAAAAACCTGGGACGACTCACCCATGAACCTGGCCTTTGGCCTGGAGTGGCGCAATGAAACCTACAAAATTGGCGCAGGCGACACAGCCTCTATTGCGGTAGGCCCCACCTATGCACAGTTTGGTGTAGGTTCCGATGGCTTTCAGGGCTTCCCGGTAGAATCTGCAGGCTCCTTTGAAAACGACAGCTACGCGGCTTACGCCGATTTGGAAACCGACTTCACCGATAAGTGGTCGGGTGCTGTGGCGGTGCGTTATGAAGATTCAGATGCCTTTGATTCCACCCTGGATTACAAGTTATCTACCCGCTATGACATTACCGATAACTTCGCCCTGCGCGGTACAGTGAGCACCGGTTTCCGCGCGCCTACGCCGGGCCAGGTAAACACCTTGAACGTGACTACCACTTCCGATTCCAGCGGTAACCTGGTGCCGAGCGGTACCTACCCGGTAGATCACCCCATTTCCCAGGCACTCGGTTCCAAAGCCCTGGTGCCTGAGGAATCAACCAGCTTTACCGCAGGCCTTGTGTACACCCCGGCCGATAACATGAACATCACGCTGGATGTGTACCGCATTGAAATTGAAGACCGTATTGCGCTGCGCAGCTTCACCGTGGGGCCAGATGAGTTGGCGTTGCTGAATGCCGCTGGCATTCCCGATGCCAATCTGCTCGACGGCAGCAACGGTAACTATTTTGTGAATGGCTTTACCTCAACGGTTTCCGGCGTGGATTTCAACTTCCACTCAGGTCATGAACTGGGCAGCGGCAACCTGGATGTGGATTTCCGCCACAAC
This sequence comes from Simiduia sp. 21SJ11W-1, assembly GCF_024138675.1. Lineage (NCBI taxonomy): Bacteria > Pseudomonadati > Pseudomonadota > Gammaproteobacteria > Cellvibrionales > Cellvibrionaceae > Simiduia > Simiduia sp. 21SJ11W-1. Next base: position 2,773,938 of record NZ_CP090959.1, on the reverse strand, counting down.
TACAACAGCCAGGAAGTCTCAGACGTGCAAGGCAACACCATCAACCAGGGCCGTGTGTATGACCTGGAAAACCAGGTGCCAAAACACAGCACCGTGTTGACACTGGATTTCATTCACCCGCTGGCGGGCATGGAACTCAGCAGCCTGGTGCGCTTTAACCGTTACGACGATTGGTCGAGCACCGGCGGTTTGTTTGGCCCCGGTGATGCCTCAGATGCTGCAGATTACAGCGGCGCAATTTTGGTAGATGTGCAATTTACGCTGGATATCAACGAGCACTACAGTGTGTCGCTCGGTGGCGATAACATCACCGACCAATACCCCGATAAAGAGGCCAACGGTGTGTTGGGCTTTTTGGGCCAGCAGTACGCCGTGACATCGCCCTATGGCTTTAACGGTGCCTACTACTACCTGCGTGCCACTGCCACCTTTTAAAGCTAGGCCGCAAGCCTTGCCAGCAGTGTGCAAGGTGTAAATACAGCGCCCGCAGGCTCATGCCTTGCGGGCGCTTTTTTTTGCGCCTTTTTTAAAGGCTTGCCAGAACCAGGCTCAATTGCAGGGCAGGGCGCAATCTATGCACAGGTTTGCGAGTGCATACATTGCACCGGGTGGATGAGGGGTTAGGTGTTGTTGGCTAGCGGCTCAGGCTGCCCGGGGCATTGACCTTCGCATTCGCAAGCCCTGTGCGGCACTGTTTGCCAGTACCAGGGCCAGGCCCAGATCGGTTACAAAGGTTTGGTTTACAAAGGTTTTTTGTGCAATGTGCCAATGGTTTACGCAATAGCCTTTTACCCGGCCCTTGGCCTGGAAGGCGTGGCTCACGTACAGGTAGTGGTCGCCTTCCATAATGGCTTTTTGTTGCCAGTTGCTGCGTTTTAACAGCGTGTGGCAGCGTTGGGGGTGAAGCCCCAAAAACGGGTGTTGCGGGCCGATGAAGTGATCGGTAATTACATGGCGTTGGGTGTGTATGTAATTTATGTTTTGCAGTGTCATAACAAATTCCAAATGTGTGAGTGGGTAGGCGCAAACACGTGCGCTTCACATTCGAAATGGCAGTGGTGTAGACATTAAAAAACCCTCGTTGGTGAGGGCTGACGGGGCAGGGCGTTGTGCGCCACTGGTATCCTGTTGGTTGCCGCAGAGCCCTTGGGCATCTGGCGACCGCATCCCCAACTCACTTTCGAAACTTACTCTTCGAAATCAAACACTCGCACCGGGTGCTTGGTTGGGGGCCACCTTGCCAGGTTCGGCAGGTTGGCGTTGGCGTCAGCCACTCTCTTGATGTGGCGCGCACTCTACCAGCGCACCTGCATCCTGGTCAACACTAACCCATTGGTTGCGCAAATCCTAGCAGATCCGATGGCCTGCACGCACTTGCAGCCAGGAATCTTGCACCAGTTCGCGCAATACGCCTTGGTCTACATCGGCGAGCTTGTTGATATACAAGCAAGATACCGCGGTTTTGTGTTTGCCCAGTTTAGCCAATAGTGGTGCGTAGCGGCCGAAACCGTTCATGATATACAGCGATAAGTTTTGTTTGCGAGGCGAAAAACCCGCTTGCATCCACTGTAAAGTTTCGCCCCTTTGCTGATATTGGTACTGCCCGAACCCAACAATACTTTCGCCCCACATCACGGCGGGTGCTTGGGTGATGTCTTGGTAGAGGGTCAGTAACGTCTGCCCGTCTTGCCGACGGGTGGGGTGGCTAATGGCCGCGAGAAAGTCAGTAACTGATGCGCTGTTGGGTTGGGTTTTTAGTGCCATTGTTTCCCCCTTTGCTGTTAACTGAGTGCCAGTATGGCCTTTTCGGATTTAAGCGTGCGCGTAAGCCAACCTGCTAACAGGCCTGCCAAAAGCAGGGTGAGGCAGGCGCCGGTAATTACCGCCAGCCAATCGATTGGCTGGCCCTTGGCAATGTGCTCAATCAGCGAGCTTTGGCTGGCCACGGGCACCCAGTCTACCCAGTTGGGCTTATGGGGCATAAATTGCACCGCAAAGGGAATGGTGAGCGGGATCATAATAGTGAGCGAAATATACGATTGCGCCTCTTTAAAACTCTTTGCCTGAAAAGCGCAAAATAATTGAAAGGCTGCAGCAAACACCGCCAGTGGCAGCATGGCCAACATGATGGTGGCAATGGTGAGCGCATCCAGCTCAAAGCCAATGCCCATTTTTGCAAGCGGCACAAATCCCATCACCAGGGATGTCACGCACAAAGTGAGCAGCGCGCCCAAACTCCCCAACATAGAAACCGCAATTAGCTTTGCACCAATTAGCTGGGTGGTGGTAATGGGTTGAATTAAAATCAACTCCAGCGCATTGCGCTCGCGCTCGCCGGCAGAGGTATCTATGGCGATACTGGTGCTGGCTACAAACACGCTCATTAATACAAACACTGCAAGCATGCCCATCACCATGCCGCTTTTTTCCTGTGCGCTGGCGCGATCGTGCAACGCAACGCTGAAGGGCTGCAGCAGGCTTGCATCTATTCCGCGCAACACCAGCCGGTAGGTGGCCAGTTCGTTACCGTATTGCTGTAATACGGCGCGCACACGGCGCTGGGCACTGGCGCGGCCTTCTTCGGCGGAGTTCACCCAAAGGGTGAGAGTAAGGGCCTCGGCGCTGGCGATTTTTTCAGGGTAGTGGGCGGGTATGTCCAGGGTGATGGGGTGCTCTTGCCAGCGCGCCTCGGCGTCTTGGCTGCCTTCACCCAGCGGGTAGATATAATTCTGGCGCAATTTTTCCACCAGAACAGGCGCGAATTCCGCCCCGTTAATGGCAATATAAATGGCCTTGTCTTCCTTGTTGTTGGCTATGGCAAAGTTTAGGGCGCCAGCCAAAACCAACGGGCCAAACAGCGCGTACACCAGCGCGCCCATGAGTGCTCGCCGATCGCGCATGGCGTCAATAATTTCTTTGTGTAGCAGGGTGCGAAATACAACATTCATGCGGCTATGCCCTCGTCGCTGCCTATCAGTGTGACGAAGGCATCTTCCAGATGGGCCTTGCCCGTTTGGGCGCATAAATCGGCCGGTGTGCCGGCGGCCACCACCTTGCCTTTGGCCACCACAATTACCTGGTCGCACAATGCGGCCACCTCTTGCATTACGTGGCTTGAAAACAAAATGCAGTGGCCTGCATCGCGCAGGTCGCACAGCTGCTGGCGCAAAACCCGGGTGCTCATTACATCCAGCCCGCGCGTGGGTTCATCCAGCACCAGATTTTGTGGTGCGTGCACCAGCGCCTGTGCCAGCACTACCTTCATGCGCTGGCCCTGGGAAAACCCTTGGCTGCGGCGCTGGGCGATGTCTTCAAGGCCAAGTTTTGCGATAACCGCGTTAGTGGCGGCTTTGGCGCGCGCGCGGTCAAAACCGTGCAGGCCCGCGAAGTAGGCGATTTGCTCAAAGGCACTCAGGCGTTCGTATAGGCCGAATTTGTCTGGGAATACGCCCAGCCGTTTGCGCGCGCCAATGGCATCTTCGGCTACATCAATGCCGTCTACCCGGGCATAACCGGATTCGGTGCAAAGCAGCCCGTAGAGCACGCGCAGTGCGGTGGTTTTACCTGCGCCATTGGGGCCAAGTATGCCGGTGATGCGGCCGTCTTCTGCACGAAAACTCAGCCCGTCTAATGCGGTAACGCTGCCAAAATGTTTACTGAGGTTGTGTACTTCCAGCATGGTGGCTTCCGGTTTTAGTGGGCGTTTTCATTGCGCATAAAAGTAACGCCCGGCAGCTCTGCCAGGCAGGCGGTGTCTTCAAGCGCGGCGTTGGGGTTGTTTAAAAATGCGCGCACAAGCTCTGGCCCACAGCCGCGTAATGCCACAATGTGGGCGGCGTTTTCGGCCACAAGGTGGGTGGCATTGCCAAGTTGACTGGTGGCCAACTCACCCCAGGCAGGCGGTGTAACCGGGTCGAGCCTGCCGGAAAGGGCAAGCACTGGCAGGTTGCTTTCAACGGGCGCAAAGTGGCTGGCATCCAGGCGATATTCACCCGGCCACTGGGCGCACAGCTGTTGCAGCAGTGCAACGGAGGTATCGCCGAAGGGGGTGGCGCTGTCGGCGGCCAATTGCCCGGGGCTGGCCCTGCGCAAATCTTCGTTACACAAAATGTTGGTGGTAAGGCCTGTGTACATGCCGTTGTCGCCTGCGATGGCCATCAACCCCGCAAAGGGGTGCCAGTTTCCTTTTGCCGCTTCACTGATGGCAAAGGGTAATAACTGGCGTTGCTCCTGGGCGTATAAATTGCTGAGTGTGAGCTGGAAAAATTTGTATTTATCCAGCGCAAGGGTGTGGGGCGCCAAGGTTTTCGGGTGGCGAATGGGCACAGCTTGCGGGCTTTCCTGGCTGCTGATCCCTTGCCAGAGTGCCCAGTAATCGGCCCGTAGATTCGGAAATTTCTGGGCGCAAGCGGGGCTGTTTTCACATTCATCAAACAATAAATTTAGCGCGCGCAAACCGTGTTGTGCGAAGGGCCCCACAATGGTTTGCACCGGTGCCAGGCCATCAATTACTGCACTGGCCACAAGCTCTGGGTATTCACGCATGAACACCAAGGCCGCGCGCGAGCCGTAGGAGCCGCCGTATAGATGCACTTTTTCATAGCCGAGGGCACGCACCATTCGGGCGAAATCGACAATGGCGTTGGGGGTGTTGTAGTGGCGCAACTGGCCGGGAAAGTCGGCCAGGCAGTTGCTGATGATGCGCGCGCTTTGGGCGCTGTCAAACAGGTCTTGGTATGGGTCTGCCTCTGGGTCTTCACACTTTAAGCCGTGGCTTTTGCCGGTGCCGCGTTGCTCCAGTAAAAGGATATCGCGATCGGCCCTGAGCGCCTGAAATGCCTGGCCCACCGTGCCGCCCACTTCAATAGCCGATTGGCCAGGCCCGCCGGCAAGAATGGCCAACGGTGGCTGGGTGCTGGGGGTGAGCGCGGGCAGGCGCGCCGCGTGCAGTGGCAAGGTGGCACCGTCTGGTTGCGCCGGGTCTTCTGGTACCTGCAATTGAAAGCACTCGGCGCGGTCTGCGAGCCCTTTTAGGTAACAGGTTTCTTGAACGAGGCCAGGCGCAGTACTACTGGCCAAGCCAACGCTTGAATAGGCCAGTAGCGCCAGGGCTGCAAGCCCCGGCAGGCCAAATCTTCGCGCGCATGCCACTGGGTCGGTCACGGGCCTTTCCTTTTGCAAGTTACTGTTAACTGTTTGCGCGGCTAACCGCTGCGGTATAAACCACATCTGTGGATGAGTTGAGCGCAGTTTCCGCCGAATCTTGCAGCACGCTGATCACAAAGCCCACGGCCACTACCTGCATGGCGATGTCGTCTGAAATATTAAACAGGCTACACGCCATAGGAATTAACAGCAGCGAACCACCGGCCACGCCGGAGGCGCCGCAGGCAGACAGCGATGCAATGACACTCAACAATAACGCGGTGGGCAAATCAACCGGAATACCCAGGGTGTGTACTGCCGCCAGGGTGAGGGTGGTAATGGTGATTGCCGCACCGGCCATGTTGATGGTGGCCCCCAAAGGAATAGAGACGGCGTAGGTGTCTTCATCGAGGTTAAGCTTTTCACACAGCGCCATGTTCACCGGAATATTGGCCGCCGAGCTGCGGGTAAAAAAGGCGGTCACGCCACTTTCACGCAGGCAGGTAAATACCAGCGGGTAGGGGTTGGTGCGCAGTTTAAACCAGACAATGGCAGGGTTTACCACAAGCGCCATAATCAGCATGGCGCCCACCAGTACCGCCAGCACCTGCGCGTAGCCTGCCAGCACGCCCAGGCCGCCCTCTGCCAGATTGCCCGCAACCAGCCCGAAAATGCCAAAAGGTGCCAGGCGAATCACAAAGCGCACCACATAGGTCATTGCGTGAGCGGTATCGGCAAAGGTGCTTTTAGTGGCCTCTTGAGCGTGACGAAGCCCGAGCCCCAGGGCAATGCCCCACACCAAAATGCCAATGAAGTTGCCGGTAAGCAGCGCATTAATGGGGTTATCTACCAGTTTGAAAATCAGGGTGTTAAGCACTTCGCCAATGCCCTGGGGGGCGTTGAGGCTGGTTTCAGTTACCGTGAGCGCCAAGGTTGAGGGGAAGAGGGTGCTCAGCAGCACCGCAATGAATGCCGCACTCAGCGTACCCACCAAATACAGCACAACAATAGGGCGCATGTGGCTGTTGGCGCCGCGTTGGTTGGCAATGGCACTGGCCACCAGCACAAACACCAAAATGGGGGCCACAGCTTTTAAGGCCTGCACAAAAAGGCTACCTAAAACGGCCACGCTGGCCGCAGCACTGGCGGATATTTCTGCCAATATCACAGCGGCCACAATGCCCACGGCAATTTGGCTGATCAAGCTTGTGTTGGCAATTTTGGAAATTATATTTTTCATAGGGGAGAAACACCCATTGTTGTTTTCGGTTTAGGGGCGAGGTGGCTAAAAGTACTGACTCACACCCGCGCAGGCAACCGTTATTTCCGCTTTTGCAGCCGTTTCGTCGAATGTGCGCAAGTGCAGGCATAAAGTCGCCCTGCTTGCGCAATATGTGTTGCCAGTGCGGGGTGCGCCGGTTACACGGGTGCCGGCCAGAAACTTTCTGGCATTGCAGTGGCCCGGGGGCTAGGTTTAAATGCGCGCCATATTGAGCGCCACGATTCAGGAGAGAAAATGGACGAAATTGTAGATTTGTTGCGCGAGGCCAATACACAGGTTGCCTGGGGCCTGGAACTGCCCACCCACGAGATGACCGTGGAGGCCGAAGAGCAAATACTGCTGCCGCTGCCACGCGATTACCGTGAATTTCTGCTAACGGTGAGCGATGTGCTAGTGGGCAGCCTTGAGCCCGCCGTGGTGGCCGACCCGTCGGCGCACAACTATTTGCCCGAGGTATGCGCCACTGCCTGGAGCCAAGGTGTACCGCGCTCGCTGATTGCCTTTTGCCAAATGGCCAATGGCTACTACTGCCTAGACCCGGAAGGCGAAGTGTTGCTTTGGCAAGACGGTGATCTTACTGACGAAAGTTGGGAGACCATCTGGTACTGGGCGCGCGATGTGTGGCTGGAAAGCTGAGCCGCCTGCAATAGGACATGAACAGGCTTTGTAGGTGATTAAGTCTGCAGGTTAATCGATCTTTTGAACAGGCATGCAGCAAGGCCGCCACCCGCACGATTGCGGGTGACGGTTTTGGCAGCGTTCAGAGCCCCGTGTTCAGAAACCTTCATTGATGGCGGCAATGCCTCAACCTCAGCTGCAAAACCTGTAATGCCAATATTAATTGGCAAGTTTGCGATCAAAAAACTCGGTGATTTGGTTAAACAAATGAATGCGCGTTTCTTTACCGCGAATGCGATGCTTTTTGCCCGGGTAGTTTGATTGCTCAAAGGGCTTCATTTTGTTTTGCAGCGCTGCATAGACTTTGGTGGCGTTTAAAAACAGTACATTGTCATCTGCCATGCCGTGCACAATCAGCAGGCCGTTTTGGTAGCCATCAATATAGGGGAACACATTGCTGGCATCGTAGCCTGCGGGGTTTTCTTCCGGGTGGCCCAGGTAGCGCTCGGTGTAGTGGGTGTCGTACAGGCGCCAATCGGTTACCGGTGCCACCGATACGCCAGCTTTAAATACCTCCGGTGCTTTAAACAACGCCATGATGGTCATGTAGCCGCCATAGCTCCAGCCAAAAATCCCGATCCGCTCGCCATCCACATAGGGCAGGGCTTTTAGAAAATCCACGCCCACCAGTTGGTCCTGCAGTTCTATTTCGCCCAGCTTTTTATGCAGGGGTGTTTCAAATTTCAAGCCGCGATTACCGCTGCCCCGGTTGTCCAGTTTAAATACCACGTAACCGCGCTGGGCCATGTATTGGTGCCAGTAGCTGTTGCGTTGCTCCCAGGTATTTGTCACGCGCTGTGCGTGCGGGCCGCCATACACATCGATAATCACCGGGTAGCGTTTGCCCGCCTTCATGTTGGCGGGTTTCAACAGCTGGTAGAACATCTCCTGGCCGTCTTCGGCCTTCAGGCTGCCAAACTCCGGTGCAATGTGGGCGCTTTTAAAGGGCCCATAGGGGTGGTTTTCATCCAGTAAGTTTTGTTCAAGCCATTCAATGTGGCTGCCATCAATGTTGTGGTAGCTGGTTTGTGTGGGTTGGCTTACTGATGAAAAGTTATCCAGGTAGGTGTTGGCTTTTTTGGCCAGGGTAATGCCGTGGGTACCCGCGCGCTGGCTGATGCGTTCAACCACGGGCTCTGCTGTAAAAAGTTTGGCGCGGTAAAAATGGGTTTCCAGCGGGTTGTTGTAGTTGGCGGTAAAGTATACCCAGCCTGCAGATTCATCCACGCCTTCAACGCTTAACACCACGCCCGCCCCTTGGGTAAGGGTGCCTACGCGCTTGCCATCAACTGTGTAGAGGTACAGCTGCATAGTGTCTTGCGACTCGCTGCCCCAAATAAAGTGTTTTTGGTCATCCAGAAATTTCACATGATCGTGCAGGTTGATCCAGTGGGCGCCGGTTTCTGTAAACAGCAGCGATGACTTGCCCGTGTGGCTGTTGGCCTTTAGCAAATCCAGGCGGGTTTGGGCGCGGTTTTGGCGTTGGATCAGCACCTCTTGGCTATTGGCAAACCAGTTTACCCGGGCAATGTAAATGTCTGATTGCTGGCCTATGTCTAACCACTGGGGCTTGGGTTTGTGTTGGCTTAAATCCAGCACGCCCACCTTGTTCAGCACATTCTTGGTGCCGGTGCGCGGGTAGCGCTGGTCAAACACCGTGAAGGATTCGCCTTCAATTTCGTAGCGTTGCTCAATGCCTACAGGGCTTTCATCAATGCGTATGAAGGCGATTTTTTTACTGTCAGGTGCCCACCAAAAACCGGTGCTGCGGCCCATTTCTTCCTGGGCTACAAATTCGGCCATGCCATTTTTAATGGTGCCTTTGCCATCGAAGGTAAGCTGGCGTTCGGTGCTCTGGTTGATGTCTATCACAAACAGGTTTTGTTCGCGGATAAACGCAACCTGGGTGCCGTCTGGCGAGATTATAGGGTCTGTTTCAAAGGCGTCTGTGGCGGTGAGCTGTTTGGCTTTTTGTGCTTCCACATCGTAAAAATACAAATCACCCGAGAGCGGAAACAGCAAGCCCTTGCCGGTGGCGGCCCACTGGTAGCTGATGATGCCCGTGTGCTTGATGCGGGCGCGTTCGCGGCGGGCCTTTTCTTCATCAGAAAGCGCGCGCTCCGGTGCCAGTGTGGCGGAATCTACCAGCAGGGCATGCTTGCCGCTTGTGCGGTTATAGGCCCATAAATCCAGTTGTTCGAGGTTATCTTGTTTGGCTTTCAGGTAGGTAACCTGCAGGCCATCGGGGCTTAAATCCAGCCCTTGCATAGCAGGCCCGCCCAGGGCCGGGGCTGCGTAGATACGTTCAATGGTGAGCGGGGTGTCTTTGGCTTGCAGTGCCGCCGGCAGGGCCAGCAACACGGCAATTGCCGTTAGCAATGCGCGTTTCATCAATAGTTACCTGCAAAATGGTGTGCCCGAAAGGTAAAGCAATGGGCTGCCGAGAACAATTCGCCCCCTTGAGCCCGCAATAATTAAGCACAAAGTGTGAAGTACGTAAGAAATTGTGACGCACTTGTGATACTTCTGTGAGGATTAGAGCCCGCCCTGTTGCGAGACTGAGTGTCAGCAGTTGAACACCAAAACCCACACTCACATAACGCAAAACAGGGAATTCATTATGCCTACCAAAAACATTTTCGGTGCCGTTGCTCTGGGCCTGCTCAGCCTGGGTGCGAGTGCTGCCGATTACAGCATTGACGTTCAAAACCTCACCCGTGGCAGCTACTTCACTCCGCTGCTGGTGGCTGCACACCCAGACAGTGCGCAGCTGTTTGAGGCAGGCCAACCGGCCGATAGTGCGCTGCAGGTGATGGCCGAAGGCGGCGATATCAGCCAGCTTGAAGGCGCGGTTCAGGCCGCCGGTGGCATCACCGTGGCCAACCCTGCCGGCGGCCTGTTGGCACCGGGCATGACAACAACCGCAAGCTTTAGCAATACCGACAACATGGCCAGCAGCCAGCTTTCCATTGTGGGCATGATTTTGCCCTCCAACGATGGCTTTGTGGGTTTGGGCAATCTCACTCTGCCCACCGAGGCTGGCACCTACGTGTATGAGCTGAACGCCTATGACGCCGGTACCGAAGGCAACGACGAAATTCGAGGCTCCGGTGCAGCTGGCATGCCCGGTATGCCGGTACCGCCGCCGCTCGACCCGTTGATGGGTACCAACGGCACCGGCATCAATGCCGCCGCTGAAGGTTTTGTACACATTCATCGCGGCGTGCTGGGTGACCTGGATGCCACCGGTGGCACCAGCGATATTGATGCCAGCCAGAGCCGTTGGTTGAACCCGGTGGCCCGCATTACCGTCACCGTTAACTAAGGAGCTGGCCATGAATCCCAAACGCATACTTTTACCCGCATGCGCGCTGGCCAGCGCATTGTTGTTGGCAGGCTGCCCTGATCGCGATGACGATGACCAGCCTGAAGATCAGCTGCAAACCTTGCGCTTTGATGTCAGTACCACCAACTTGACCGCCGCTCAGCCCGTATCCCCGTTGGCCTTGGCGTTGCATCAGCCGTCGCTTTCAATATTTACCGTGGGCGCGCCGGCTAGCCTCCCCTTGGAAGTACTGGCAGAGGGTGGCGATAACAGCGACCTGCTGGCAAGCCTTGCAGATAACCCGGAGGCCTTCAGCACGGCAGCCGGTAGCGGTGTGCTTATGCCAGGCCAAAGCGAGCTGCTGAGTGTCAGCGCAGAGCTTGGCGTGGATGCAGATGTGTCGCTTTCGCTGGTGACCATGCTGGTAAATACCAACGATGCCATTAGCGCACTAAACGGCGTGGATGTAACAAACCTGGGTGTGGGTGACTCAATGACCTTCACTACTGTTGTATACGATGCAGGCACAGAGGCCAACAGCGAAACCGCCGATACCATTCCTGGCCCGGCGGCCGCGGGCGGCGCTCAAGAGGGCTTTAACGCCGCGCGCGATGAGCCCGATGCAGTGTTGATGCACAGCGGCGTGTTAACCCGCGACGACGGCATGAGTACGTCTACGCTCACAGGCCTGCACAAGTTCGATAATCCGGCGCTGCGCATCACCATTACGCGCACCCAATAGTGCCACCGGCCACCGGGTGTTTGCCCGGTGGCCGCTATTTTTCACGAGGGCCACATGAGCGCACAGATTCTTGCCTATCCCGCGGCCGAGCGCCAGATTTTAATTATTGAAGACGAGCGCGATCTCGCCGAACTAGTGCGCTTGCAACTGGCCGATTTGCCCGCCCAGGTAACCCTCGCCCACACCGGGCCGGATGGATTGCAGGCGGCGCTGGCAAAGCATTGGGATGTCATCTTGCTGGATTTACGGTTGCCCGGCATGGACGGCCTGGATATTTGCCGCGAACTGCGAGCACAAGGGGTGCAGACACCGGTGTTGATGCTTACCTCAAGAGCCACAGAACTCGACCGTGTGCTGGGGCTTGAACTTGGCGCCGATGACTACCTAACCAAACCCTTCAGTGCCCTGGAGCTTAGCGCGAGGGTGAAGGCGTTAATACGCCGCGCGGCAATGGCGGGCACCCCCGTTGCCCGTGCACAGTCGCCGCTTGCCTGCGGCACGCTGTGGTTAGATCCAGAGCGGCGGCAGGTGAAAGTGGCGGGCAAAAATATCGAGTGCACCGCCAAGGAATTTGATTTGTTGCATCATTTCGCACGCCACCCCGGCAAGGTGTTTAAACGCATGGATTTATTAAGCGAAGTGTGGGGTTACGGCCATGAGGGCTACGAGCACACGGTCAACAGCCACATCAATCGGCTGCGTGCAAAAATAGAAACAGATCCGGGTAAGCCTGAGTTCATTCTCACGGTGTGGGGTGTGGGCTACAAATTTTGGGTGCCGGCATGAGGTGGGCAAACTGGAGCCTGCGCACGCGGCTTAGCGTAAGTTTTATATTGCTGTTTTGTATTATTGGTGTGAGCTATGTGTCGCTGATCTTTTGGAGCAGCGAACGCCACTATCAGGAAATTACCCAGCGTATTAATCGCAGCCTGGCTATGTACATAGTGGATCGCGCGCCACTTATTGCTAACGGCCAGGTAAACCATGCCGCCATGGCAGAGTTATCTGGCCTGGTGATGGTGGTGAACCCCATTGTGGAAGTGTATTTGCTCAATAGCGCAGGCGACATTCTGGCGCAGGGAATACCCGCAGAAGATGTGGTGCGCCACCAGGTGGACTTGGCGCCAATCAAACGCTGGTTGGCCGAGCCCGAGCAAACGCCGGTGCTGGGCACAGATCCGCGCGCGGCCTCCGGTCGCAAGGTGTTTTCTGCATTCCCCGTGGGTAATGCCGCGAACCCCGAGGGCTTTTTGTACGTTATTTTAGGCGGCGAGCAGGTGAGTACGCTCAGCGATTCGCTCAAGGCCAGCTACAGTTTGCAATTGGCCGCCGGTGCCATTGCAGCGTTGCTGGTGTTCGGGCTGGCCGTGGGTATGCTGTTGTTCAGTTTTTTAACGCGCCCGCTGCGCGAGCTTTCCCAGGCGATGCAACGCTTTGCCCGCCAGCAGCAGCTCTTGCCCGAGGCCCAGCCTGCCCACAGCCCCAATGAAATTATTGCCATGTCGCAAACTTTCGATGCCATGGCTGCACGCATTATTGCCCAAATGCAAAGCCTGGAAGAAACTGATCGGCTCAGGCGAGAATTGATATCCAATGTGTCGCACGACTTGCGCACACCGCTTGCTTCAATGCAGGGCTACCTTGAGGTACTAACGGTAAAAGATTCGCGCTTAAGTGGTGAAGATCGCGCCCGCTATTTGGCTACCGCCCATAAACACTGCCAACGGCTGGGCCAGTTAATCAGTGAATTGTTCGAGCTTTCCAAATTGGATGCCGGAAGGGTAGAACCCAATCTTGAACAGTTTTCCCTGGCTGAATTGTTACAAGATGTGATGCATAAATTTGAGTTGAACGCCCGTGAAAAGAATATAACCCTGGCCTTTCATACAGAAGGTGAGGTACACCCGGTATTGGCAGATATCGCACTGATCGAGCGGGTGCTGGAAAATCTGGTGGAAAATGCACTGCGCTACACGCCCGAGGGCGGCAAGGTAATTTTATGTGCAGCCAGCGCACCTGAGGGAGTAAAAGTGAGCGTGGAAGATACAGGCATTGGCGTGCGCGCCGATGATTTGCCGCACCTGTTTGACCGCTATTACCGCAGTCAGGCGGCGGCCATCCACAGCGAGCAGGGTACGGGCCTGGGCCTGGCCATTGTGAAGCGTATTCTGGATTTGCACGGCTGCAGCATTGCAGTGGATTCCGCGCCAGGGCGTGGCAGTTGCTTCCGGTTTTCGTTGGCGGCGGCTTAGTGCGCGGATGCTTTGCTTTGGCAAATGTTGGGTGAACCGCATGCTATTGATCGAGGTATTGTGGCCGCATCTTAACTCGCCAGTGATATGAGCGGGCCAGGGAGCGCAACGGCTTTGGGTTAAGTGCAGGTTGGGGAATACAACCGGTTGAGAGTTAACAAACGGTCAGGCAATGAAAAGGGCCGCAGCTGGCGGCCCGAAATTGCTATAGATTAAACGTCACGATACATGGGAGCCGGTACATTCCATGAATGTACCGGCTCTGGCCTACCTTGCTACGGGCAATTCCCAATGATGAAATAACCCGCCTGGGTTTGCGCCAGCGTGCTGCTGTAGAAAGTGTTGTACAGCCCCATCCGGCTACCCGAGCCCTTCGCGTAGGCATAGCCACCGCTTGCGGTCGCGCGCCCGGCTTGCACGTGGGCGTAGTTGCTGGCCGTGGTTTGGGTGCACTGGTAGTCACCGTTGGGCGTAGTATCGCAGGCATTGCCCAGGCCATCGCCATCGTTGTCTGCCTGATCGGCATTGGCGGTGTTGGGGCAATTGTCTTGTGCATCTGCAACGCCGTCGCCATCGGCATCTGGGGCTGTGTTGCCGTTGGGGGTGCTATCGCAGGCGTTACCCAGCCCGTCGTTATCGTTATCTGCCTGGTCGGTATTGGGGGCGTTAGGGCAGTTGTCTTGTGTATCGGCAATGCCATCGCCATCGGAATCTTGCGGGCCGGTGCTGTTACTGCAGGTTTGCAGAGGCCCGTTGCAGCTGGCGTTGCCATCGGCAATCCACTCGCACTGGTTATTGGCGCCCGGGTATTCACGCATAGTGAAGGCACTGGTGCCAAAGGCAAGGTAACAAGCCGAGTAGCCATCGCCCCAGGTAATGTGGCCCTCGTTAATGTGATGGTTGTAGTTGCCCGTTGAGCCTGCATCTACGGTAAAGTTGATGCTTAGTTGGCCTGTGAGATTGGTGGAATCTTTCGCGGTTACAGTGGCGGTGTTGCTGCCACCTGGCAGGTTGCATTGGGTGGCCGTGTACTGGCTGCCGTCAAGGGTTGCCGTTTGCGTGCCATTGCTGAAAGTCACGCTAACCTGGCTCAGGTTATTGTTTTCATCAAAGGCGCTGCCCGAAACCGTGGCACACTGGCCATTGAGGCTTGCACTTGCCGTTTGCACCACCGGTGCCGTTGCCGGTGGCTCCGGGCCCACGCGTTGGGTTAGCACTTTGGCGGGTGTTGTTACCGCGCCTTCGTTGTCTGTTGCGGTGATTGAAATTTCATACAGGTCATCAGCGAGGTTGTGTTCTGCAAGGCTGAAATTCCCCGCACTATCAACAGTGGTTGTGCGTTCAATTGCAGCGGTGCCCAGGTTGAAATCATCAATGCGGATAGTAACGGCACTCACACTGCCCTCAAGATCCGAGGCTACCCCTGAAATTAACAGGCTACTGCCGCTGGCGCTGGCTGAAACATTGCTAAGTGTAGGAGCGCTATTGCGGCTAACGCGCTGATTATTATTTTTGAAAAACTCACCCAGGTAGGTTGCATAATTGATGCTGGCACTGCCAATGTAGCTGCCAGATGCGCCCGCACCGCCCGACCAACTGTGGTCGAGATTGTTGAGCCAAAGCATGGAAACGCGGCCGTCTTCCCATAAAAATTGTTGGGCGGTTTTGCTACCTTCGGTCAGGGTTTGGCTGCCGCTTTGCATGCTGACACCGTAAACACCGGCCATGCCGTTGGCATTTTGCTGGTTGTAGCAGGTGTCTACTGTGGTGTCGTTATCGCCGTGGGCAATAGAGGCAATCTGGGTTGCGAAGTGTGATTTATAGCTGCCCGCGTAGTTATTGCACCGGCTGGTAACATTGGCACTTTCGCAGGTGCCAATGGCGCCGTTTGAGCTGGTGCCAATACTCGGGCCTGCGCTAATACCCATGCCGGCAAATACATCCGGTGCAAGGCAGGCGGTGGTGTTGGCAAAGGCCGCACCGGAACTCAGGCCTGCAATATACACCTGATCCGGATCAATATTGCGATTGGTGTCGCCGCTTAGCGTGTTTGCCAGGTTAATCAGGTTTTTATAGTCCTTATGGTTGCGCGATTTTGTGGCATCCCAATAGTGCCAGCAACTAAAGCCGGATTTGTTCATGGCATCGGGCACGGCGATTACCATGCCGTACTGCTCTGCGGCGGCCGATAGATTTGCAGTTTTGTAGGCATCAATACTTTGTGTACAGCCGTGCAGCACAATCAATAGCGCCTTGCCGTTGCCAATGGGTGAGACGCTATCGGGTGTGTATAAATGCACTTTATTAAAGCCGCCAACGGCAACATTGTTTTGCCAGCTGCCAGCAAGGGCGGGCAGGGTGAAGAAAATGCAGCTGCAGGCAAGCAGCCACGCGCCCAATGGACGGTGTTGTGAAAGGTTCATGATCATTGCTCCAAACGCTTGTTATTTTTAGTTGGTTTGAGCCTTGGCGAAAAGCGCAATACTGGAAGACCGTTACCGCAGGTGTTACCAGGCCATGGGGCTCGGGTTGGGTGGGGAAGTGCAGGCGCTGTATGCGGTGAAAAGATGCAGCCTGAAGCAGGTACAAACTGCTGCTTCAGGCACCTTTTACAGGCAACTTAAATTCAGGCAACTTAAATTCAGGCAACTTAAATTCAGGCAACTACAGCGGTGATCTTGCGCAGGCCTGACCCCTGTGCCTTCCTGGCAGCCTGTTAACCCTAGCAGGCTGGCTGACGCATACCATGCGACCTTGGTATTGGGTTGGGCAGCAAAATGTTAGCGAAACACCGGCATGAGGTTTTCAACGGGGCGGTAGTGGGCCGTGTGGCCCGAGGTTGCAGTGTCACCTTTAAAGAATGTGGCCTGCAGGGTGAGTGTGCCATCGGAATTAAGTGTTGCATTAGACACCACATGGGTAATGCCCTGGGCGTCGCCTTTTATGGTTTCAGTGCTGATAAACGCACCGCCCTCAAAGTGTGCTGCGCCTTGCGTGTAAAAGCCTGCGGTAGTGAAATAATAAAAGCGTAGGCTGGCTGCGTTTTTATCGTAAAAAATGAGCGTTTCGCCACCGTACTCTCCCTCATTAATGGAATGCATTATCCGAATGGCTGTACCGTTTAGGGCGCGCTCCCAATGGCTGACATCAGTCACAGGCTGGCCATTGGGGCCTTCAAATTCGGCTTGGTAGGTTTTGCCGATAAACGGGCGGAATTTTTCAAGCGCGGGTATGAGCGCGGGGGCGCCTTTGTATTGCTCTTTGATTTGTGTTTTGGAGTGAGCATCTGTGAGTTTTTCATTGGCATCTGTTGCAGCCACGGCCGGTAAACACGCAAGGCTAATCAACAGCAGGGCAGTGCGTAACATGTTAGGCTCCCAGTTTTGTTATAGCTATTTTTCGGTATTCATAAGATAGGTACACCTTAGTGAACGCACCCGCAAAACCCAAATTATTTTTGTTAAAGCCCGGTTACGGTGATGATGCCAATCAATTTTGCCCCGATTGCGCCCTGGTGCTGGGGTACTTTCAGTACGAGCCGGCCATGGCGCAGGCTGTAGAAATTGAGCTGATCGCCTTTGCGCGCCCCCGTGCACCACTGGTGGCGCTGTTGGGCGAGGCGCTACAAAACAGCCCCGCACTGGTATTCCCTGACGGCGTGCGGCCAGCGGGTGTGGCAGTGGCTGACACCGGGCGCGCCTATATCAACGACGGGCGCGCCATTTGCCGTTGGCTCGGCAACAACTTTGGCGGCATGACGCCGTCTTGATTTTGTAGATAACTAAAAAGGAGCACTCCATGCATACAGTCATTACTGGCGCTAACCGTGGCATTGGCTTGGCACTCACCCGGTGTTATCTGGCCGCAGGCCACAAGGTAAGCGCGGTATGTCGCCAGGCCAGCGACGAGCTTCGCGCCACAGATGCCCGTATTATCGACCAGGTAGATGTCACCCAGCCGCAAGGCATTGAACAGTTGCAAAAAGCACTCGCAGGCGAGGCCATTGATTTATTAATAAACAATGCAGGCCTGTTAGTGGGCGATCAACTGGGCGAGCTGCCCTGGGGTGATATTGAGCGTCAGTTTGCGGTGAATACGCTGGGGCCGTTGCGGGTGACTCAGGCGTTGCTGGCTAACTTGGGCCAAGGTGCCAAGGTGGCGTTGATAACCAGCCGCATGGGTTCCGTGGCAGATAACGGTTCAGGGGGTTACTACGGGTATCGTATGTCGAAGGCGGCATTGAATATTGCCGGTAAATCCTTGGCCATAGATTTAAAACCCAAGGGCGTGGCAGTGGCCCTGCTGCACCCGGGCTTTGTGCAAACGGCCATGGTTAATCACAATGGCGATATCAGTGCCGATGAAGCCGCAAGCCGCTTGGTTAAGCGCATTGAGGCCTTGACCCTGGAAAATTCCGGCGGCTTTTGGCACTCCAATGGCGAGGCCCTGCCCTGGTAGGCTTAGGCCTGCGTTGTTGTTTAGTTTTCTGCGTGCTGGGGCAGGCGCAAGCTGTGGGCCAGCCACAGCGCTGCGGTAAACAAAACCACGGCCACGCCTTGGTGGGTGGCTGCAAGCACCACAGGCACTTGGTGCAAGAGCGTGGCAATGCCGAGTGAAACCTGCGCCACCAGCGCGGCAATAAGCAGGATGCTAGCCATGCGCGCCTGCGGCCCAAGGCGGGCGCGCCAAATGCCAATGCACAATGCGGCAATCAATGCGCAAAGCAGGTAGGCAAACAGCCGGTGGTTAAATTGTATGGTGGTTAAATCTTCAAAGGCCGCCAGCCAAAAGGGCGAGGTGTGATACAGGCCAGGTGGAATAAAACTCTCACCCATTAATGGCCAGGTGGGGTACACCAGCCCCGCGCGGGTGCCGGCCACCAAGGCGCCGGTAAGAATCATTAAAAATAACAACACACAAAGCCCAAGGCTGCGCTTGGCATAGGTTGCGGGTTGGGCACGCGGCTGTAACAAGCCCAGCGCAATCCACACCATTACGCCATAAATCAATACTGCCATGCCTAAGTGTGCTGCCAGCCGGTATTGGCTGACCCGTGGGTTGTCTACCAGCCCGCTCTTAACCATGTACCAGCCCAGAAACCCCTGCAGGCCGCCCAGCACAAAGAGCAGCCAAAGCTTGGGGGTAAGCCCGGTTTTAATGCGCCCGGCCATCAAAAAATACAGAAAGGGCACAAAAAATAAAATGCCGATGATGCGGCCCAAAAGCCTGTGGCCGTATTCAAAATAAAAAATGGTTTTGAAGTCATCGAGGCTCATGCCCCGGTTTACCTGCTGGTATTCGGGGTAGGCTTTATAGCGGTCGAACTCGGCCGCCCAGGCTGCGTCATTGAGTGGCGGTAAAATGCCGGTTACCGGTTTCCATTCCACTATCGACAGGCCAGATTCCGTGAGCCGCGTAACGCCGCCCAAGATAATCATGCAAAAAATGGCGAAGGCGCAAATCAGCAGCCACTGGGCTATGCGCTTGTCGTTGGTGCGGTCTTGAGAGTCGATCATGGTTGGCTTCTGTCATTATTTTTTTAAGGCCTAAACATACTCAGCTGTGCGCCCAAATGCAATTGGGCGCAGCCTCCGGGTGCTTATGGCGTGCGCCAGCGAGGCTTGCCTGCCACCCAGGTTTCAGCCACTTTCACTCGCCACAGGTTTTCAGGTGCAAGCGTGTAAGGGTTTTGTGAAAGTAAAATGAAATCGGCCCATTTGCCGGGCTCAAGCGTGCCTACCTTGGCCTCCATGTGGGCCGCCCAGGCGGCGTCGCGGGTAAATAACCTTAGCGCTTCGCCCACACTCACCGCCTGATCGGCGCGCCAGCCCGCTACCGGTTGGTTGTTGTGATCCTGGCGGGTCACGGCTGCGTGAATGCCAAAGAAGGGGTTGGCAGATTCCACCGGAAAATCTGACCCGAAGGCCATGGGTGTGTTGGCATCCAGCAGTGTGCGCCAGGCGTAGGCGCCAGCTAGCCGCTGCTGGCCAAGGCGGTCTTCGGCCATGTGCATGTCGCTGGTGGCGTGGGTGGGCTGCATAGAGGCGATTAACCCCAGAGCCGCCATGCGTGAGAGGTCGGCCTTATCTATGACCTGTGCGTGCTCAATGCGGTGGCGCAGCTTGCGCTGGCCGCCCTCGTTAAACAGCTGCTCAAAATTATCCAGCACCTGCCGGTTGGCCTTGTCACCAATGGCGTGCACGCATATTTGGAATTGGTGCGCGTCGATGGTTTTAAACAGTGCCATCAGCTGGGCCTTTGAGGTGACATGCAGGCCCTGATTGCCCGGTGCGTCGCGGTAATCCGCCAGCAGTGCTGCCCCCCGGCTGCCCAGCGCGCCATCAGCGTAGAGCTTTACACTGCGAATACTCAGCATGTCGTGCAGGTCGCCTATGGGCCCGGCTGTTAGCCAACTTTTCAGGCTAGGGCTTGCACCATTGAGCATGCCATACACCCGCACCGGCAGCGTTTGGTTTTTGCGCGCGCGGTTAATTGGTCAATCATGGGTTGATCAATACCGGCATCGTGCACGCCGGTAATGCCCTGGCTTAACAGGTGCTCAAAGGCAAGATCCAATGAGCGCGCCTGTTCAGCTGGCTGCGCCTTGGGCAGATGCCGGGTAACCAGTGACATGGCGTTGTCGATCAAAATGCCCGTTGCCCGGCCTTCGCTGTCGCGCACAATCTGGCCACCGGCAGGGTCGGGTGTGGTTGCATCAATGCCGGCAATAGCGAGGGCTTGCGAATTTACCCACAGTGCGTGGCTATCTACCCGTTCAAGGATGATGGGGCGCTTGAGCGCTAAGGCGTCCAGCGTTTGGGTGGTGGGAAAGGCTTTACCCGGCCAGCGCTCTTGGTTCCAGCCCCGGCCAACTATCCATTGCCCCTCTGGGCGATTTTTTGCAAAGGCTTGCACTTGCTCTGCCGCCGCCGCAGCAGAAGGCGCATTGCGCAAATCAACACTGTTAAGCAGTTGCGCCAAGCCTTCAATATGCCCGTGAGCGTCAATCAGGCCTGGCAATAGAATTTGGCCTTTGCCATCTATACGTTGGGTGTTGGCATTTACCTGGGCGTTTATTTCTTCGGGTTTGGTAGTGACAACGCGGCCATCGCGAATAAGCAGCGCGCTAAATTGTTGCGCCAAGGCGGTGGCGTTTGCCTGGGTGTGGGTGTAGCCCACTATGTTTTCAATCAGAATATCGGAAGCCTTTGTGCCCATTGCCACAAGAAAAAGTGCACCCGCACAGGTGTAGCTCAGCAGGTGCTTTAGGGCAGTGGTGTGCCTTGTGCGTTGCACTCGGCTTGGTTGAGCTTTTGTTCGTGGGTTTTGGCAAAGCTGTTTTTGCATGAGTCATCCCCTCGTAGAGTAAACCTTTGCGTAAGGCGCGGGCGGTGGCCTGAGAGTGGCACAGGCATGCGGGCCTAGGCAAGGCGTGGGGAATGTAAGCAGGGGTGCGGTTTTATGGGGGGCAATCTTGCGCAATTTAAGATGCGTGAAAAAACAGCGCGCAGAAAATCGCCTGCGCGCGCAAGGGAAAGGGGGGTAAGAATTAGTGAAAGTACACGCGCCGTTCGCGGGTTTTACGGCGATCGGGCACTATGGCCCAGCCGCGGTGTAATAGCCTGCGATCAACGGTGAGCCGGCGGTTATCTTCACGGCGATCTTTAAAGCCCTCGGGATTGGCCGCTTGCATCCAGCAGTCGCCGCCCAAGGCTAAGATGTAATCTACCAACTTCTGTGCGGTGGCTGGGTCGGTATCGTGTTTAACCACTACCGGGTAACCGCTGGCGAGTTGTTGCAGGGTGCGTTCACTGAACAGGAATTTTTCCTGCAGTTTTTTCAGCAGTTCCAGAGATTTAGCCGGGTCTATGTATTTATCGATGAAGATGACATCCAGGCCTCTAGTGCCTGTGTTGGCAGCGGCGTTTGCGGTAGCGCCTGCGCGTTGGCCGTGCGCCGAGGAGCCATGCACTGCGTGATCAATTGCGCGCTTTGATGTGTGAGCCATGGGTAAATCTCCTTTTTCCTGATGTGGGCAGCGCCCTTCCATTTAGCGTTGCTTGGTACGCTATTGCTGCTTGGTAAGCGTGCACGGGGCCTGCTGCCTGGCCTGCAACCTGGCTCAGCGATCTATGCTGCGCTGTGTTGTTGGCGGTTTCATCTTCCCGATTGTGCGCTGTTATTTGTTAATGAAATCTGCTCTGGTTCACGTTGCAGTAAATAGGCCAAAAACCTGAGCGTTTAGTAGGGCTGCCATGCGAAATCTGTATATCCAGAAACCTTACTACATGAAAACGTCATATAAAAAACAGCGCAGCCAGTGAAAGTATGGTTAAAAAAGCGCGAATGGCAATAACCCATTGGCAAGATATACACAAAGCTGTCACTTAAACCAACAATGACGAAAAACTTTACACAGGCAGGCCCTGCCTGTGTAAAGAAATTGGAGGGGTTTTATAAAGCGGAGTTAATGCGTGGCTGTTTCAGTGTCGATTTTCTTGCCACCGTGTTTTTCAAACCACCACAAAATATACGCCACTTTGTTCATCAGGTTAGACGGGCGTGCCGCAATGCTGTGGCCCGCTTCGGGAATGCGCACCATGGCGGTTTCAACGCCTGCCAGTTTCAGCGCTTGATAGTACTGCTCGGTTTCAGACATAGGCGTGCGGTAGTCGGCTTCACCGGTAAGCAGCATGGTGGGCGTTTTTACATTGCCCACGTAGCTGATGGGCGAGCGCGCCATGTAGTGCTCTACATCTTCCCAAGGCTTTTTGGCAAACCAGTAGCGGGTGAAGTAGGGGTAGAAGTCTGCCGTTAAACTGAAACTGAACCAATTGATGACAGGTTTGGCAACCACTGCCGCGCGAAAGCGCTGGGTGTGGCCAACAATCCACGCGGTGAGTACACCACCGCCGCTACCGCCGGTAACAAATAACTTTTCTTCATCAATAAAACCCTTGGCAATGGTGGCGTCTACTGCATCCATTAAGTCGTCGTAATCGTGCGAGGGGTAGTTGTGGTGAATTTCATTGACGAAATCCGGGCCGTAGGAATCGCTGCCGCGCGGATTGGCATACACCACCACGTAGCCGGCTGCGGCAAATAGCTGCATTTCAGATGAAAAGCGCGGGCCATAATTGGCCACAGGGCCGCCGTGAATTTCAAGTAACAGTGGGTACTTTTCATTTGGATTGAAATTTGGCGGGTACACAATCCAGGCTTCCAGGGGCAGCTGGTCCACACTGGATTGGTATTGAAGTAGTTCAACCTTGCCCATGTGTGTACGCGCATTGAAATCGCTGTTAAGTGAAGTAATTACCTCGGTATTGGCTTTGCGGTAATGGGTAATGCCCACTTCGGCGGGCCGGTGCGGTTGGCTGTGGCTAAAGGCAACCAGATCGCCTGCCAGCGTGAAGTTGCCACTGGGGTAGGGGCGGCCAAGGGTGGTACCACCCACATCGCGGCTTATAATGGCGCGCTTGCCGCTGAGGGGCTGCCAGGCCAGGTGGGTTTTGCCGTGATCGTCGTAGCTGATCACAAGCCCTTTGCCATCTTCGTGCCACTGGGCATCGTTGATGTCGCGATCCAGATCTCCGGTGAGGGTGCGCACTTTGTTGCTTTTGAGATCAAGCAGGTGCAAGCGCGACACTTCATACAAGCGCAGCTTGTCTTCAAAACCTATAAATGCCAGGGTTTTACCATCGGGCGAGAGCCGTGGTTGTGCCTCCGGGCCGTTGCCATCGAGAATTTTTTTCGTTTCAAGGTTGCTTAGGTTAAGGGCGTAGAGGGCGCTGTTAATTACCGCCTGTTCCGGGTCGGCCGTTGCAGAAAAATACAGCTGCTGATGATTTGGCGAAATGGCCAAGGGGCCGTTGTGATCCATCTCGGCGCGGGTTAATTGCTCGGCGCTGCCACCGCTTGCGCTGATGCGAAAAATTTGGGTAAAGCCGCGCTCGGTAAAACCTGCGCCGTCTGCACGGTAGTAGGTTTCATCAATAAACACCGGCGGCTTGGCCCAGCTTGCCTGTTCGGGCTTGCCGGGCAAACTCACCGGTGGCTTGCTGGGGCTTTTCACAAATTGGGTGAAGTAGAGTTGCCGGCCGTCGTGGCTCCAGGTGAGCTGGCCCGGGCTTGCAGGCAATTGTGATATCACAGCTGTGCGCCCGCTATCTAACCAAAGCATGTGAATCTGGGCGCTGCCTGTGCGGTTTGAAATAAATGCCAGGCGTTTGCCATCGGGTGCTAAGCGCGGTGCGTAATCGTTGTAGAGCCCGCTGGTGAGCGCTTGCATCTCGCCTGTGCGTGCATCGGTAAGCCACAGGTTGCTGCGTTGCTTATCATTTTGGTTGTCAAAATAATTGCGCACGAAAATGATCTGCTTGCCCTTGTTGGCAGGCTGCGGGTCTGTTGCATACTCCAGTTGAAACACATCATCAAGTTGCATGGGCTTGGCGTGCACAAGCGTTGCAAAACAGGCCAATGCCAGGCAAAGGTGTGCAACCAGGATCTTCGTGAAGGTTTTCATACGGCGTCCTTTGGGTGAATTTTTAGGGTTGTATGGTCATTTAAAAGTGGTCATCGGTTGTGCCCGAAGGGCTGGGTGTGTGCCGCTTCCAGAGCGCTATTCCATTGCATGATAAGCAGGTTATCAAAGGGTGTTTCGGGCAAGGGCGCGGGTGCTTCGCTAAAGCCTAAATCCTGCAGTAGCCTGCAAGAGGCGCGATTGGCCGGATTGACCATGGCCCACAGGCGCGTAAAGGCGCACGCTTGGGCCAGCAGGGTGCGCGCAGCTTCGCGGGCAATGCCTTGGCCCCGGGCCTCGGGCAGCAGGCCATAGCCTAAATCCGGGGCATCCAGATACGGGCGTTTTAATAGCCCGCAAATGCCTGCCCATTGGCCGGTGTTTTTTAATACCACGGCATAGTTCACAACGCCTGCGGGGGCAGACTGCGCAGTGCTGATGATGTATTGCGCGCATTCGGCCTCTGTTTTAAGGCCTTTATCGCCTACATAGCGCAGGAAGTCGGCGTCGTTAAACACCGCCTGCAATAGCGGCGCATGCACGGGTGTGAGCGGTTCCAGCCGCAGGCGCTCGGTTTCAAGCATGGGCATTTGGGCCTCTTCTCGGGTTGGCCTATGTAAGACGGTGCAAAGCGAGGGTTCATCAGTCGTTTCTACCACTGAAATTGGTCGGTAATGCCACTGAAACTGACCGCGCGGCTGCTACACTCAAGCGATTGTTAAATTTAAGAAAGTCTTAAAGGGGCTAGCATGTCAGAGCATCTTGTTATCGAGCGCGACCAGCGTATTTTGCACCTTCAGTTCAATCGGCCCGAGCGCAAAAACGCCATTACCCGAGCCATGTATGCCGCACTTGCCGAGAGCCTGAATCAGGCCGCTGGCGACCCGGAGATTCGTGTAGCGTTAATTAGCGGCACCGAGGGCTGCTTTACCTCGGGCAACGATCTGCAGGATTTTCTGGCCGGCGGCGAGCTGGATGCAGACAACCCCGTAGTGCAATTTTTGCAGGCGTTAATGACTTTTCCCAAGCCTGTTGTGGCAGCGGTTTCCGGCGCGGCAGTGGGCATTGGCACCACTTTGTTGTTGCAGTGTGATCTGGCCTATGCCGATGAAAGTGCCAAGTTCCAAATGCCCTTTGTGAATTTGGGCCTGGTGCCAGAGTTTGCCTCAAGCCTGTTGGTACCACGCCTGGTGGGCCAGGTGCGCGCAGCCGAACTCTTGTTATTGGGCGAGCGATTTGGCGCCGAGCAAGCCCGCGAGATGGGTTTCATCAACGCTGTAGAGGCAAACCCCTTGGCCCGTGCCCGTGCCCAAGCGCTGCGTTTGGCCGAACAGCCACCGGCGGCTATTCGCGCCACCAAGGCGCTGCTGCGCGCACCGGCTATGGGTGAGTCGCAGGCGGTGATGCAAAGTGAATTCAAAGGCTTTGCCGAGGGGCTGGCGGGGGGTGAATTTAAAGAGGCAGCCACGGCATTTTTTGAAAAACGTAAACCGGATTTTTCTTCATTTTCTTAAGGCACCCACAACGAGGACTGTGACATGAGCATTACTCTCGATTTCACCGGCAAAAATGTATTGGTAGTGGGGGGCACCAGCGGTATTAATCGTGGTGTTGCTGAATTGTTCGCAAAGCACGGTGCGCGCGTGGCCGTTGCCAGCCGTTCGCAAGATAAAGTAGACGACACGGTAGCCGCGCTGAAAGCACTCGGTAGCGATGCGTTAGGTTTTGCCGCCGATGTGCGCGACCCCCAGGCCATTAAAGCCGGTGTTGAAAAAGTACACGCACAAATGGGCGATCTGGATGTGGTGGTGTCTGGCGCTGCGGGCAATTTTCCGGCCACGGCCATGGGCATGTCTACCAATGCGTTTAAGGCAGTGATTGATATCGACCTGCTGGGCACCTTTCACGTTATGCAGGCGGTATTTCCCTGCTTGCGCAAGCCCGGTGCTGCGGTAATTAACATTTCAGCCCCGCAGGCGTTTATTCCCATGGAGGCCCAAAGCCACGTGTGTGCAGCCAAGGCCGGTGTGGATATGATCACCCGCACTTTGTCGCTGGAATGGGGCCCCAAAGGTGTGCGGGTAAACTCTATTGTGCCCGGCCCCATTGATAACACCGAGGGCATGGCGCGGCTTGCGCCCACAGAAGAAATGCGTGCAGCCTGTGTGGAATCTGTGCCCATTAAACGCATGGGCAACCCTGAGGACATTGGCAATGCCTGCCTGTTTTTGGCAAGTGAACTCGGCAGCTATGTAAGCGGTGTGGTGATGCCCGTAGACGGCGGCTGGGCCCAAAATGGCGCGGGCAGCATGAGTGCCTCGCTCGCCGCTTTTGCCCGCATGAGTGAAAAGTAATTGCCCTCTGCGGCATCTGCATTGTGTAGATGCCGCGTTTCTCCTGCCCGAATATTTGCAGCGCCTGCGATTTTTATTTAAAAACCTGGCCTTCAGCCACGCCCTTAAAAGATTCAAAAAATACAGAGCTATTTGTTTTTCACGTTAAATAGTGCATGGCAATTGCGCGCAAAGCGGGCACAATAAGAGCCGCCATAAAAAACATAACAACGGGTTTGTATGCTATGAAGTTTTCAGAATATTGCCAATACGATGGCCTGGGTTTGGCCGCGCTCGTGCGCCAGGGCGAGGTGACACCGGTTGAGCTGTTGCAGACGGCAGTTGCGCGGCTGGAAGTGCTTAACCCGCAATTAAATGCCTGTGTGCACACCTTTGTGAAAAGTGCCGAAGCACGCGCGCGCAAGCCCTTGCCTGATGGCCCGTTTACCGGCGTTCCGTTTATTCTGAAAGACCTGCTAGACGATTTGGCCGGTGAGCCCACAAGCCTTGGTACCGGGCAGGTGCGCTGGTACCCAGAGCAAAATGCTGAAATTGTAAATCGTTATTTGCAGGCGGGCCTGGTGCCCTTTGCCAAATCAAATTTGCCCGAGTTCGGGTTGATGATAACCACCGAGCCCAAAGCCTTTGGCCCGGCCCACAACCCCTGGAAGGCAGGCTACAGTACGGGCGGCTCTAGCGGTGGCTCGGCGGCAGCTGTTGCGGCGCGCATTGTGCCCATGGCCTCTGCCAATGATGGTGGTGGCTCCATTCGTTTTCCGGCGGCTTGCTGTGGTGTGTTCGGCCTTAAGCCCTCGCGCGGGCGCAACCCTACCGGGCCATTGGAGGCCGAGGGTTGGGATGGCGCCATAGCCGGGCACCCCATCACGCTGTCAGTACGCGACAGCGCCGCCATGCTCGATTGCCTCTCGGGCCCGGAGCTGGGCACGGGTTTTAAAATCCCGAAGCCTACCGAGACGTTTTTATCGCAGTTGGAGAAACCCCTGAAACCCCTGCGCATTGGCGTGTCGGCCAGGCCCATGATCGCCGCAGAGGTGTCGCCTGAGGCAAAGGCCGCACTGGCCAACACAGTGGCATTGCTGAAGGATTTGGGCCACGTGGTGGTAGAGGCGCACCCTGAAATAGATGCCGGGCAAATGTGGGCGGATTTCATGGTGGTGATCAGCGGCCACACCGCGGCCAAGGTGAACCAGATCAAGACTATTTGGGGCAGCAAAGCCGCCGCCAGCCTTGAGCCCGGAACCTTGAGTGCCGCCATGCTCGGGCGCTCGTTTTCCAGTGCCGATGTGGCCCAGGCCAAAGAGGGCTGGCACAAGGTGCGCGCGGCCATGGGGCGCTACCTTGAGGAGTACGACATGCTCCTGACCCCCACCTTGATAGACGAGCCGGCCAGGCATGGGGTGATTCCGCCCACGGCCTTCGAGGCCTTGCAAATGCGCCTGGGGCATCGCTTGCCCCTTGGCAAATTACTGATGAAATCCGGCCTGCTATTTTCGCTTTCCGAGCGGGTTTTAAGCCGCATGGCCTTCACGCTCATGGGCAATGTGACGGGGCTGCCGGCCATGTCTGTGCCCCTGCACTGGACGGCCAACGGCCTGCCCTTGGGTAGCCAGTTTGTGGGCCGCATGCTCGACGAAGGGCGTCTGCTGCAATTGGCACGGCAGTTGGAAAACGCGCAACCCTGGTTTGATCGGCGCCCGCTGCTTTAGGCGGGCGTGCCCTGCGGCCGTTAAATAGTTCACAAAAACCGCGTGATTTTTAATTGCCTTGCGGTTTGAAAGCAGGCTGCAAGTTCTGCATGTTTAATGCTTTTACCTGCCTTTTTTCGTAATAAATCCGGATTTTAAACGAAGTTTTGTACTGGTTGGTTTGTTTTTAATCAATGTTGACAACGTTGTATTTGCGGGTCTAAGGTAGACAACGTTGTCAATCAGTTTACCGCTGCGGGTGGTGATTGGCGGCAAATAATAATAACTGAGAACCACACCGGCAGTGTGACGATAGCGGGGCACAAGACCCTGATCGATTTTCACTGCGCTTTCTGTGTTGGCCTTAGAGAACATGAAGTACTGCGGGCGATAGCCGCAGGCATCGCGTTTTGAGGTACAGCGGTTCCTGATGTGAGGTTTAAGCGAGCCTCCCGGCTGTCATCAAAAAATAACAGTCTCAATGGATTCAGCCATGAAAATGAAATTATCCGCGCTCTTGCTGCTGGGGGCCTTTGCGTCCCAAAGCCAAGCGTACGATTGCTCCACGCTCAACGCCTACGTAGACGGTGCCAGTTATGGCAACGGCGACCTGGTACAAAATGCAAGCCAAGCCTACAGCTGCAAAGTGGGCGGTTGGTGCTCCACCGGCGGGCCCTACGCGCCCGGCCAGGGCTGGGCCTGGACTGAAGCCTGGGACGGTCTGGGTGCCTGCGACGATGGCACTTCCAGCTCCAGCAGTTCAAGCTCTTCTGGCGGCTCTACCTCCTCCGGCAGCTCTACCTCTTCTGGCGGTTCTACCTCGTCCGGTGGTTCTACCTCGTCTGGTGGCTCTACCAGTTCTTCCGGTTCATCGGGCGGTTCATCCTCCGGTGGCAGCTGCGATACCAGCCTGCCCATCTGGAATGCCACCGCGGTGTATAACGGCGGCGATCAGGTGCAATACCTGGGCAATGGCTACAGCGCCAAATGGTGGACCCAAGGCGATAACCCCGCCGAAGGCGGTGAGTATGGCCCTTGGCAAAACAACGGCGATTGCAGCGGTTCTTCCAGCAGCTCTGGCGGCAGCACGTCTTCGGGTTCTTCCAGTGGCACCAGCTCATCAAGCGGCACTACGTCGTCCTCCAGCGGCACCAGCTCATCTTCCAGTGGCTCAACCTCATCCAGCAGCTCAAGCTCTGGCGGCAGTTCCTCTGGTGGCGGCAAAGTGATTGGCTACTTTGCGCAGTGGGGTGTGTACGGGCGCAACTACCACGTGAAAAATATTCACACCAGCGGTTCGGCTGAAAAGCTTTCGCACATTTTGTACGCCTTCGGTAACGTGAAGAACGGCCAGTGTGTAATTGGCGATTCCTACGCCGATTACGACCGCTTCTACAGCGCCGCTGAAAGCGTGGATGGCGTGGCAGACACCTGGGATACCGGCGCGCTGCGCGGCTCTTTCGGTCAGCTCAAGCGTCTGAAAGAAATGTACCCGCACATCAAGGTGATCTGGTCGTTCGGCGGTTGGACTTGGTCTGGCGGTTTTGGTGAGGCGGCAGCCAATGCCGATGCCTTCGCCAACTCCTGTTACGACCTGGTGTTCGACCCCCGCTGGGCCGGTGTGTTTGACGGCATCGACATCGACTGGGAATACCCCAACGAGTGTGGTTTAACCTGCGATAACAGCGGTTTTGATGGCTACACCGATTTGATGCGCGCACTGCGCACCCGTTTCGGGCCAGACAAACTGGTAACTTCGGCCATTGGTGCCGGTGAGGCCAAACTCAATGCAGCCAACTACGGAGGCGCAGCCCAGTATGTGGATTTCTACATGCTGATGACCTACGACTTCTTCGGCGCCTGGGATAAAACCGGCCCAACCGCACCGCACTCTGCACTCTACGACTACCCAGGCATGCCAATTCAGGGCTTCAGCTCAGATAACGGCATTCAAGTGTTAAAGAGCAAGGGCGTTCCCAGCGATAAAATTTTGCTGGGCATTGGCTTCTACGGCCGTGGCTGGACGGGTGTAACCCAGTCGGCACCGGGTGGCTCGGCGACGGGTGCCGCACCGGGTACCTATGAGGCCGGTATTGAAGATTACAAAGTATTGAAAAATACTTGCCCTGCTAACGGCACCATTGCGGGCACCGCCTACGCCCACTGTGGCGACAAGTGGTGGAGCTACGATACCCCAAGCACCATTGCCGGCAAGATGCAGTACATCCGCAGCCAAGGTTTGGGTGGTGCATTCTTCTGGGAGCTCAGTGGCGACACAACCAACGGCGAGCTGATCGAAGCCATTAAATCCAACGAGTAACACAGGCTCAGTAACAGTCGCGCCCGCGGGCGCGACTTTCTTGTGATTATTGGTGGAGGTTTATATGGCAAATACCGTTGAAAGCGTTCACAAAAGCCCGCCGCCTGCGCCTACGCATATGCTCATTAATCTTTCTGGCTTGGCCTCGGCGTTAGTGGTGGTGGCGTGGCTTGTGTCTGAGCCTTGGGGCGATGAATTGCGTACCTTGGGTGTGGTGTTGGTAGGGCTTGCCTTTGCGTTGCCAATCGCTGTGGCCGAAGTGCTGTTTTTGAAAACCCACCGCAATGAAAGCACCGGTTTGCAATGGCAAAAAAGCCAACCCCATTGGGGGCGTTGCATTGTAAAACTTGTGGGTTTTTATGGCGTTGTTGCCGCCGTTGCCTTGGTGTACTGGGTACTGCCTGAGTACCACGGCAGTTTTTACGATGGCTATTTCTCGCTGGTGTGGGCGGCGTTGCCCTATTGGCTAGTGTTGGCAATTGGGTATTTCTACTGGGTTGATAGCAAAATGGTGAACCCGAAAGACGGCTACTGGCAATTGGGCCGTTGGCTGTTGGGGCGTCAAACCTGTACCGATAAAATCGGCCAGCTGTTGTTGGGCTGGGTGGTAAAACTGTTTTTCCTGCCCCTGATGTTTGTGTACATGGGCAATAATTTGCAAGCCATTTACAACACTGATTGGAGCGATATTTTTTCAAGCTTTCAGCGTTTTTTTGATGTTGCGTTTAATTTTTTATATTTCATCGATTTACTGATAGTGGCAGTGGGCTATGTGTGCACGCTGCGCATTCTGGATACCCACATCCGCTCAACCGAGCCCAGTTTTCTGGGTTGGGCCGTGGCGTTGATGTGCTACCAGCCTTTTTGGAGTTTGTTTTCCGGCACTTACATCTACTACGACCAAGGGCCCAGCTGGGGCTATTGGTTTTGGGGTATGGATCTCGCCTACCTCTTGTGGGGGCTTGGCATTCTGGCGCTACTTTGCGTGTATGTGTGGGCAAGCCTTGCCTTTGGCTTGCGCTTTTCGAATTTAACGCACCGGGGCATTCTCACCAACGGCCCGTTTCGCTTTACCAAGCACCCGGCTTATGTGAGTAAAAATTTATCCTGGTGGATGATCTCGATGCCGTTCATGGTGTCTGCAAGCCTTGAGCAAACCCTGCGCCAATGCGCCATGCTTTTACTGCTGAACGGCATTTACTTTTTACGTGCGCGTACTGAAGAGCGCCACCTGGCAAAAGATCCGGTTTACGTGGCCTACGCGCGCTTTATTGAGCAGCACGGCCTATTTGCGCGCCTGGGCCGCTGGTTGCCGTGGTTGCGGTTTCACCCAGGCCAGCTGCTGGGCGCGGTGGCTGTTGGCAAAAGTGCATGAGTAATTGCGGGCTTTAATTGCGGCGTTGCGCTGATGCTTTTTCTAAGCCGTAAGCCTGGCTGCCTGTGCAATAAGCCGGTGCGCCATTGATGTGTTGTATTTAGCTGTTTTGCTTAAAGCGGAGAGAATTGTCCCTGCGAATCAAAGTTTTTTAAGTTTTCATTACGTTTTGGTGGGTGTAAAAAATTCAGCGCTCTCTAAGGCTTGGCCCCACCTGGTGGGGCTTTTTTTTGCCTTCAATCAGCTGGGCTTGCCGCTGCGGTGGTATTGCAGCACACGACCTTTAAAAGGCGCGCTTAAATAGGTTTGGGTGTCTGGCGCGTATTGGCTGTGGCTAAAGCCCAGTGCCACCATGCGCTTGCTGAATTTGGCGTGATTGCCGCGGCCCGGATCAATAATCACCACATCGCACTCGGGTTTGGCGTGCTGATTTATAAAACCTGCGAGCAACGGCACATGCTCGGCTTCATAGAGCAAATCGCTGCCAATAATCAAATCGAAAAATCCCAAATTACTGACCGGGTCGCCCCAGCCTGTGCGCGTAAAGGGGATGGGTTTGCCGGCATTGATGCGGGTATTTTCAAGCAAGAACTCTTCCGCTGCCGGATGGTAATCGGTGGCGGTGATGTCTGCGTGGCGGGCGTTAAGTACGTGGCTTGAAAGTGCCATGCCGCAGCCCACTTCAAGAATGCGTTTGTTGGTAATGTCTTGGTTTTGCATCAGCTGGGCGAGCACCTGGCCCGAGGGCCACAGGGTGCCGAACAGGGGCCAGCTGGCAGAGCTGATACCCAGCGCTTCGGCCGCGCCCTGATCATCTGAAAACTGCTGGTTATCAAGCAGCGTGCGCATGTGCACATGCAGCTTGCCAATCGTTAGGGTTTGGTAGCGGTACAGGGGGCTTGCCATGGTACACCGAGGAGTAGGGCGCAATTGCACCGAGAGGCACAGGCGTCAGGTGTACCGGGAAAGGCCAGCATACAGGCAAGCCTGTGCCTTGGCGATGTGTTTATTGTGTCTTTAAGCGCTGAGCAGGCTAATAGAAATGGCGGTAAGGCTCCAGAGTACCATCACCACATTGGCGAGAAACCCCATGGCAAAACCCACCGCGCGTTTTTCTGGCGCCCGCTCGTAAAAGCGCGCAAACAGAATACGGCCCAACAAGAACGCCACGCCCGGTACCCACACCCAGAAGCTGTGCACGTAAATGCTGAAGGCCAGGGTTGCGGGAATAAAAATCATCAGCTGCTCTAAGGTATTTACCTGCACGCGGTAGATGCGCTCGAATATTTCATGGCCTACGGTTTTAGGGGCCGCCACGCCGTACTTGGCTCTGGCCCAACCCACCCGGCCCGAGAAAATCATGTATTGAATCAGGGCCAGTAAAATGATGGCAATGGCAATTTCCATGGTGCGTCCTTGATGGTTGTGAAGTGGGAGCAGCTGCGTGTATGGCCTACTGCACTTAGCGCAGCCACAGCCGCAATAAATTCAGGCAATTGGCCCGCTATTAAGGCCCTTTATCTGAGGGCGTGCAACCCTATTTACAAGGTGCGCGCTGGAAATGTGTGCGCTGTAAAGATGTGGTTTTGAGTATAGGTTTGCCGTGTACGGAAAATGCACCATACCAAGGTCGCATGGTATCGGTTTGGCTGCGTGTATAGCATCGGTGCGGGTGAGGTACCAGTTTCAGTGGTGTCGGGGCGTAAATGCTATAGCATCGCCGCAGCAGTCGCTCTTGCTGTAGGTAACTCTTCGGTTTTGTTGATACAGGTGCTGCCTGTATTCCTCCCTCTCGGGGCAGCCTGCTGCCCTTTTTTTATTGCTGTTTTTCGCACTTGTGTTCGCCCGATTGGCCGGGCTCAATACGCCGGCGTTTGAGATCTACCGCCAACTGTTTGAGCGCGAGGTTTGCAAACACCTTGCTGGCCCAGCCCCAAAATAAAATCAATGGCACAAGGCCTGCAATCACCACCAGCGCGCCGTCGGCAATGGTGAGTAAATCGGCCAGGTAGGGCTGCAGCATGCCCAGCGTTTCGCCACGGGCAAGATCCCACAGCAGCAGTAAATACCAGATGGTAAGCGTAAGGCTTGCGGTGAGAAACAGTTGTCGCAGGCGTTTGGGGGCAAGCTTAAAGGGCACGTTGTTCGGGCTTCCGCAATAACGGGGCCGCCGGTGTTGCCCCTCGCATGTTTATCCAGCAGCCGGCGAGTATACAGCAGCTGCCGGCTAGCAGCGCGCCGGTGAGCGGTTCGTTAAACGCGAGCAGGCCAACGCCGCCCAGAATAGGCAGGCGCAGGTAGTCGAAGGCAATCACCTTGGCGGTGTCGGCCAGAGCCAGTGCTCGGGTTAGGCAATAGTGGGCAGACAAGGCGCACAGGCCAATGGGCAGCAGGTACAGCCAAAGGCCAGCGGCTGGCCACTGCCAATGGTTGAGGCACAGCGCTAGCGTGACGGGCGTTTGTAACAGGTACATCCACACCAAAATGGCCAGTGCCGAGTGGCCGGCGGTGGCAAGGCTGCGCGTACACAGGTGTGCACCGGCATAGCCAAGGGCCGAGGCGAGCAGCCACAGGCTGGCACTGCTGTATTGGTTTAGGCTTTCCATGCTGATGGTCAGCACACCTGCCAGCCCCAGCGCGATGGCAAGCAGCGTGGGCCGGCTCGGCCGCTCGCCGAGGCACGCCCAACCCAAGAGGGCAACCCACAGCGGTGTTGAAAATTCGATGGCCGTGACATCGGCTAAGGGCAGCCAGATTAATCCGAAAAACCAGCCGTATTGGCCCAGCAGGTGCAGGCTGTTGCGGGCCAGGTGCAAGGTGAATAATGCTTTGTGCAGGCGCGGGCGCAATCGCCAGACAATGGGCGCAAGTACCAAGGCGCCAATCAGTGCGCGGAAAAATAACACCTGGGTGGTAGCCAGATTATTGCCTATGGCGCGCGTGGCCAGCGCCACGCAACAAAAGGATGCGGTGGCCGCCAGCACCCACAGCAGCGGGCGTTGGGCGCTAACCGCCGGTGGCATTCATAAAGCGCACAATTTGCGGTTCATCGTGCAGGTTAAAATGGTGTTTTTCGGGCTTTAAATCCATGGCCGCAACAATAGCGGCTTTTAACCGCTCGCGATCATTGGGGTAGGCCCGCACCAGGTGTTTGAGGTCGGCTGCGTGATCGTTACCTAAACAGAGTAACAACTTGCCCTCGGCACTCACGCGTACGCGGTTGCAGCTGGCGCAGAAGTTTTCGGAGTGGGGCGAAATAAATCCTATGCGGCTGGTGCCGGGTTTGCCATCGGCGCCCGTGGCCGCCCAGTAGCGCGAAGGGCCGGCGCTTTCGTCTTCAAGGGGAGTGAGGGCGAAGTGTTGTTGCAGTATGCCGCGCAACTCGGCGCTGGAACAAAATTCCAGTGCGCGGCTGTGTTCGGTAATGGCGCCCAGTGGCATCTCTTCAATGAAGCTGATGTCCAGGCCTTTATCTAATGCAAACTGCGTGAGCGCGGGCACTTCATCGGCATTGCGGTTTTTCAAAATTACCGCATTGAGCTTGATGCGCTCAAAGCCTGCCTCGCGCGCGGCTTCAATGCCCGCCAGCACTTGTGCGAGCTGGCCTGTGCGGGTGAGGGCGGTAAATTTTTCAGGGTTTAAGGTATCCAGGCTGATGTTGATGCGCCGCACACCGGCAGCCTGCAGGGGCAAGGCGTACTGCACAAGCTGCGAGCCGTTGGTGGTGAGGGTGAGTTCATCCAGTGGCAGCTGGCCCAGCTGTTCAAACAGCTGCATTACATCGCGCCGGATCAGGGGTTCGCCGCCGGTGATACGAATTTTCTTTACTCCAAGTTCCACAAAAGCAGTGCCGATTTCCGCAAGCTCCTCAAGGGTTAATACCTGGGCGCGGGGCATGAAGGTCATGTCTTCGCTCATGCAATAGACGCAGCGGAAATCGCACCGGTCGGTTACCGACAGTCGAATGTAGTCTATGGTGCGATTAAAGCGGTCGATCAGCATGGGGTTGTCTGCTCCGTTAGCCTGCAAGCTTACATGATAGGGGATTAGCGCTGCCAGTGAGCAGCAGGTGCGGCGCCTCTAACTGCCCTGGCTACCCACCTGCGGGGCCTGGGTGTTGGGCACCCACTCCCACCACTCGTGCTGGCCTTCGCGGTGCTCTTGCTGGGTGCGGTGAATATCCCAGGTTACCAGGTAGTCGGGGTTTTCCATGTCTACGCCGAATTCAGCGTTGCGATAGTGGCCCGCCGGTGCCTTGTACCAGGCGTTTAGATTGGGGGGCAGAATAAATTCGGCCTCACTGGCCTGGGTGTGTTGCAGCCGCAAGGTGATGCCGAGTTCTGCATCGGTTTTTATTACCTGCCCACAGCATTGTGATTGCTTCAGCAGGCGCCCGTCCAAATCGAAATACGAAAGGCCAATAACACAGGTTTTACCAATCAGCGAATTGAGGTCCATAGGGGTCTTGTTGCCGGTGGCCGCACACAGTGTGCGCGGCCAATTGAAAGTAAGTAACTTAGTGGCTTAAGGGTACCACGCCCACCTGCGGCATGTGCGCCAGGCCAATGTCGCGGGCGTGCTCTTCAAAGCCTTTGTTTTTCCAGAAGAAGGCGCCCGGCATAGTGGTGGGCACTACCAGCACATAAAACAGTGCCCGGCCAACTACCGAGGTAACAACCAGCAGTAAGCCCGCCAGCGCCCAGCCCAGCAGCGCCGTAAGGCCACTGGCATCCCACACCAGCAGGGCGGTCAGTAGTGCGCCTACCAGCACAGTGTTCGCCGCCAACAGGCCGTTGCGTGCCCAAAAGCTTTTGCCAAAGGTGGTGGTTTGAATGTAGTGAGAGGCACCGCCTTCGTGGTGTGCTTGGCCCATGGCCCGGCTGTGGGCAATGTGGCCTATGCCTTCAATCACAAGGCCTGCGCCCATCGCACCGCCGCACACGGCCAAGGCTGTGGCATAACCCAGGCCCGAAAACGCGAGCGTAGGCACCATTACCGCCCCGGCCACCAGCCCGCCGAGTGACAGCATGTTGCCGAAAAATGCAGTGCCCACCTGCCAATGGTTCCAGAAGGGGCGCGCTTCAATGCGGTAGCACTTGTTCATGTAGTAAAGGCCCACAAGGCTTGCAGGCAGGGCAAAATACGCAAAGCCCGTGGCCCAGCGCCCGGCGGTGGCCGGGGCGATAAGTGCGGTGATGTCTGCGCCTATTACCCAGCTGTAAAGGGCCTGGAACACACTGTTGTTGGGCAGGCTGAATAAAATGTGCATGCCAAGCCCGCCCATAAACAACGCAATGCCAAGGCCTTCGCGGCACACAGGCGAGTGGCGCAGGTTGTTAAAACCACGGTAGAAACGGTGCGGTTTGCCAAGGTGCATGGTAGACATAAACAAGCCAAAGCCCACCAGCAAAAAACTCAGAATAGCCAGCGGTGCATAGAGCGCTGATTGTTTAAAATTCACCAATTCCTGCAGCCCGAGTTCTGCGCCCAAAAAGCTTAAGCCAAAGGCTCCAATGGCCGCTTGCGAGCAGAGCGTAAACAAAACCAAAGGGTTTTCTCGCGAAGACAGGCGCCCAAGGTTCCAGTGTTTTTCGCGCCCTTTCTTTTGATCAACAGCCGGGCGGTAGCGGCCGTTCTCATCCTTGTGGTATTTAAGGGGCATGGAATCGGTGCGCTTCATTTCCTCTGGCAGCTCGTTAATCTGCTGGAAGCGCACATTGGGGTGGGTAATTTCAGGCGTTGGGAAACCGGGTATATCGGTAAGCGCCTGTTCGCGATTTTCCGGTACGTTTTCAATAACGCCAAAATCCAGCGCGTTGCCCACACAGGCAGACACACACGCAGGCTTCAAGCCCACCTCCAGGCGATCTACACACATGTTGCACTTGGAAACCTGGCCTTTAATAGGGTCCAGCTGGGGCGCGTTGTAAGGGCATACCCAAGTGCAGTAACCACAGCCAAAGCAGGTTTCAGGGTCTTGTAGTACTGCGCCATACTCTACGTGTTTGGTATAGGCGCGCGTTGGGCAGCCCTTCAGGCACACGGGGTTGTCGCAGTGATTGCAGGCCATGGAGATATTCATGCGCTTGTAATCTGGGTAGCTGCCGCCTTCCACATAGCCCACAGAGCGGAACGCCAGGTGTGCGGGGTTTTCATTTTTCTCGCTGCAGGCGGCTTCACAGGCGTGGCAACCAATGCAGTTGTCGGCCGTGAAGAAAAATCCGTGCTGCTTGTTGCGATTGGGGTTGGTGCCCACGGCCGGGTTTTCATTAATGTACAGCGAGCGGCCTACGGGCAGCTTGTGTTCGGTTAAATCAATGAGGTCAATTTTCTGGCCGTAGCGGTTGGTGTCTTTTATTTCTTTGTCAGATAAAAACGCATAGGGTTGCTCTTCGGTACGAATCTCCCAAATCATGGCGCCGTGGCTGCCCGAGCGCTCTTCGCCTGTAGGCCCGGCACCAGCAGCATCCTGGCCTGGAATTTTCTCGAACTGGTTGTGTAACTCGTTGTTCGTTGTCATTAACCTGTCTCGCGTAATCAATCTAAAACGTTTTAAAACCGCAATGCTTGTTTAGTGCTTTTTGCTCTTTTGCAATCCTCATTGCTACCGCAACATTCCCGTCGGCACAGAGGTAGATGTAGTCCAGACGCATGCGGCCTTCATCGCCCTGGAAGGCGATGCAGAGCTGCAAGGATGTATTCACGCGTGCCGCAAGTGTCTGGGCTGCGTCTGCCGTGCCCCCCGGTAGCCGAAAGCTCCATTTGCCTTCACTGCCCACACTAAAGCGCATCAAAACTTCCGGCGCTCCAAATTCAGTTGCGCGGCTTCCTTCTGATCCACTTTTTCTACCCGCACGGCGTTTTGTTTAAACGCGGGTTGACGTGAGTAGGGGTCCAGCAGGCCGAGCGTCAAGCGGTTTACACAATCGTGAAAGTGGAAAGGAATAAACACCATATTGCGCCCCACACGGTGAGTGGTTTGCACCATAACCACCGCATCGCCTCGGCGGCTCACCAAGCGCACGTAGGTGCCGTGTTCAATGCCAAGTTCTGTTGCGGCATCCGGGTTCATTTCCATATAGGGGGTTGGGCTGAACTTGTTACAGTTGCCGATTTTCCCGGTGCGTGTGCGCGTGTGAAAGTGCTCAACAACCCGGCCCGAGTTCAACCAGAAGGGGTAGTCGTCGTCCGGGCATTCGTTGTTGTTCACAAAGTCTACGCAAATCAGATTGGCGCGCCCGCTTTCGGTTTGGAACACGCCATCTGTGTACAGGCGTTGATTGCCCTTGTAATCCACACGGTTTTTGGTGTCTATGGCAATAACTTTGCCGAGCCGCTCTTCATCGGCCAGCGCGTCGGCTTCGCTATAGGGCCACTGGATACCGCGCGCCGCTTCAATGCGATCCCAGGTCATGCCTGAAATATCCAGTGTGCGGCCAGTACCTTTGGAAAGCTCGCGCATTTCATTGAACGCGGCTTCGGCAGATTCGGGGAACGCAATGGGGTTGCGATCCTGGAATCGCTTGGACATTTCTTTAAATACCCAGAAATCCGGCTTGGAGTTGGCGTAGGCGGGCAAGACATTGCGCGTGAGGTTTACCCGGCGCTCGGTATTGGTGTGGCAGCCTTCTTTCTCTGCCCACACAGCCGCAGGGAAGTACACGTGTGAGTATTTGTTGGTTTCCACATCTTCATACACATCCTGCACCACCAGAAACTCAAGTTTTTCCATGGCTTTGCGAATGCGTGGCTGGTTGGGCATAGAGGTCATGGGGTTGGTGGCAACCAGCCATAGGCCTTTAATCTGGCCGGATTCAATGGCCGGGAAAATGTCGGTTTGGGCAAGCCCGCGCGCGGGCGGGAAAAATGACTCATCAATGCCCCAGAAATCGGCAATGTGCTTTCGGTCTTTCGGCTTTTCCAGGTAGCGATAGCCCGGCAGGCCCGAACACGAAGACCATTCGCGCGTGCCCATGGCATTGCACTGGCCGGTGATTGATAAGCTGGTGCCACCGGGCTTGCCGATGTTGCCGGTAATCAGGTTCAGGTTATTGATGTTGCACACGCCATCAGAGCCGTGGGTAGATTGGTTGATACCCATGGTCCAAATGCTCATGGCACTGCTCGCCTTGGCGTACACGCGGGCCACATGGCGAATGCGATCTTCATCAATGCCGCAAATGTGCTGTGCGTGTTTCGGATCGTATTTTTCCAACACCAGTTGCTTTAAGTCATCAATGCCTTGGGTGTGCTTGGCGATGTAGTCTTCATCGGCCAGGCCCTCTTTAAAGATGACATGCATCATGGCGTTGATGAGCACTGTGTCGGTGCCGGGCGTAATCGGCAGGTGAATATCGGCAAATTGCGCGAGCATGGTGACGCGCGGGTCTACCACAATCATGGGGAAGTGCCGCTTTTCACGGGCTTCTTTCAAGCGCCAGTAAATGATGGGGTGCTGCTCGGGCAAATTGGAGCCGAAGGCCATCAGGCAGCCTGTGTGCTCGAAATCTTCATAGCAGCCGGGCGGGCCGTCTGAACCGAAGGTGCGCTTGTAGCCCGAAACCGCCGAGGCCATGCACAAGGTGGTGTTGCCGTCGTAGTTGTTGGTGCCAATCTGGCCCCGCACAAGTTTACCCAGCGCATAAAACTCTTCGGTGAGCAGCTGGCCGGTAGACACAATGGCAAAGCTGTCGCGCCCGTATTTGTCTTGAATTTCCTTAATCTTGCTGGCGGTTTTATCCAGGGCGCTATCCCAACTGGCGGGCGCAAAGGGCTGGTGTGCCTTCTCGCGCATCAGCGGCTCGGTGCCACGCCCGGGCGAGTGAAACAGATCGTGCTCCAGCAGGCCCTTGATGCACAGCTTGCCGCGGTTCACATCGGCACCGGCATGACCGCGGCTGGTAATCACCCGGCCTTCATCGTTAAGGCCCAGCTCAATGGAGCAGCCGGTTGAGCAATAATTGCAGGTGGTGTACTTCCACTCTTTTACAGGTTTCGCCGGAATGCTGATGGGTTTGCGTTTTTTGCGGCCGAAGATCATAGCGCGTCCTAGGTTTCCAAAGTCTCAAGCGTGTGTGGCTTGGCACACACGAAACAGTGATTCACGCCTGTGTATTTGCAATTAGCGAACCAACTTTAAAAGCCCATAAAAATTTTATTTTTCACCCATCAAAACCCTGTGCCGGCGCCGTGCCACGGTGTTTGGTTGGTTGAATTGTGTGCGTTTACGCCAAATGTGGCTGTTTGCGGTGCAATTTTGCAAAAGCAAAGGCGCCATTGTGGGGCGCAAGGCTCACCCATGGTGCACCATGAAAATTCTGGTGGTGCCAGGTTGGTGCGTTGCGCACCTAGATTGCGCACTTGCGCAAAGCCTCTGCTACCCATGTTGGTGCGCGGGCACTGTTTTGGGTAGTGGCGGCCCTGTTTTTTGCTACTGCTTCTATATAGGCCGGGTAAAAAAATACGGATTGTTAGGCTGATAATTATTTTTCTTTGCAAAATTGTAGTTTGGCATTGTCCTTGCTCTAGCTCTGGTAAATCAGCAGCCAGCCCTGCTCGCTAGAGGAAGCGCTATGCACACATCATCCTGTAACACACTCTCTCACGGCTTGGGTGCCAAGGTGTTTACTGCAAACACAGCGCCAGTAGCGGTAAGCAAGCCTGTGCAAATTGTTGCGGGCATTAAACCGCGCAGGCCTGAGCTGCCCGGTGTGGTTGCGTTAGTGGGGGCAGGCCCCGGTGATGCCGACTTGTTAACAATTAAAGCCTTGCGCGCTATTGAATCGGCCGACGTTATTTTTTACGACCGTCTGGTAAGTGAAGATATTCGCGCGTTGTTTCCGCGCCAAACGCCCGCCATCTATGTGGGTAAAGCAAAAGATCGCCACGCCATTGCCCAGCAGGATTTAAATGCCTTGTTAGTGGATGCCGCACAGCTTGGCTTGCGTGTATGCCGGTTAAAAGGCGGCGACCCCTTTGTGTTTGGTCGCGGTGGTGAAGAAATGCTGGAGCTAAAGGCTGCCGGCATTAGTGTTGAAATTGTGCCCGGTATTACCAGTGGTGCCGGTGCCACCGCCTATGCGGGCATCCCTTTAACGCACCGCGGCATTACCCAGGGCGTGAGTTTTGTTACAGCTCACGGTGAGCAATCGCTCAATGCCAATTGGCGAGCACTGGCAGCCAGTGGCCATACCCTGGTGTTTTACATGGGGTTGGCTAGTGCCCAGATGATTGCCAGCGAACTACTGGGCGCGGGCCTTGCCAGTAACACGCCGGCTGCCATTATTGAGCGCGGATGTACGCGCGCCCAGCGCGTGTTCAGTGCATCACTCGCCCAAATGCCACAGTTGGTGGCGCGCCATGCCATTGAATCACCTGCGCTAATCGTTGTGGGCGATGTGGTAGATCTACGCAGCCAATTGCAGTGGTGGCCGCAAGCGGAGCCCGCTGCAGTAACACCAAATTCTGTTTCCCCCTGGAAAGAACTGTCAGCCTGATTTGAGGAAGTCCAATGAGTAAGCAACGTATCGTGGTGGTCGGCAACGGCATGGTAGGCCACAAATTCATCGACAATTTGGTCACGTCTGCACAGGCGGGTAATTATCAGGTGGTCACATTTTCAGAAGAGC
Organism: Simiduia sp. 21SJ11W-1; assembly: GCF_024138675.1. NCBI lineage: Bacteria > Pseudomonadati > Pseudomonadota > Gammaproteobacteria > Cellvibrionales > Cellvibrionaceae > Simiduia > Simiduia sp. 21SJ11W-1. The sequence continues at coordinate 2,731,630 of NZ_CP090959.1, read as the reverse complement.
CGCGGCTGGCTTACGACCGCGTGCAACTTTCCAAATATTTTTCCGGCTCCACAGCTGAAGACCTGGCGCTGACCACCGAAGGCTATTATCAGGAAAAGGGCGTTAACTACGTACTTTCCGATAAGGTTGTGGATCTGGATTTTGACAACAAAGAAGTCATCACCGAAAGTGGCCGCCGTGAAGCCTACGATAAACTGGTGCTGGCAACAGGCTCATTCCCATTCGTGCCGCCCATTCCAGGTAATGATCAGCCGCACTGCCTGGTGTATCGCACCATTGAAGATCTCGAGGCCATTACTGCATCGGCTGCGCAATCCAAGGTGGGCGTGGTAGTAGGCGGTGGTTTATTGGGCCTGGAAGCTGCCAACGCGCTCAAGCAGGCGGGCCTTGAAACCCACGTGGTGGAATTCGCCCCGCGCCTGATGGCGGTGCAGCTGGATGAAGGCGGCGGCCAGTTGCTGCGTAGCAAAATTGAATCCCTAGGTGTGAGCGTGCACACCCAAAAGGCCACCACTGAAATTGTGGCCGGTGAGACTTGCCGCTACCGCATGAATTTTGCCGATGGCAGCCACCTTGAAACCGACATGATTTTGTTTTCGGCCGGTATTCGCCCGCAAGATGAGCTGGCGCGCAAGTGCGGGCTGGCGCTCGGTGAGCGCGGCGGCATTGAAATTAACGACAACTGCCAAACCTCTAATCCCGATGTATACGCCATTGGTGAGTGTGCATTGTGGAGTGGCCGTATCTATGGCTTGGTGGCGCCGGGTTATCAGATGGCGAAGGTGGCGCTGTCTCACATTCAGGGTGCAGACGAAACATTTACCGGCGCAGACATGAGCACCAAGCTCAAGCTTTTGGGTGTAGATGTAGCCTCGGTGGGCGATGCCCACGGCAACACACCCGGCAGTAAAAGTTACACCTACAGCAATGGTGTAGACGAAGTGTACAAGCGCATTGTGGTAAGCGCAGATGGCACGCGCCTGTTGGGTGCGGTGTTGGTTGGCGATGCCGAGGCCTATGGCACACTTCAGCAGTTGTGCGTCAATGAAATGGATTTGCCTGCAGATCCGAACGCGCTGATTTTACCTTCTGTAGACGGTGCCGGTGTAGTAATGGGCGTAGATTCCCTGCCAGACACCGCGCAAATTTGCTCGTGTTTTGATGTAACCAAAGGGGCTATTTGCTGCGCCGTGCAAGAGGGCGCACAAACCATGGGCGACATAAAAGCCACCACCTTGGCCTCTACCGGCTGTGGCGGTTGCTCGGCGCTGGTGAAGCAGGTTATGGATGCCGAACTCACCAAGCTTGGCGTTGAAGTGAATAACGACATTTGTGAACACTTCGCCTACTCGCGCCAGCAGCTGGCAGACATAGTGCGGATCAAGAAAATTCGTACCTTCGATGAATTGTTGGAAAGCCATGGCAAAGGCCATGGCTGTGATATTTGTAAGCCTGCTGTGGGCTCTATATTGGCGTCGTTCTGGAACGATTACATTCTTGAAGATGCCCACATCGGCCTGCAAGACACCAACGATGTATTCCTGGGCAACCTGCAAAAAGACGGCACCTATTCAGTGGTGCCGCGTGTAGCCGGTGGTGAAATCACACCTGAGAAACTCATCGTACTGGGTGAGGTGGCCAAGCAGTTTAACCTGTACACCAAAATCACTGGCGGCCAGCGGGTGGATTTGTTCGGCGCGCAGCTCAACGACCTGCCCATCATTTGGCGCAAGCTTGTGGATGCCGGTTTTGAAACGGGCCATGCCTACGGCAAATCTGTGCGCACGGTGAAATCCTGCGTGGGCTCTACCTGGTGTCGCTACGGGGTAGATGACTCCGTAGGCCTTGCCATTGAAATTGAAGATCGCTACAAAGGCTTGCGCTCACCCCACAAGCTGAAGTTTGCGGTATCGGGCTGTACCCGTGAGTGTGCGGAGGCGCAATCAAAAGATGTGGGTGTAATTGCCACAGAAAAAGGCTGGAACCTTTATGTGTGTGGTAACGGCGGCATGCGCCCGCGCCATGCAGACCTTTTTGCTACAGATCTCGATAAAGAAACCCTTATTAAGTATGTGGATCGCTTCTTGATGTTCTACGTGCGCACGGCAGATCGCCTGCAGCGCACCTCGGTATGGCTTGAAAACCTGGAAGGCGGCCTGGACTACCTCAAGAAGGTGATCATTGAAGATAGCCTGGGCCTGGGTGCAGAGCTTGAAAGTGAAATGGCCAATAACATTGCGCACTACCAGTGCGAGTGGAAAACCACCATTGAAAGCCCAGAAAAGCTTAAGCGTTTTAGCCACTTCATTAACACCGATGCCCGTGACGATAATCTCGCCTATGTTGTGGAGCGCGAGCAAATTCGCCCGGCAAATGAAGCAGAGCGTATTCCGTCAATAGAGGTTGTGGAGCCGGTGCCTGCCTAAGCAAGCGCGGGTTAAAGCGATTAATCAGAGTGTGAGAACAGCAATGAGTAATTCAAGCGAACAAGGCTGGCAGGTAGTCTGCCGTTCCGAAGATGTAGTGCCAGGCACCGGCGTATGTGCACTGGTAGGTGGCCGACAGGTCGCGATTTTCCGCACCCGTAAAGAAAAGGCGCTCTACGCGCTGGATAATTTCGACCCTATCGGCAAGGCCAATGTGCTCTCGCGCGGCATCCAGGGTTCTATTGGCGACCAGCTGGTGGTGGCCTCGCCCTTGTATAAGCAACACTTTGTGCTGGCCACAGGCGCCTGCCTTGAAGAAGAGGTTGCCGTGCCGGTATACAGCGTGCGCGAAAACAATGGCCTGGTGGAAGTTGCAGCCTAGCTGTTGCCACTGAACCTATCAGAAATTTAGCGTTACCGATTTGCACCTTAGGGCGGGCGAGGGGTTAAACCTGAACCCGCTTTTTTTGTGCCCGAATTTCAGCGGCACGTTAGGGGCGTTTAAGCCTTTGCTGTTCACTGCCCGTTTGCTATTGGAGTTTGCCCAAGCGCTCAGGTTCGCAGTGCGGGCTGCCCTTTGTGGGTGCGCTTTGCTCCATGCCTGTGCGTTTTTGCAGATTTTTATGAGCATATGCGGGTCGCCCTGCATTCAAAGTGTACATATAGCCCGCTTCACACGGGGGGTTCACACTTTTTTATCTTCGCAACTTATTTAGGCATGGCCTTTGCTCTATGCCCTGTTATCAGATTTCAAACCTTCAAACGGGACGTTGATATGAGCAATGCACAGCCTTTCAATTTGTTCTCCTTCACAGGCAAGATGAAAATTCTGCACCTGAGTTGGATGGCCTTTTTCATTACATTTGTGGTGTGGTTTAACTTTGCCCCCATGTTGCAAGCGGTGGCGAGCTCTCTGGGCCTCACGCCCTCTGAAATCAAAACCCTGCTGATTTTGAACGTAGCGCTGACCATTCCCGCGCGTGTATTGATAGGCATGCTAACCGACCGCTTTGGGCCACGTTTGGTGTATTCAGGTTTACTGGCGGTATGCGCCATTCCCTGCTTGATGTTCGCACTTGCCGATAGCTTCATTCAGGCGGCCATTGCCCGTTTTGCGCTGGGCTTTATTGGCGCGGGCTTTGTGATTGGTATTCGCTTGGTGAGTGAGTGGTTTCCCGCGCACGAGCTGGGCACGGCAGAGGGCATTTACGGCGGTTGGGGCAACTTCGGCTCGGCGGCTGCGGCCTTCACCCTGCCCACCATTGCGGTATTGTTTGGCGGCGACGATGGCTGGCGCTACGCCATTGGCTTAACCGGGCTAATGAGCCTGCTGTTTGCCTTCATTTTTTATCGCAGTGTGAGCGATACGCCCAAAGGTTCTACCTACTTCCGCCCGAAAAACCTGGGCGCCATTGAAGTTACCAGCAAAGGCGATTTCTTTTTGCTGGTAATTATGAAAATCCCCATGTACGCAGCGCTGGCGTTGCTCACCTGGAAGCTTTCACCCAAGGGTGTCAGCATGCTGTCGGAAACCGTATCTATCTTGTGCTATGTGGGCTTGGTGCTGTTGTTCTTGTACGAACTTACCCACGTATGGAAGGTGAATAAAAATGTATTCCGCGAACCGGTGCCAGAAATGCACCGCTATAAATTCAAGCAAGTTGCCGTATTAAACGTACTTTATTTTGCCACCTTTGGCTCCGAGCTTGCCGTTATCTCTATGTTGCCGCTGTTTTTTGCAGACACCTTTGCGCTTACGCCGGTAATGGCTGGCATGGTGGCCTCGGCATACGCGTTTATGAATTTGATGTCGCGCCCCGGTGGCGGCTGGTTATCAGATCGCTTTGGCCGTAAATCCACGCTGCTTATTCTTACCGCAGGCCTGGCTATGGGTTATGCCTTAATGGGCATGGTCGATTCCGGTTGGCCGCTGGTGTTGGCGGTAGTTGCCGCCATGGCGTGTTCTTTCTTCGTGCAGGCCGGTGAGGGCGCGGTGTTTGCGGTGGTGCCCTTGATCAAGCGCCGCCTTACAGGCCAAATTGCCGGCATGACCGGCGCCTACGGTAACGTGGGTGCAGTGGTGTACCTTACCGTGTTGAGCTTTGTAGATTACTCAAGCTTCTTCTTTGTTATTGCAGGCACAGCCGTGCTGGGCTTTGTTACCCTGTTGTTTATGGAAGAGCCCTCAGGCCACATTGCCGAAGTGCGCGAAGATGGCTCTGTTGAGTTAATTACCGTATCGTAAAGGCGGGCGTTAGCCTCACGCTAAGCGCACAACCGGCCACGTTTTTGCGTGGCCGGTTTTATATTTTAAAACCCATTGCGCATTTCTCTTTATGCGAGTGCCACTATGACAGAGCAAGATCATCCGAGTGAGCTGGCCATTACCGGGCAGAAAACCCTCAAGCTGCGCTTTGGTGGCAGCACCTCAGCAGGTGCCAAACCCGAGAATCAGGATGCCTTTGCCGCACATTTGCCCAAGGGCTCGGTGGCACAACTAAAAGGCGGGGTGGCCTGTATTGCCGATGGCGTGAGTTGTAGCGATAACGCGCAGCAGGCGTCGTCTACCAGTGTAACCTTGTTCATTGAAGACTATTTCTCCACACCCGATACCTGGCCTGTAAAAGTTGCCGCTAACCGGGTGTTATCTTCATTAAATTCCTGGTTGTATCACCACGGCCAGCAGGCCAGTGCTCGCCACAATGGCCTTGTAACCACCTTCAGTGCTTTGCTCATAAAATCCAACACCGCGCATATTTTTCACGCAGGCGATAGCCGCATTGCGGTATTGCGTGAAGGCGGCATTCAGCCACTCACCCGAGATCACTGCCACCGCCAGCAGGGCAATAAACAATTTCTTACCCGTGCACTCGGCATGGATAGCCGCCTTGAAGTGGATTACGTGCAAGAGGAAACCGCCGTTGGCGACATATTTGTTCTCACCACCGATGGCGTGCACGATTGGCTTGGCGATGCCGATATTAGCGCGCTTATTCTTGCCGCAGGCGATGATCTTGAACAGGCAGCCCATGCGCTGTGTGAGCAGGCAAGAGCCCGCGGCAGTGACGACAACCTCACCTGTTTATTGGTTAAAGTAGAAGAGCTGCCATTGGCGGAGCTCGATGAGGTGCACAAAAAGCTCACTCAACTGGTGATACCGCCGGTACTGCAAGAGGGCCAAAAGCTGGATCACTATGAAGTGCTTTCTGTGATGCACAGTGGCACCCGCTCACACGTGTATAAAGTGCAAGACATTAACACCCAGCGGTACTATGCGTTAAAGGCACCTTCCGAAAACTTCAAAGACGACGCCCAATACCTTGAAGGGTTTATCCGTGAGCAGTGGGTGGGGCGGCGTATTAACCACCCGGGTGTTATGAAAATTCTACCGCGCCCTGAGAAGAGCCCGTTTTTGTACCATGTGTGCGAATGGGTTGAGGGGATCACCCTGCGCCAGTGGATATTTGACAACCCCGCACCCAGCTTTAACCAGGTGCGCGAGTGGATGGAAAAGCTGGTTGCCAGCCTGCGGGCGTTTCAGCGCCTAAGCATGATTCACCGGGATTTAAAACCTGAAAACATCATTATTACCCCCAAGGGGCGGCCGGTGATTATCGATTTTGGCACGGTGTATGTGGCGGGGCTGGGTGAAATTGCCTCGCCATTAATTGAAGATGTGCCAGTGGGCTCTGTGGATTACATTGCACCCGAATATTTGTTGGGCCAGCCGGGGAGCGATCGCTCGGATTTGTTTTCACTTGCGGTTATAGCCTATGAAATGCTCTGCGGCCAGTTGCCGTTCAAGTTACCCAATATGCAGCATAACCCGCCCAAACATTTTGATCAGTGGCGCTACCAGCCGTTGCGTCAGGTGCGCAAAGATGTGCCTTTGTGGTTGGATCTGGCGCTTGAAAAGGCGCTCTCACCCAATCCGCGCGGGCGCTACGCGGCCTATTCGGAATTTCTGCACGACCTAACCCAACCCAATCGGGCGCTTGTGGCAAGCTTTGAAGCAGAGCCGCTGCTTGAGCGAAACCCGGTGTTGTTCTGGCGCAGCCTGGCTTTGGTGTTGGCCCTGGCCTTGATTATTCAAAGTGTGTATTTCGCCACCTGATTTGCGTTAGCGTGCTTCCATCAGTATTTGCCACACCCGTTGGTTGGCTTCAATTGCGAGCGTGCCCAAGTGAAAGACCTTTTCAGCCGGCAGCGTGCAGCGGCTGTTAATGTAGGTTTGAATACTTTGTAGAAACTGGCCCGTTAACTGCACCCGGGCCTTCAGTGGCGGCATGTGAATAGCGTGTTGATTTGAGTATTTAATCAGTGCTTGCTGGGTGTCTATCAAACCCGCCTGGCTTTGGCGATTAAGCTGCACTATGCGCCCTTGTAAATCGTTTGCTTGCGCAGATTCCGCGCCCGTTGCCATGGCGTAGCTCACGAGCCCCCGCAATTGCGCCAGGCACTCAGTGTGGGCAGCCAGTTCACGCAGCAGCTCCCAGGTGCGCCCCTTGCCACCGGTGGTGTGGGTGAGCTGGCCCCAGAGCAAACGGTGGCATTGCTCAATTAAAAAGCTGTGAATTTCAAAATTGTTCAGGGCGTTATCCTGGCGCCAATGCTTGCGGGTGTTGCGCCATTCACTTTGAATAAGTTGCCAAAGGGCCGGGTCTGCTTTGGTGGCTGCGTAAGACATACGCGCAAGCAGTTGATCTATTTGTGGCTGCAGCTCTTGCAGCTGCTGCTGAAAGCCCTGGGCACCGCCAAGGGCGGCCAGGCTTGCACCCCGGTGAATTTGTAATTGGCCAATAAGCTCGGCAAGCAACGCAAGGTCTGCGTCCAATTGGGCGGTGTGTTGGGGCAGTGTGCGTTCGCTGGCTTGAGCATGCATGGTATGTAAATCCTGAAACCGGGTGAATGGATATTCAGGATAATGCAAAGGGTGTACCAGCTAGCCTGTTTTTATTGCCAACCGATGAACCGGCGCCAGGCTAACAGATGGGCCGCCAGGCTGTGGGAGCTAAGGGGTTTCAACGGTGCTCTTTGGTGCAAAACCGTGTTTTTTGCATCAAAGCGACGCACGTATCAGCAGCATAATGCCAATGACCGTGAGAACACCGTACACCCATTGGCGAAACTGTTGCTCTGCTACCCGGTGGTGCAGGTAATCCCCAATAAATAACCCGCCCAAAACCATGGGCGTGTACAGCAAAATATCCGGTAGCGCTGCCTGCAACTTGCCTTGCCAGGCAAAAATGAGGGTTAGCAGCAAGTTCAAGCTAAACCACACGCATAACAGCGTTGCGCGCAATTGCGCCTTGTTTAGTTGGCCGCCGGCCAGCGCAAACACCAGCAGTGGCCCGCCGGAGGCAAAAAGCCCGTGGGTAATGCCCGCGCCACCAATTAGCAACTGGTTCAGTGTGCGCCCGTGGGGTTTTTCAGGGCGCTGTTTGTGCGCCTTCCACAATTCGCGTGCGCCAAAGCTCGCCACTACCAGAGCCAATAGTGTGGCCAGTTCCTGATTGCCAATGGCGGGCCTGAGCCAGGTGCCCAGCACTGTGCCGGCAACCATCAAAGGCGCAATAACTTTTAACAGCATGGGCCATTGAATGTGCCGGCGCTGGGTGATCACCAAAAAGCCGGAAAGGCCAAGATTCAACGGCACCAGAATGGGTAGCAATGTGTCTATGGGCAGAAACATCGCACCCAGTGAGAGCGCAATCACAATAGAGCCGAAGCCCGTCATGGCTTCAATGGTGTAGCTTAAAAGGATAAACAGGCCCAGCAATACGGCAGTCATAGGGTTCCCGGCGGGTTGAGTTCTGAGGCAAATTTTTGGCTCATACGCTTGAGGAAAAACGCAGGCGCCAGGGCGTATAGCAGGCTCGCCATGCGGGTAAAACCATCTGGAAAAAGCCGCTCTTGTTCTGTTTGCATGGCCGCCCAAATACGCACGGCCATCCATTCGGGCGAGCGCATTTTGCCAATCATCGAGCGCCGGTGGCGGGCTTTGTTGCCGTCGCCACCCAAGGCGTTGGTTTCAATGGGTGTATCCAAAAAGCTTGGGTATACCATCAATACCCGAATGCCATCGCGCTTGATTTCACAGCGCAAGGTTTCAAAAAACTGGTTCATCGCACTTTTGGCCGCGCAGTAGCCTGCGCGTGCCAGCACCGGCATCCAGCCCGCCATGGAGCTGATGTTTACAATTTTCCCGCGGCTTTGTTTAAGCAGGGGCAAGCATTGCAGGCTGAGTTCTACCGGTGCCTGGTAGTCTACGGCCATCACTTTGCGAAACACGCAGGGCCGGGTATTTGCCGCAAGCGAGCGGTGGGTAATGCCCGCGCAATTAATTAAATAATCAAGCTGCCCGAAATCCGATTGCAGGCAGCCAAGTAGCACCGCCTGACCTTCGGTGGTGGTGATGTCTGCGGCCTGTGCCCGCGCCCCGAGAGTGGCGGCGCGCTCGGTGAGCAATTGTGCATTGATGTCTGTCATTAACAGCCTGCAGTGAGGCGCCAACTGTTGGCACAGCGCCCAGCCCAGGCCGCTGGCTGCGCCCGTAACAAGGGCCACGCGCTTTGCACTAGCGTTCATGGGGTTGCCTTGCCGCGCGCAGCGCCTGGCCGTGGCTCATAAAATACTCAAACACCTCGGCTGAGGTTTTTTGCGGTGTGTAGCCAAAATCTTGCTTGAGTGCGGTGTTATCCAGCACCGGGCGGTAGCGTAAAAAATTGATTTGCGATGGGCCATAGCGGGTGAGCCCCATGCCGTTGCCAACAGAGAGCGCGGCTTTAACAAGCCAGGCTGGCAGTGCAATTAAAGGCTTGCCCAGGCGGCTGGCGATGTCTGACATAGTGAGCGCGCCGTCGCCTGCCATATTAAAAATTCCCGCCTGATTTTGGTTGATGCCCTGTTCAATTGCAGCCACTACGTCCTGATCCCAAATAAACACAAACGGCGAATCTGAACCTTGAATGGCCAGCAGCCGGCGGCCGGTAAACAGTTTGGTAATCATGTTTTGGGTGTGGGTGCCAAGCACGGTACCTGGCCTGAAAATCAGTTGTTTCAGGCTTGGTGCGCGCACGCGGTAATCGGCTAGAAGGTTTTCAACTTCGCGTTTGTGAAAGGCATAGGAAAATTCGGAGTTGCCGCGCAGCGCATCGGTTTCCTTTAGCCATGCCGGGTTGTCTGGGTGATAACCGTAAGCCGCGCCCGAGCTTGTGACGGTAATGTGTTGAACCCCGTGGGCCACGCACGCGGCCAGCAGGTTGCGCGTGCCATTGACGTCTATATCGTAATCGCGCACGGTATCTTCCGAGGGCTCAACAATGCTGGCCAGGTGCACCACCTGGGTGATGCGATGATTGGCAATGATGTTGTGTAACTCGGGGCTTCGGATATCTACCTGAAAAATAGGGAAGGCCACATCGGTGCGCGAGCGGATATCTGTGCCAATTACGGTGTGCTGCGCGTGCAGCCGCTGGCCAAGTTGTGAGCCTAAATAGCCGGCCGCGCCGGTAATTAAAATGCGTTTATTCGACACGGGAAACCTCGCCCACCGGTTTGCGATTCCAAAGCCAGCTCAAAAGCCCGCCACTGATCAGGTGCCAAATGCCCCAAAAAGCCGCCACCGCCATCATGCTGGTTTGGTTTGGAAAAAAGGTAAATAAAATGGCCAGCGCCAAGCCTGAATTCTGGATGCCCACCTCCAGGGTGATGGCGCGGGTATCGGCTTCATTGAGCTGGGCAAAGCGCGCGCTGAGGTAACCCATCAACAACGCAAGCGTGTTGTGGCCAATCACCACCGCCACCAAAACGCCCAGGTAACTCATCAGCGTATTGAGGTTTTGGCCCACGGCCACCACCACAAAACCCACCAGAGTCACCACTGAAAAAACGCGAAATCCGGGCTCAGTGCGGCGCGCCCAGGCGGGCCAACGTTGGCCACACATCATGCCGAGAACCAGTGGGATGATCAGCACCCCAAAAAACAAACCCGCCAGGTGCACAGGGTTCATGGCGATGCTTTGCAGCAGCGGCTGGGTGTTGGGGTTTAGGTTTGCATACAAGGCAAAGTTAAAGGGCGTAAGTACCGCCGAGCCCACGCTTGAAACCGCCGTCATGCTCACAGATACCGCGGTATTGCCGCGCGCCAGAAAGGTCATGATGTTTGAAAAGGTGCCACCGGGGCAGGCCGCCACCAGCATCATGCCAAGGGCCAGGGTGGGCTCAATATCCAGCACCCAGGTGAAGGCACAGGTGAGCGCAGGCAGCAAAACAAACTGCGCAAAAAGCCCGGCCAGCGGCGCTTTGGGCGCACGCACCACGCGGCTGAAATCGGCGGGCTTAAGGGTAACAGAAACGCCAAAAATCATAATCGCCAGAATGCAATTCAGTAATAGCACCTGGTCGCTGCCAAAGTGCAGCGTAGGTTCCATCAGGCGTTACCCGCGGTGTTAAGTTTGCTTGCCGGAAGCGGTTTAATAGCTGGCCAATCCGCTTTTAGTGCCCGGGTATGCCGGGCAATGGCGGCGCGGTAGGTGGCTTTATCTACGTAGTAGGCCATGCGTGCGAGCTGTAAATATTGGTAGCCGCCATCGGCCCGCTGGCCTGCATTTTTGCGCACGGTTTCGTGCAGTTGTTGTGCACTGGCGCTGCCGCTTTCAGATTGCGCAATATAAAGCGCCACCAATTCTGCCTGTTCGTCGCGCCCCTGCCAGCCAAGGCCTGTGGCTTCAACCATGCCCATCATGAATAAATTGCGGCGCTCGGGATGAAATACATTCAGGTAAAGCGCCGGTGCATCGCCCTGCCAGTTAAGGTCTGCGGGGTTTATGAAAGGGTAGTGCAGCTGGTAGCCGGTGGCTTGCAGAATCATGTCGTATTCCGCCTGGCGCCCATCGGCAAAGGTGACGGTTTTGCCGGCAACTGCGGTGATGTCGCCGCGGGCGGTAATGTCGCCGTGGCCCAAGTGGTGCAAGATGAGCGAATTCACCACCGGGTGAGATTCGTACATGCGGTAATCCGGGTCTGGCAGGCCGTATTGGCTGGGCTTGCCCATAATCAGGCGAATTAGCTTGGCATCCAGCCACTGCTTTAGCCTGCGCGGTAATTTAATGGCACCGCCTAAGGTATCGGTGGGTTTGCCCATAATGAACTTGGGCAGAAAGTAATAGCCGCGCCTTACGCTCATATCTACCGAATCGGCGTGGTGTACGGCATCTACTGCCATGTCGCAGGCGCTATTGCCGCAGCCCTGAATCAGCACCCGCTTGCCGGCAAATTGCGCCGGTGATTTGTACTGGGCGCCGTGTATCAATTCGCCCTCAAACTGCCCCGGCAGCGCCGGTTGCAGGGGTTTGTGCAGGGTGCCGGTGGCTATAAGTACGCCTTTGAATTGGCGCGTTTGGCGCAGGCCACCTTGTTCTGTAGTGACTTCCCAACCCTGTTCGTTAGGGGTGCACGCCAGCACGCGGGTATTGAATTCATAGTGGTTATACAAATCAAACGCGCGCGCATAGGCCTGAAAGTACTGGCACAGGGCGTCGTGCTTGGGGAAGGTGGCCGTGCCTTCGGGCATGGGGAAATCGGTAAATTCCGTCATCTGCTTGGAGCTGATGAGGTGGGCTGTGTGGTACATGGTGGAGTGGGGGTTTTGAATATCCCACAGGCCGCCCACATCGCTGTGTAGCTCCAGGCCAACAAAGGGTATGCCAAAGCGCTTGAGCTGGCGCGCCGTACAAAGGCCCATGGGGCCTGCGCCAATCACTGCGTATTGATGATTCATAAACAGTAAACTCCGATTCGGCTCTATTATTCGTTATAGTGAGTTCTTAACCTTACCGAATCTCGCCCTGCCCGGCAGGCGCCAGACGGGACCAAATTTCACCCAGCGGGACACGCCACCGAGCCTGCCTATAACAAGAGCACCCTGTAAGGCCATGTCTGCAACGGTCACCATCCATTTTACCCGCGCCATTCTAAACACCTTGCAAGGGCAGGCCGAAGAGCTGCCCGCCAGTGTGCAGCAGTGGTTGGCCAGCCATAGCGCCACAGACCGCGTGCCACTGGCCTCGGTAGATGAGCTGTGGCAAGCCTGCGTGGCTGCCAGTAAAGATGAGTTGTTTGGCCTGCGCGCAGGCCTGAATGTGCAGCCTGGCAACCTGGATGTAGTGGGCTTTTTACTGATGAGCTGCGATTGCCTGGGCGAAGCGCTAGACGCCCTCATTGACTACCACCCCATAGTGGGGGAGGGGGGCGAGTTCAGCCTGGCCAAGGCCGGCGGCGAGTGCCGGTTGATCTACGCACCGCAATATGAAACCTGCCGCGAACAACGGGTGGCGGCAGTAATGGGCGCCACTATTGCGCTCACCCGCTGGCTTACCGGCGGTGCCTTCCAGCCCGCGCGCATAGCCTTTGCCCACAGCGCGCCTGCCAACCCGGCCCAGGCGCAAGCCCTTACCGGTTGCACCATTGCCTACAATCAAATTGCCGATGTATTCACCTTTTCGGAAAGCCAGCTACACCTGCCCTTGGTGCAAGCCAATGCGCAGGTGTTCGAGCGCATGCGCGTGCTGGCAGATGAAGCCCTGGCGCGCCTGAGCAGCAGCAATTTTTCACGCGCCGTGGCAGATTTAATTCGCGAGCACCCCGCATTAGGTAAAGACGATATCGCCAACCTGCTGCACATGAGCGGGCGCCATTTAAATAGAAAGCTGGGCCTTGAAGGGGGCAGCTTTAAATTGCTGCAAGACGACGTGCGCGCCAAACTCGCCCAACAAATGCTAGATGCCGGCACCCACGTGATGGATATCGCCGAGCGCTTGGGCTTTTCAGACGAGCGCAGCTTTGCCAAAGCCTTCAAGCGCTGGCGGGGCATTACGCCTGCGCAGTTCAAGGCGCGCTAGCGGGAATTTACGGCACGCCTGTACCCGCCTTTTTGGTTGAGACCCCAATCCTCCGAAAATACACTCCTTGTCAGGATCAGCTTAAGACAAGGAAAGCCCATGAACGCCCAACTCCCCCGCGTTGCCCCCGCTATTGGTTCCACCAGCACAGGCCTTAGCCCCCAATTTCAACGGCGGCGCCGGCACCAGCGTGATGGTGGGGCAGCAACAACGTAAAATTCTTGATGCCATGTACGCCATGGCCGCCAAGCCCTCCTCAGAAGGCTACCACGCCCTCAGCATGACCAAAGCCGTAGAGCGCCTGCGCGCCGGCGGCGACCTGCCCAACGCCCAATACCAACCCCACCGCCCAAGCCGCCGCTGCCTGGTGCACTCGGGGTTTGAAATTGAGTACGAAGTGGTGCCCGGCGTGTTTGGGCAGGGGGCGATTGAGATTGTTGAGATACGGCTTTTGAAGCAGGAAGTCAAAAACGCAAAGCGTGCCGGTTTATGGAAGGTGTCGGTACGCAAAGAAAAGTCACGATCACAGGAAAAATGGGATGCCGAGCAGTGGCTTCCTGATCTCTCTACAGTACCTGATAATTCGGCAATCAAAGTGGGGGTAAATGGGTATTTTAAAGATATGAAGGCTGCTTCAAATTTTATGCCGTCTCATCTTTGTCGAGGCAGTGCTAGCAAAGAAAGGGCGTTAGAGGCCACTGGCTACCACTTGTTTTACTCACCAAGCAAAAGTGTAGTAAAGGCCGGATGGGAATCGATTATGCACAGTATAAGTGTGCTAAAAAACGATAATCAGGAAAACGAAGCTGCTATATTGGCCGCCTATATGCAGGAGGCGCATAACAAACAGCTAAAGGTAGAGTGGACCTCTCACAGAGGAGGATCTTATACGCTAACTGAGGCCATGAAGTTGCTTGCGAACAAGAATGTTGACCTGCAGAAACGGCAATCAATCTTTTTGAGTGATAACTCCACAAGCCATGCGGTTGCTGATAACTATCGAAGAAAATTAAATATGGATATATCTGAGCCACAGTGGGTGAATGCAGGGTTTGGTATTGGATATGCGGTAGGTGGTGGCCAATTGGGCTTCTCTGGACTAAGTAATAGTCTGACGGTTTTGATGAAAGATACGCCCAAAGAACAAAGGCCAGGAAAGTTATATCAGCTTGGCAATGACGCTTTTTCCGTGGCGACTAAAAATCACGGTATTTTTGTTGGATCCTTAGTTGCCTGGTCTGGATTTGGAGTAACCGCTGCTAGCGCCTTAGTTGCTGGTAAGATATTGGAATTTGCTGCAAGTAGCATTCCAGCCTTAACCAACAAGTATCAAACCCGATCTGATCAGGCGTCTGCAGAGCTGTTGAACAGATCCTTGGGTAAACTTCTAGGAAGAGATTAATAGAATGTGGCCATTCTCAAGCGAAAAAAATCCGGCAAAGCCTTCATTTAATAGTGCGCGAAAATATTCTATAAGATTACCCACGTGCACACTTAGTTTTTTGGCGCCGAAGCCAGAGGGTGAAAATATACCATCGGATTTTGATTATTCCGAAATTCAGTCTACATCTGAAGCTTTTGATGATCTTCTCAATACTTTCGGTGAGTTGGTAAATCGCTTCGTAGATTTGTTTGGTTCGTCATGGAGTATGAAGGGCGTGCCTTTGATATCGCACTCTGTTGGGAGTGTGGGCTTTTCGATTCGGCTTATTGAAACGCCTTGGTTGGGCGTAAATGAGTCATTGTTTTGCCCAAAAGTATTAGTTGATTGTTTGCAAAAGGAATTTTCTTTTTTATCAAAAAATAGAACTTATTCGCTAGCTCCGGAAAGTAATCGAGATTTGAACGATTATCACGTTCCTAAGGAGCTGGATATGTTGGGGTGCCATTGGACAATTTTGTCCGGTTGCCCTGTGCTTTACAAAGAGTCTATCAATTTAAGGGACTCAGTTAATGATGTTGAATATATTGTCCCGATAGATGATAACCGTTACCTAAGAATCGCAGGCCATCTATGGCGCAATGTCAATAATGCAGGAAATTACATTCGGGCAGATCAGCGCGTCCCTCTGGAGCCGTTTAAGGAGGTTGTTGACGAAATTGTCAAAAGTATTTCCATTACACCAACCCCAAAACTGGCAGCGGGCATAGCTATGCTCTCTGCATCGCTGAAAAAATCAGCCCCTAGGTTATCTCCTTCGCCGGAGTATGTTTACCTTGCGAAGTCGGCTTTAAAGCGGGCCAGCGCCTTTTCATTCAGGCCAAAACCCAATCAGCCAAATGAAGTATCCGCCGTAGAGGCGTCAGGTGTAATAGACGCATTGCTAACGACAAGAGCTATGCCTGGCCCTTTTCCATCGGATGGCCCAGTTACCTTCGTACACCCAGATGCTGACTTAAGCCCCGTCCCTCTATCCTTCCGCAAAGAAGTCCCGCCACCGGCATAAACCTTTACACCCGCCCGGTTGGTAAATGTGAACCGGGCGGGTGCTCCTTGGTGCCTGGGTTGCTAGTATTAGGTTTTCCTATTTTCCCATCGGGCCGTTTGCTGCCCGGCGTGCAAGGAGCGTGGCATGTTTACCAAACGTCAACTTATCAAGGGCTCGGCGCTTATAGCTGCGGCCACGCTGGCCGCCCCGGGCCTTGCTAAAGAGGCCGCCCCGGCCTTGGCGCCCATTACCGATGATATAAAACCCATTTCTGTGGCCGAGCGCGAAGCGCGGGTGGCGCGGGCCCAGGCCTTGATGAACTGGCATAAAATCGATGCCATAGTGCTCGAACCCGGCCCTGCCATGCTGTATTTCACGGGTATCAAGTGGTGGCGCAGCGAACGCCTTACCTGTGTGGTAATTCCCCGCACTGGCGACATAGGCATTATTACCCCTTTCTTTGAAGAGCCCAGCGTGCGCGAATCTATGAGCTTTGGCGACGATGTACGCACCTGGCACGAGCACGAAAACCCCTTTCTGCGTGTGGCAGAACTATTGGGCGACAGAGGCATAAAAGCCGGCAAGCTTGGCCTTGAGGCCAGCGTGCGTTGGTTTGTGGCCGATGGCCTGCGCCAGGCCGCACCCAAACTGCAGCTGGTATCGGCAGATCCGATTACCCGCGGGTGCCGCATGTACAAAAGCGCCGCCGAACTTGCGCTCATGAAAAAGGCCAACGAAATTACCCTGCTGGCCTATGGCGCCGTGTACGGGCAATTGCAAAAAGGCATGACGCCCCAAGACGTAAACAACCTGATGCGCAATGCGCAGGCCGCGCTAGGTGGCGAAGGTGTTTGGACAATGGCGCTCTTTGGCGAGGCCAGCGCCTACCCACACGGCTCAGACCAACCGCAAGAAATCAAAGAAGGGCAGATAGTGCTCATGGATTGCGGTTGTGCGGTAGAGGGCTACCAGTCGGATATTTCGCGCACCTTTGTTTTTGGCGAGCCAAATGCCGAACAACAAAAAATCTGGCAGCTGGTGCGTGAAGGGCAGAATGTGGCGTTTAACGCAGCCAAGCCCGGCGTGGCCGCAGGCAAGGTAGACGACGCAGTGCGCGACTACTACCAAAAGCAGGGCTTCGGGCCCCAATACCAGCTGCCCGGTTTAAGCCATCGCACTGGCCACGGCATTGGCATGGAAGGCCACGAGCCTGTGAACTTCGTGCGCGGTGAAACCACCGCACTTGCACCGGGTATGTGCTTTTCCAATGAGCCGGGCATTTATATACCCGGCGAATTTGGCGTGCGCCTGGAAGATTGCCTCTACATGACAGAAACCGGCCCCGCCTGGTTCACCCATCCGCCAGAGAGCCTTGCCAAACCGTTGGGCCATTTGGCGTAATTGGGTGGCGCTGACCGAAAGTGGCCGATAGCTGGCGTGCGCTAGCCGATTTTCCCTTCCCACCTGTGGATTATTGCGCAATCCTTGGCTGACTTAGGGCGTGCTAGCGCGCCTTGCAAAAGTACGCAGCGCAAAAATCCCAATAAAAGTGATGGGTATTTATGCACCGCAAGTGAATAAACGGAGCAGGTAATGGACATACAACTGGCACAAGCCGATATGCGCAAAGCCTATGATGAGGGGCGCCCGGGGGTGCTGGTTTCGGGGCTGGTGTGGGCATTGGCTGCAGGTGCCTCATTGGTGGCAAACCCGCAGCAGGTAGTTTGGTTATTTTTCATCTGTGGTGCGTTGATTCATCCGCTGGCGGTGTTAATTGCCAAGCTAATGGGCGCTACAGGTAGCGCTGAAAAAGCTAACCCCTTGCAGGGGTTGGCCTTGGCCTCTACGGCCTGGTTGATATTTTCCCTGCCACTGGCTTACGGCATTTTTATGCTTGAGCCGCTGTGGTTTTTTCCTGCGTTGATGTTGATTATTGGTGGCCGCTATCTGGTGTTTGCAACCCTTTATGGCATCAAGAGTTACTGGGTTTTAGGGTTGGCGCTGGCGGGCTCTGCCTACCCATTGGCAGTGGCTGGGGCAAGTTTCACCCAGGGCGCAGCACTTGGCGCCGTAATTGAAATCAGTTACGCACTGGTGCAGTGGGTAATAGGCGTTGCCGCTCACCAAAAAACACTGGCCGAGTGATTGGCTGCACGTGGCATGTTAAATACCTTTTTGACGCGCTTTTTACCTTCACTATTCTGACCGCCAAGGCAGCTTTTTATTTTTATTTTGTACTCCCGTACATGCTTTCATCTTTTCGAAATACAGGCGCAGTTTGCTGAGGGTTTTTTTAATAAAAATCCGCATCGCTGCTGCCATATCTAAACAATAGAAATTTCATATACTTAAAATACGCCCAGCAATTTTAAGTGGTTTTTCTCATAAATTAGCTTGTTTGTTGCGCGCGCGAATGGGCCAGTTCTTCTAGCCTTCTGTGGCCGCCCACTTCCTTGGGTGGTTCAAAATTTTCCTTCGATACCTCTGAGATGTGTGCAGTTCAGAACCGCTGTTGTACATCGGAAGAAAATTCTTCAAAAAAATCGGGCCGTGCAAACGGCTTAGAATAATTACGGGGAACGAACGTGAATAAATCTAAAAATGTCTTAACGCCTGTTATAAAACCGTTGGCGATGGCTGTGGGCTTGCTGGCCGCCAGTGGCGCGCACGCCGGCCAATTTATTGCCGCCACAGCAGATAAAGCCATTGAAGGCCAATACATTGTGGTGCTTAAGCAAAATACGCTGGCCATTCAAAGCCAATCTATGGCGCCGGCAGAAGTGCGCGCCATGGTAGAAGCCAAGGTGGGCGAATTGGCCCGCGCCCATGGCGCCACGGCCAGCCAGCACTTCAGTGCCGCACTGCAAGGCGGTGTGTTGCGCATGAACGAGCGCGCCGCCCAACGCCTGGCGAATCACCCGCAAGTGGCCATCGTTGAACAAGATCAAATAGTTTCGATAGATGCCACCCAAAACAATGCCACCTGGGGGTTAGATCGCATTGATCAGCGTTCAAGCTCGCTTGATACCAAATACAACTACACCTCAACCGGTGCCGGCGTGCGCGCCTATGTAATTGATACCGGTGTAAACAGCCACCCGGATTTCGGCGGCCGCGTGCAAAACGGTTGGGATTTTGTAGATAACGACGGCAACAGCTCAGATTGCCAGGGCCACGGCACCCACGTGGCCGGCACCGTTGCCAGCAGCACCTGGGGTGTGGCTAAGGGCGCAACCGTGGTGGGTGTGCGCGTGCTGGGTTGTAACGGCAGCGGCACCAATTCCGGCGTAATCAGCGGCATCGATTGGGTGGCGCAAAATCACGTTAAGCCCGCCGTGGCGAACATGAGCCTGGGCGGTGGCGCCTCCACTGCGGTAGATAACGCCGTAGCCAACTTGGTAAATGCCGGTGTGGTAACGGTGGTGGCCGCCGGTAACGATAATTCCAACGCCTGTAACTATTCGCCCGCCCGCGAAGCCAGTGCGATTACCGTGGGCTCTACTGCGCAGGGCGATGCGCGCTCTTACTTTTCTAACTACGGCAGCTGTGTAGACATTTTTGCCCCTGGCTCAAGCATTACCTCTACCTCACAATCCGGCGGCAGCACCACCATGAGCGGCACCTCTATGGCAAGCCCCCATGTAGCCGGTGTGGCAGCGCTCTACCTTGCGGAAAATCCAGGCGCCACACCTGCCCAGGTTGAAGCAGCCCTTGAGGGTGCGGCAACGCAAAATGCCATTAGCGATACCAAAGGCTCGCCCAACCTGATGCTCTACTCGCTGCTGGATGGCACACCGCCGCCACCGCCACCGGGTGGCGACGAGCTTGAAAATGGCGTGCCGGTAACGGGGCTTGGTGCAAGCCAGGGCAGCGATATCACCTACACCATGGAAGTACCCGCCGGCGCCTCTGACATCAAGTTCCAGATCAGCGGCGGTTCCGGTGATGCAGATCTCTACGTGCGCTACGGCTCGGCCCCAACAGATAGCGTGTACGACTGCCGCCCATACCTGAACGGCAACAACGAAACCTGCAATATGAACCAGGGCGCGGGCACCTACCACGTGCGGGTGAAAGCCTATTCCACCTTCAGCGGCCTCACCCTGCAAGGCAGTTACAGCACCTCCACTGGCCCATCGCCCATAGACACAGAAATCGCCACGGTAAATGTGAATCAGGGCAGCTGGGCGCGCTACTACTACGACCTGCCAGCCGGTTACAGCAACCTGGAAGTAAGCATTTCAGGTGGCAGTGGCGATGCCGATTTGTATGTGCGCTTTGGCGCGCAATCGTCCACCAGCAGCTACGATTGCCGGCCCTATAAATGGGGCAATGCAGAAACCTGCACCTTCAGCAATCCCGCCGGCGGCCGCTGGCATATGGATGTGCGCGGCTACTCCAGCTCTTCAAACGTAAAACTGCGCTTGAAGGCCAACTGAGGTTGCGCTGATTAAGCATTATTTTGTGCATGTCTGGGCAGCTTCGGCTGCCCTTTTTTGTGGGGCGCTGGCGGGGCAGGTAACTACCCCGCATTTTACAGTGAGTTAAAGAGTGGGGTTCACCAAAAACTTGGTGCCGGTTTTCTTTTCTGTATAGCGCTTGATCACCTCGGGCTTCAACATATCTTTGAGGGTAATCTCTTCGGTGAACTGGCTGGCAAAGGTGGTTTTAATGTTTTTGGCCACCCGTTGTTGCAGTTGCACCGCGCGCTCCATACCCACCTTGGCAATAAAGCGTGGCAGCAGCCAGCCGCCCACGCCCCAGCTCATACCGTAGGCACGGCGCAAAATGGTGGGGCTTACATCCAGTGCGCCATATAAATACACCTGTTTGTAGGTATCAGAACCATAGGTGTTCAGGCCCTTGATATCGCGGCTTAGGTAGGCCTCCATGGTGGCCAGAATATCGCTCGCAAGCTCGCCACCGCCGGTGGCATCAAAGGCCAGCGTGGCGCCGGTGGCGGCAATGGCGGCGTACAAATCTTTGCGGTAGCTTGCCTGGCTGGAATCCACCACGTATTGCGCGCCTTGCGCTTTTAATAGCTCGGCCTGCTCAGGCTTGCGCACCACATTTACCAGGGGCACCTTGTCTTCAATGCATATGCGGTTCAGCATCTGGCCGAGGTTCGAGGCCGCCGCCGTGTGCACCAGCGCCGTGTGGCCCTCCATGCGCATGGTTTCAACCATGCCCAATGCCGTAAGCGGGTTCACAAAAGAGGAGGCGGCTTCGCGCGGGGTAATACCCTCCTGGTGGGGCAGGCAGCTGTGCATGGGCACACAGCAGTATTGCGCGTAGCAGCTACCGCCCATCACCGCCACGGTTTTGCCAACCAAATGCTCGGCACCTTTACCCGCCTTTTCAACCACACCGGCGCCCTCGTTGCCCACGGGCAGCGCCTGATCCCAGCGGGATTTCATAGCCCCAAGCCAAGATTGCAACACAGGCGCGCGCAGCGCCATGCCATCATCACTCAACTTGGCCTCACGCATTTCGGCCGGGCCAAACAGCGGCCACATGTCAGAGGGGTTAATAGGCGCTGCCTGCATGCGCACCAGCACCTGCCCGGCCGCCGGCTCCGGCACCGCCACCTCCCGCAAACTCACTTCCAGCGCACCGCTCTGCTTGATTTCAGAAAACAGCTGTAGGGCCTTGGTCATAATGTGTCCTTTTGGTTTCTGTGTGGAATGGGTAAAGCATAGCGGCGCATGGGCGAAATGGAAAAGGGGGGGGCGGCAGGCCGCCAAAAGCTAAGGTGGCGGGTAGTCTGCACAATTGGTGAATATCGCGCCAAGCTTAAAAGCTAGGCTGCCGGGCGCTACTCGTACCTGCTCTGGTACAAATGTATTAAATGAGTTAACTTTCCAATGCCCACGGAATTTGGGCAAGGAAGTGCAAGAGCGTATTAAAGGACAAAGCATGACCCCAACTCACAACACAACACCGGCTACAAATACCTGCCCCCTGAGATAAGCGACATCTGTGTCAAACAAGGCCAAGTACTGGGTTGGCCAGAAACCAACATCAACGGCTACACCTATGCTTACTCAAAAACAAAAGGCATGCAAGACCGGTACTAACCGCACTGAGACCAGACGTTTCGTTGCGGGGGGGGAGTAAGTAGTGGTTTGGTTGTTTTGTTGGGCTGAGCGCATGGGGAATTAAAGTGGTTGTCCCGATAGCGACGCTGAGAGGTGATTGCAGCTAGGTGCTTTCAGTAAGCATTTTAGATAATTTTTTGACCACATGAAAACCAAACAATTGTTTTAGTTTTCTGGCACTTAAATTGTGTTTTGGTTAATATCAGGGCAGCCGGGAAACGCTATATGATTCACATTGATTGCATAAGGAGTGGCGAGAATGCCGAGTGTTAAATTGTTACCACGCCTAAACACAAACGTCCCACACCACTCCCATATCAGTGCTCAATGAAAAAGAAAATTGATGTGGCAGCTGCGATTATCGTAAAAAATAATAGAATTTTCTCTGCGCGTCGGAAGCCGGGTATGCATCTCGCTGGTTATTGGGAATTTCCAGGAGGAAAGATAGAGGCAGGTGAAACACCTGAGCAATGCTTAGAACGCGAACTCTTGGAAGAGTTAGGTATTACGACCCGTGTTGGCAATTTCATTAGTGAAAGTATCTACGATTACGGTGCTAAAGTTGTCCGTTTGTTGGCTTATCAGGTTGAGCATGTAGAAGGGAATTTTGAGCTGGTTGACCACGATGAGTTACGCTGGCTTTCGTTGGATGAATTGGGCAGTGTTGACTGGGCGCCAGCTGATATTCCCTTGGTCGAACGATATAAAAAGATGGTTTCTACCTCATTAGATTCTGATTCATTGGAATCAAATAAATAGGTAATGCGAAATGGCTGGTAGTAGATCTAAGGTTGGAATTTATGAAGCGATTATTACCGAGTCAGTTAATCGTGAATTAGAGGCTCTAGATGATGAAGTGGTTTCTGTTCAGAGGAAAAAACTTCACCCTGCTGAAGTCAGTGATCGTTTAGCTATGCATATTGGCAAGGTGGTAGAAAGAGCGCTCTCTACGGTTAACGATAAGGATCGTGTCGAGATAGGTGTCCGGTTGGTTCGTGAATTGGTGTCAAGTATCGGTACAACGATTAGCAAAGCTGGCGTGCAAGATGATCAGCCGCTGGAAACGAATGAGTTTCTATCCTCCATTTTAACTTTGAGGCCTGATGGTAGTGTCGCTGAAATGGATCGCCCATTAACCCCATTGTTAGACACCACATTACTTACCAATGCGCCAGGAGAGCCGCGTGTGGGCTCTCAGATCGTTACAGAAATTGCGTCCGCAAACCGGATTGATATTATCATGGCGTTTATTCGTCGCAGTGGTATAAGACCGTTTATCGACAACTTACGAGAACATTGTCAGCGAGCCGAGAAAAGACCAAGCCTTCGTGTATTGACAACAACTTATACAGCATCGACTGAGCTGGAGGCATTAGAACTGCTTCAGAAATTGGGCGCTGATATCAAAGTTTCTTACGATACGACTGGAGCTCGATTGCATGCGAAAGCTTGGCATTTTCACCGCTCCTCCGGTGCGTCAACGGCGTATATAGGCTCATCCAACCTTACCCATTCTGCGCAAGTCAGTGGGATGGAGTGGAATGTTCGAGTATCAGGTTTACGTAACCCCGATGTGTTGCGCAAGATGGCTTCTGTATTTGATGCCTATTGGACCGGTGGGGATTTCCGGAATTTTGATCGCGATGAATTTATTAAGGAGACAGAACGCACTCGGGTATCCGGCCCTACAATCATTCTAAGTCCTATAGAGCTCAGGTTGGAACCTTTTCAAGAGCGGCTGTTAGAGCAGGTGGTTGTGGCTAGACGTCAAGGCCATCATAGAAACCTATTGGTTTCCGCTACGGGAACCGGCAAGACGGTGATGGCGGCCATTGATTACTCCCGGCTGCGGAAAATGCTTCCCCGCTGCCGGCTGTTGTTTGTGGCACATAGGGAAGAAATTTTAGATCAAAGCTTAGCTACCTTTAGGTACGCAATGCGTGAGCCTACTTTTGGCGAGAAGTGGGTTGGTAGCCACCGTCCCTCAAATTTTGACGCTGTGTTTGCTTCTATACAGTCATTGAACGCGGCTGGGTATTCGCATCTAGCGGTGGATCATTTCGATATTGTGATTGTTGATGAGTTTCATCATGCGGCAGCTCCCTCTTATAAAAAACTCCTATCACACGTGAAGCCCGTGGAGTTGTTGGGCCTAACAGCTACCCCAGAACGTACGGATGGTTTATCAATTCTTGAGTGGTTTGATGGCCGCATCGCGGCTGAACTTCGATTGTGGGATGCTATTGACCAACATCGCTTAGCACCTTTTTCCTATTATGGTATCCACGATGGTTTAGATTTAAGAGCAATACCTTGGCGTAGGGGAGTAGGTTACGACATTCAGGAGCTCAGTAATTTGTACACGTCGAGTGAGGCATGGGTTCGCCTTGTTATACAAGAGGTTGCTAAACGAGTAGATGATCCATTTTCAATGAAGGCGTTAGGCTTCTGCGTAAGTGTTAGACACGCACAGTTCATGGCATGTCAGTTTATCAAAGCAGGCATTGCTGCAGCAGCGGTTTGGGGTGATACACCGCATGCGGAGCGACGTGAAGCGTTGAATATGCTGGCGGATGGCAAGATACAGATTTTGTTCTCTGTGGACCTATTTAATGAAGGTGTTGATATTCCCACAGTAGATACGCTCCTACTGTTGAGACCAACTGAAAGTGCTACATTATTTTTGCAGCAACTAGGCCGAGGCCTACGAAAGAGTAGGGATAAATTACAGTGCACAGTATTAGATTTTGTCGGCATGCATCGCCGAGAGTTTCGATTTGACAAGAGGCTCATTGCGCTGCTGGGGGGATCTAGAAAGTTTGTGCAATCGCAAGTTGAAAATGCTTTTCCTTATCTTCCCGCCGGTTGCCATATGGAGTTGGACAAGAAGGCGAGCCAGATTGTACTGGAGAGCCTTAAGTCAGCACTGCCCAGTCGATGGAATGACAAAGTTGAAGAGTTGCGCTCGCTAATAGCAGCTGGATTTAGCCCAAGCATTGAGACGTATTTGTACGAGACGGGTATGGAGTTGACGGATATTTATGCGTCTCAAAAGTCATGGTCAGATTTTCTAGACGCAGTAGGTATTGGGATACAACTACCGGGCCCTAATGAGTTGAAGTTACGACGTGCGATTGGCCGTATGCTTCATATCGATGATGAAGCGCGGTTGGATTTCTATCTTGGTGTTCTGAAGGCTTCAACACCCCCTAAGTTAGATGTTTTATCAGAACGCGAGAAAAGAATGGTTCGCATGTTGGTAGCTGCGATGTGTGACCAAGTTTTAGAAAAAGATATGCTACTTGACCAGGGTGTTGAAGTGCTTTGGCAGCATCCACAAGTGATTGCCGAGCTGAATGAGCTGTTCACATTTTTAAGGCAGAGAATAGATCATGTGCACCAGCCAGTGAGTTCGCATAGCAATGTTCCGCTTCAAATTCACGGGAAGTACACAAGAATAGAAATACTTGCTGCATTTGGCGTAGGGGATGCCGCAAAAACGAGGCCGTGGCGCGAGGGTGTTTTATGGGTTGAGGGAGAAAAGTCAGATGTGTGTGCTTTTACACTCGATAAATCAGCTGGAAATTTCTCCCCAACCACACGATACCGTGATTATGCCATCAGTCGTGAGCTAATACACTGGGAAACGCAGTCTTCGATAACTGCGATTAGCCCAACGGGTAAGCGCTATTGTAATCATGTGAATGAAGGCTCATCAATTATGTTATTTGCCCGTGAAAATACTGAGGAGAGAGCCTTCTGGTTTTTGGGGCCAGCCAGATATGTATCGCATGAATCTGAGCGACCCATGGGTATTACTTGGAAGTTAGATTTTTTGTTGCCCGGTGATTTGTATGCCACCTTTGCTGCAGCAGTGGCTTAGTCAGGATCAATAGGATCAATAGGATCAGAGCCAATTAAACCGCCTTGCTTGCGGCAGTACGCTGCGCCAAGCCTTCAAAGGCTTCGCCTGCGGATCATAGGTAAATGGGGCTCGCATCAAGCTATCGTACCCAAGAAATGAGTGGTGTGCTGATTGAAAGCAAGGGGCCAAATACCATTCGGCCCACTTATCGAGGAAATCCGTGACTGGATTTCAGCTGCATCTGCTTTTAAAGAAATTCCACCTGTTGATACAAGATGAAAATTCAGGCCAGATTGCAGGAGATTTTTTCATCTTTTGTTTGATGGCTAGGGGTGCAGCTTCCTGATTGCCCTTTCGGCTAGCTGTTTTCCTGCACCGGATGCACCCCAGCCTCCCAGGTATGCACCTCCCACTGCTCAAGCCCGGTGCCATGCTCTTTTAATGCCTGTTTTACCTCCATCACCCGTTCAAATTGCTTTTCCAGATAGGCAGCCACACGCGGGCCTTGTAGGTAGTTTGCAAAGGCCAGTTTGTCTTCGCGGGGCCAGTTGAAATCGGGGTGGAGTACGTCTCGGGGTTTTAGGCCGGTGGGTTGTTTCTGCAGGTTGGCATCCAGTGGCAGTGAGCCTGGTGCCAGTTGCAGTGCCTCGCCTTGATCTGGCACCAGGTAGATAACTTCCAGGTGTTGCAGGCAGTCTATGGGTTTTTGTATAGCCAACAGCGGCCATATTGTTACCGATTCCTCATCCAGTATTTTGTCTATCAGTGATCTTAAGGGGGCTGGGTCTAGCGCTACGTGGCGTCCGCTGGGTAGCTGGGGCATGGCTGCATCCTTTCGTTGGTGTGTTTTGTAAAGTGCTTGATTTTCTGCTGTACAGGTATAGCATACAAACGCGTTACATTTACAACACTTTGTGAGGAGTCCGTTTTGGCGCCCAAAAAAACAGCCACCTTGAACCTGCGAATAGACCCGATATTAAAAGAGTCTTTGCGCATTGCTGCCGAGCGCCAGCACCGGTCGGTGGCCAATATGGTGGAGTTGCTGATTCGCCAGCATTGTGAAGCCCACGGTATTCCCATTCCCGAGCAGGGCAGCCTGTTTGGAGGCGATGAAGAGGAGGCTCAATGAGCAAGGCGGATCAGGCATTAATCAATCGCGCCGCTGCGTTAATTGCCGCAGCGGATGGTTTGCTGGTTACCGGTGGTGCCGGCATGGGGGTAGATTCCGGCCTGCCGGACTTTCGCGGTAACGAAGGCTTTTGGCGCGCATACCCTGCTTTGGCGGCATCGGGTGTGCGGTTTGAGGCCATCGCCAATCCGGCCCAGTTCAGCCAGTCGCCGGCGTTGGCCTGGGGGTTTTATGGCCACCGGCTGAACCTGTATCGCCGTACACAGCCCCATGGGGGCTTTGGATTGTTGCGGGCATGGGGCGAGCGATGCCCGAAGGGGTACTTTGTATTTACCAGCAATGTGGATGGCCATTACCAGCGGGCAGGGTTTGACCCCGCGCGGGTGGTGGAGTGCCATGGATCTATAAATCACCTGCAATGTGTGGATTGTTGCGAGCTTGATATCTGGCCCGCGCCAGAAGCCGGGTTGCAAATTGATGAAGCGCGCTGCCTTGCCGCGCCGCCACTACCCAAGTGCCCGCACTGCGGTGGGCTAGCGCGGCCCAATATCCTGATGTTTGGCGACAGCCACTGGAACAGCGTGCGTGCCAGCCACCAGAAGCGGCAGCTGGAACGCTGGCTGGCAGACGTAGAAAGGCTGGTAATTGTGGAGTGTGGTGCGGGTACGGCCATTCCTTCCGTGCGGCGGCAAGGTGATAGCCGCCGTGGGCAGCTGATCCGCATTAATCCGCGTGAACCGCAATCGGAAAAGCCAGGCGCAGTGTGCCTGCCCATGGGTGCACTGGAAGCGCTACAGGCCATTGATGCGGCACTGGCGGCACACTCATGAGTGCAGAGGCAGCGCTGCAGCGGTTGTATGGTGCCGATTTTGAAAGGGCGCTTTCGTGCTCGGCCATCAAAACGCTGGTGCAGTTCTGGCGCAAGGTTGGCGGCAAAAATTCTGATGATTGGCCGCTGCACCGCTACACCAATCTGCCGGCAAACGTGGAGATTGGCTTAATCTGCGTTGCGCAGGAATTGCAGTCGCTGGGTTGCCATGCACTGGTGCGCGATATTCGGCGCCAGGTGTTAGATAACGTTAAATACCGGCAGCTGGATTTATTCGGGCAACCTGATAAAGCAAACATGCCATGAAATTTTTCCACCGATTGTTCAAAAAGCCAGAAAAGCTGCAAAAAATACAGCCTGATTACAATGCGCTGGTGGCAAATTACCTGCAAAGCTTGCCACGCTGCAGTGCGCAAGTGCAGGTGCTTGGCGCGCGTGAAAGTCAGCCGTTTTGTAATTGTGAGGTTACGCTTGCCGCACAAGATCTATTGCGCTGGGCCAAGCACCATGCCGCATCGGGCTGGCATTCCGATGTGGATGTTCAGGTTGCAACGCAGGCGCTGCCAATTTGGCTGCAAAACGCGGATGTGCAATCTACGGAAGAAATTACCCAATTGCCTGCGCTCATGCAGCCGCTGGTGGTGCCTTACCTGGATGAATTTATATTTCACTACAATCTGTTTCGTAATGGGCCTGTGAGTGTAGCTTGCCTGGAGTGCAATAAGGGCGCACAGGAAGCGGTGCGGGAAAAGGTCGAGGCGGGGTGGGCGAACGGTTTGTTAAGCTCGGCCACCCAGTGGGCCTGCCCGCAGGGGCATATTATTTTCAGGGCTGAGCACGAATTTCATATTCAGCGGCGCAAGCGAAGTTAACGCTTTTAGCCATTGAAACATTGTGGAGCTGGCAACAATGACAGAAGAATCCAGATGCGCAATCAACGCCGCAATGGTTGGCCATTTTCAACCTTTGCGAGTGATGTATGAGCAGTTGGCTGAAGACGCACGTTTAGAGCGCGAGGCGCGTTTGGCCGCCGATTGGCAACAGTGGCAAGCGTTGGATGAAGAGAGTAAGGCGTTTGTTTTGGGCTATCTGGCTGGCGAGTACTGGGAAAGTCGCCGGCGGTAAACACTTGCTTTGTTTGTATTTGATTTTCGATGTCAGGATAGTAAAAATTGCTTTTTAGCTGTTAGCTGTTAGCTGTTAGTGCTTTGCCGCTCTTTTTATTCCATATGCCATAATGCCCTTTTCTCACACCGGTAATGTTATGGCCCCCCAACAATTTCCCCTTACGCCGCAACTCAGCACACTCTCAGAGGTGTTAACCGAGGCTCATGCGCGTATTCAGCGCGATTATGCGCACATTAACCCCGTGGTGGGTATCAACCGGCAGATGCGTGCCAGTGGTATAGGTGCGGATGTCATTACGGTGGATTGCCTGGTTTCCAACAAGCGCATTTTGCTGATTTTGCACGATGCCCAGCCAGAGCAGGTAAGTTACCTGTTTGGCCGGCGGGATGTTGATCCGGATGGTAACTACAAAACCATCGCGCTGGCTGAGGTGACGGTGGCGCAGGTGTGTGCCTGGGTGGTGGAGTACTTTGGGTGATGTGCCCATAAAAACGCTGTTTTCTGCACGTTGCCGGTATGTCGATGGCATCGGCATATCCCTGCCGCGTCTGTCTTCCGCTGGTAGTTTGGTGGAGGTATTGAACCCCCGGTGTTAGTGGCACAGGTAGCGTGGCGCGAAACTGCGGCAGTGGTGTAGGTGTATTGCCTTTGCAGGCTCGTTGAGAGCCTTTGCATCCCTCCGCAAGCCTGTATAATCGCGCTTTCGTATTAGAATCAGGCAGTTCAGCATGTGGTTAAGTGACTTTTTAAATCAATCTGGTCAAGAGTTTTCGTTCACTCGGGCCCAGGCAAGCCGTTTTGCCAAGCAGATTGCCGATGATTTCAACCCCATTCACGATACCGATGCCAAGCGCTTTTGCGTGCCCGGTGATTTGCTGTTTGCCGTAACGCTTGCGCAAAATGGCCTTTCGCAAACCATGGATTTCACCTTTGCCGATATGGTGCAGGAAGATGTGGCACTGCACTTTCATGAAGGTGAGGCCGGCCTGCAGGTGAAAGACGCCGCAGGCAAGGTGTATATGGCGGTGGCGCGCAGCGGCGCCAGCAGCCAGGATGCCGCGCTCATTGAAAAGCTAACCCGCGCTTATGTGGCGTTTTCTGGCCATACCTTCCCGCACATTCTGGTGCCCCTGTGGCGCGATAAAAATGTGATGATTAACCCCGCGCGCCCCATGGTGATTTACCAATCCATGCACCTGCAGTTCGACAGGCTAGACATTGCAGACCTGCAACTGGCGCCCGCAGGTAGCAGCCTGAGCGTGGAAGGCAAGCGCGGCCAGGTGAAAGTGGCCTTTGAATTTAAAGACGGCAATACAGTGGTAGGGCGCGGTGAAAAGTGCCTGGTGCTCAGTGGCCTGCGCGAATTTGATGAAGATGCAGTTGCAGGTGTTGTGGATTATTACGACGAACGCAAAGCGCGGCTCTCTGCTGAGTGAAGTAGCCATGAAGCCTAGGCGAATAAATTTGGTGCAATTCGGCACCATTAAAAGGCTGCAGATTTCCCATTACAGGCCGGCTGTGTAATAGCGCTGGCCTGCAAAAATAGAAAAGTCATAGCGTAAGGATATGCCGTGCCCTATACCTCCGATTCCCGCGAGTTTGACGAGCTGACCGCCGAGCGCCCGGAAGCCAAGCGCATTTTGGCCGAGGGTGATTCCTGGTTTGCCTACCCCCGGCGCTACCTCGCCTTCGGCAAGCCTGCCAACATCGTGCATCACCTGGCAAAAAAAGATCACCTGGTAATTTACGCCACCGCCAGCAATGGCGATGAGGCGCTAACCATGCTTAGCGGTGAGCAGAAGCTGGCGCTAATGAAGCGCATCAGCAATACCCATTTCGATTACTTGCTGTTTTCCGGCGGCGGTAACGACATAGTGGGCCGCTACGATCTGGATTACCTGGTTAAACCCTTCACGCCCGGCGGCGACAGGCTGGCGGCTGTGCACCAAGATCGCCTGCAAAACAAACTGCTGCAGCTGCGCGCGGTGTATGAAGAGCTGATTCACAGGGTGATGCAGTTTTCCCACAACCCCAATACGCGCATTGTTACCCACTGCTACGACTACCCCATACCCAACAAGCGCGGCTATGCGCTGTTTGATTTATTTCCCATTGGCGAATCCTGGATGTACCCGGTGTTTAAATATTTGGGGTATCAGGATGTGGGTTTTATGGCTGAAGTGGTGCAATACCTGCTGGAGCAATTTCGCGCAATGCTTCAGGCGCTGGCGGTGGAATACCCTGGCCGCTTTACGGTGGTAGATACCCAAGGCACGCTTTCTGAAAAGCATTGGCGCAATGAGATTCACCCCAACTCTGCAGGCTTTAAGCTGGTTGCGAAGAAGCTGCTGGCGGTGCTGTAAGCGCATAAAGCCAACCTGCGGCTGCGCCTGCCAGGCACTGGCCCAAAAGGCCGGCTATGCCGCGGCTGCCCGCGATCACTGTAATGTTCATGATGGGCTCCATGCTTAATAAAATGGTGGCCATGGTGCAAAAACCTGCCAGTGTAAACAGCGCTGTGCGAAGTCCCGCTTGCGCTGCCAACCGCTGCGAAAGCCAGCTTGCAATGGGCAGGGCAATGGCCAGGCCTATGGCGATAATGGGCAAATACGCAGGTGCCAGGCCAAGCAAATCCCCCAGGGTGAAATCTACCCGCACGCCCACAGGCAGCGCCACGCCCACTTCTGCCAAACGGTGCAGCACAAATTGCGATTGGCTGATACTTGCCAACACAAACCCCACGCAAGAGGCCAGCAGCCATGGCAGTAATCGGTGTTTTAAAAACATGCGTAATTCCCTTTGTTGCTGAAAGCCCGTGCTATATCAGCACGGTTTGGCTATGAAATAAAGCCGGGCAGAAATTTAGCCGCACACTTTGCCCATCGCTATGATGCCTGCGTTCGGGTGTGAGCCATGGCGCCTGGTGCATTGAAATGCCGGCAGGCAACCCAGTAGAGTGTGCCTGTTGCCAAATTGGAGAAAATTATGAAGCCGTATACCTGCGCGCGCATTTGGCGTGGCCTGTTAACCCCTGTGTCGTGTGCCGTGCTTGCTGCCGTGCTCGCTGCCGGGCAGCTGGCGCAGGCAGAAGCCCCGGATACCAAGGCGCCCCAAGCCCCCAAAACACTGGGTGATTACACCATCAATACAGTAGCAGAGGGGTTAAACCTGCCCTGGGCCATGGCGTTTTTGCCTGATGGCCGCTTGCTGGTGAGTGAGCGCAGCGGTGCCTTGCGCCTGGTAAAAGATGGCGCGGTATCAGCGCCCTTAACGGGCGTGCCAGCTACTTACTTTAAAGGCCAGGGCGGCCTGCACGACCTTAAGTTACACCCAGATTACGCCAATAACGGTTGGGTGTATTTAAGCTTTGCCTGGGGCTCGCCCAAAGAAAACGCCCTGCGTTTGGTGCGTGGGCGCGTAAAGGGCGAGGCCTTTGTGGATGTGGAAGAAGTCTTTACGGCAACCCCCCTGAAAGATACCCCCGTACACTACGGCGGCCGGCTGGATTTCCTGCCGGATGGCACACTGGTAATGGGCATTGGTGATGGTTACAACTACCGGGAAGACGCCCAAAAAACCGATAGCCTGTTGGGCAAGGTGGTGCGCATTCACGATGACGGGCGCATTCCGGAAGATAACCCCTTCGTAAACCAAAAAGCCTACCACCCAGCCATTTATTCCCTGGGTCACCGCAACCCGCAGGGCATGGCATACGATGCCAAGCGCAAGCTGCTGTTAAGCAACGAGCATGGCCCCAAAGGCGGCGATGAAATTAATATTCTCGCGCCCGGCAAAAATTACGGCTGGCCGGTAATCACCTACGGGCGCGACTACTCCGGGGCTTCTATCACGCCTTACACAGAGTACCCCGGCATGGAGCAGCCGCTGGTTAACTGGACGCCCTCAATCGCCCCGGCCTCGTTAATTGTGTACAGCGGCAAGGCCTTCCCCGCCATGGCGGGCGATTTGCTCAGCAGCAGCTTGAAGTTCAACGAGGTGCGCTGGGTGCAGATGCAAGGCAACCAGGCCGCGCATCAGGTAGCGCTGTTTAAAGAGGTTGGCGCACGGCTGCGCGCGGTATACGAAGGGCCTGAAGGCGCTCTCTACCTGCTCACCGATGCCAAAAACGGCAAGATTTTAAAGGTCGCACCCAAGGGCCAATAGTGCCATTCGGGCCAGAGTTATTGATCCGCATAATCAGGCAGGCGTGTTAGTGCAGGTTTGGCAAAGGTTTGCAGCCTGTACTGTTAAGGGATCAATAGGGTCAGAGTCGTTGATCCGCATAGTCAGGCAGGCGTGTTAGTGCAAGTTTGGCAAAGGTTTGCAGCCAGCACTGTTGAAAATCTGGCATGTGTGGTGTTTACGCGCTGAAGGCTCAATGCGCCATGCTGGTTCGCCTGTCCCAATTAGCTGTGCGCGGGCAGGCGGGCTTGGCTAAAAAAGCGGCAAAAGGTGCCTCGCAGGGCAATCGTGCGCATAATGCCCAGCTCAGGTGATTGCTGATCAGGACAAGGAAATGTCAGTAAGTCTAACCGACCCGATGGGTCGCCGGTTTCGCATTCTTCACGGTTGGGGCTCCGGGCCCTGCAATACCCATAACATATGTCGCGGCCACGCAGAGGCCAGCAGTTTTGTAGAGCGGCTAAGTAACGAGCAGCTTTCAGAAGTGCTGCGCTGTTTTTTTGGCGGCACAGATCACCGCCCGCGCCACCTGCGTGAAACGCCGGTAAACCGCAGCAGCCTGCACCGCCATGCCATTCCCACGGTAACCCGCACACCCGCCCAGCGCGTGGCCGAGGCCATTTGCAACTCGCACTTGGTAGTGCAAGCCGATACCAGCCTCACACCCATTGAAGACCCGCGCTCAGTGCTGCGCATGAAAATTCGCCAAGCGCTGGGGGCGATTCTGCTTTCAGAGCGGCAGGAGGCCGCCCGCCACGAAGCGTTACTCAGCAAAGAAAGTAGCCTGAATAAAGGCCTGATTAATACGGGCGCCGCCATGACGGGCCTCGGCAAAGCCGCCTGGGGCCTATTGTGCTGGGTAAAAGAGGTGAGCGACCTGGTAAACCCCGTGGTGCGCCTGCACAACCAGTACACCTCGGCTAAAAATGCCTGGGGTGAAGACAATTTTCTAGAGGTCTACGCCAAAAACCACATGGCCGCCGAGTGGCGCGAAGTGGTAGAGGTGATGGGGTTCGACCCAAGCCAAATCAGCAAGCAACAAATGGCCGAGGCCATGGAAGCGGCAGACCTGGTGTGGAGCGACACCACCCTGCGGCAAGATCTCAAAAACTTCGCGTGGGATTACGCCAAGGCCCAACACGCCATTGAGCTTACCGAAATGGGTGGCGGTGCCGCCTTTGAAATCATCCTCACGGCTATTCTGGCAGCCGTAACCGGCGGTGTAGGCGCTGTGGCCTCTATGGCCAGCAAAGCCCGCCACATGACCAAATTTAAAAAACTCGGTGAACTGCTGGTAGACTTCGCCAAAGCCAGCAAACAACTCGCTGCCCACACCAAAGCCCGCGCCAAACAAGCCGCCAAAGCTGCGAAGAAGAGCTTTGATGATTTGAAGACGGATATGGATGCCCCGGTTCAGAAGGGGGAGAGGCCGAGGGCGCGAAAAAATAGTAATAGGGTCACGGCAACGTCTGAAGAAATTCGAATACGGCAAGCAAGGAAGCGTCAACACCAAATGCTAGAAGACAATGTAGGCTACAACATCAGCCCTACCTCTTGGGACAGTTACCCTACAATAGGTCGTAATGGAACGTTTGTTTCGGACAGCCAGGGGATATCGGACGTGCTCGGAGACTTCCAAAATATGACAAGCATTAACGCTGCCGACGTAGCTAAGCTAGAGAAGGACTTCGGGCTGGAGCCTGGAACACTTAATGGCGGATTTAAAATTAGAAAAGTAGAAAATATAAACGACAAGTTGACTCGGAGCCCACTAGAAGGCAATAAGTATTTTCTTGGGCCAGGAAAGCACCTGCCGGGCGGAGCGCCGGAACTGGTAATTGAATCCATACCAACAGTCGATTCAAACGATGTAAAAACAATTGCGGAGATTATAGTTAAGTGAATTACTCCTACGTAGATAAGGCAGATTTAGACAAAGTAAAGGTTTATGCTGACGACAAAGACGTTTCGAATAAACTGATACAACTCGGATTTAAAAAAATAGATAAAAATCAATTTGAAATAAATGCTTCCAATAATCTTGAAAAAGCAAATATATTTGAAAAATTAAGAGCAATAGGAGTTCTTTTTTCGGACGGAAAAGAATGGTGCCCATCGGAGGTATTTGAACATCTGAGGGATCTAGGTTTAATAAATGGTAAATTTAAAAGGATAAGCTGGAAAGGCGGTAAAGATACAAATATTCAAGAAATTTAAGCTCTAGCGGTAAAGGGGTCCGGTAAAGGAAGCGGAGTGAATTAAACCGCCTTACTTGCGACATCACCCTGTGCCAAGACCTCAAAAACTTCGCATGCGGCTAATAAGTTAAAAGGGCCAAAGCCCAACACGCCATCGAACTCACAGAAATGGGCGGCGGTGCCGCCTTTGAAATCATCCTCACGGCTATTCTGGCAGCCGTAACCGGCGGCGTAGGCGCTGTGGCCTCTATGGCCAGCAAAGCCCGCCACATGACCAAGTTTAAAAAACTCGGTGAACTGCTGGTAGACTTCGCCAAAGCCAGCAAACAACTCGCCGCCCACACCAAAGCCCGCGCCAAACAAGCCGCCAAAGCTGCGAAGAAGAGCTTTGATGATCTGAAGACGGATATGCAAGCCAAGCTTCAGAAGGGGGAGAGGCCGAAGGGGAGTAACGCTGTTGCTGACGTAGATTCGAACTCAAACGCAAGAAGTCAGAATATTGCAGTAAAGAAATACCATGCCAGCAATCTGACTGAGGCAAATGCTCGATTGTCCGAAAGGCGTGCTCAGATTACCCGCGAAGGTTACAGGCCAAAATATACCGATGATGAGCTAGCTTACTTGGCAGAGCATGGGAATGTTGGCGCTGAACGATTCCAAGTAAGATTTATCGAGACAAAATATCTGGTACATCGAGACAGTCCATCAGAACACCTTAGCGGAGCGATGGGCATGACTATGGATGGGGCCTCAGGTAAAGGTTCAAAATATTGGTCGACTAGCCTTGATCAGCTGGGGATAAAGGGGCCGGAGTGAATTAAACCGCCTTACTTGCGACATCACCTGCGCCGGGGCCTCAAAAACTTTGCCTGCGGCTCATAGGTAAAAAGGGCCAAAGCCCAATACGCCATCGAACTCACAGAAATGGGTGGCGGTGCCGCCTTTGAAATCATCCTCACGGCTATTCTGGCAGCCTTAACCGGCGGCGTAGGCGCTGTGGCCTCTATGGCCAGCAAAGCCCGCCACATGACCAAATTTAAAAAACTCGGTGAACTGCTGGTAGACTTCGCCAAAGCCAGCAAACAGCTCGCCGCCCACACCAAAGCCCGCGCCAAACAAGCCGCTAAAGCTGCGAAGAAGAGCTTTGATGATTTGAAGACGGATATGGATGCCCCGGTTCAGAAGGGGGAGAGGCCGAAGGCTACTAGAGAAAAGGTAAACGATAAATCAATATTGTCGCTTGCGGATAGCGATCGAAAAAAGGTTAGTGAGCTTTCGGAGCAAGCTCATGAGGCTGAGTTACGTAATGACATAGAGAAACGTGACCGGTTAATAGAGGAGGCTAGGGAAATATTGGCTGATTATTTAGATGATGATAGTCCGGCAGAGCTTTTGGCTAGGCTAGATGTTGATTCGCCCAAAGACGGAGCATTTTTCTGGTCTGGATATCAACAAGGTGCGCTTGATAAAGCTGCTGAATTTGCGAGAGAGGCTAATGGGGTATCGCTTGAAACGACTAAAGGTGGACGAATAGTTAATAATTGGGATCAGTTAAATAATAGTCCAATAAGTGGTCAGTTTTGGGGTGATTTCTCTGAAAAATATGCGTCAGGAGTTGGTGGGAAAGTTCGCGTAGTACACAGCGATGAAGCATTTTTGGATGGTGGTAGTAAAATTTGGAGAACAAGAGAGCTGCCGACAATTGCGGGCGAAGGAAAAGTAGAGTCGATTGAAATTTTAGATTTAAATGGACGTCAAAGAGTGGTGTACAATAAGGAGCAAATTTCTGAAATGGCTATAAATATAAGTGGAGCAGGCGATTGAGTAGGTCAGAGCTGGATAAAATTGCAGCGGAGATAAATGCCCATCCTACAGAAAGGCAATATTTTGACAATGTAAATTTGACTAATCTAGTCGGAGAGGAAAGAGCGCAGGCGATTGAATTATTGCTAGATAATGTTGAGGAGGGTGCTGAATGGCTACTGGAGTTTACCGAAAAT
Organism: Simiduia sp. 21SJ11W-1; assembly: GCF_024138675.1. Classification (NCBI taxonomy): domain Bacteria; kingdom Pseudomonadati; phylum Pseudomonadota; class Gammaproteobacteria; order Cellvibrionales; family Cellvibrionaceae; genus Simiduia; species Simiduia sp. 21SJ11W-1. The sequence goes on along the minus strand of NZ_CP090959.1, from coordinate 2,694,445 downwards.
TTGTTGGGTGATGATTGGAGGAGGTTCTTGGAGGGTCGCCTAGAGAGGTTAGAACGTTCGGAGCATGGATATATTTATATTTCTTACATGCTTTATCGTTTTACTGGAGAAGATAATTACATTGAAAGGATGAAGGACGGAATTTTTTATGGGGATAGAAGTTGGGACATGAGGCGATCAGCGCTCGGTAGAGTGCTGAAGAGAATTTTAAGTCCAATGAATTATGCTATATTTTGTGCTAAGCTGCTGGAGGTCGAAACTTCACGCCAAGTAATTAAAACGGCGTTGTTGGGAGTGTGCAACTATTTGTATTCGCGGGATCAAAAAAATCTTCCTGAAGAGTTTGAGATAATTCGAAAGATGTTGTTGCTTGATTCTGATGTAGAAAGGGCTAGTGCACTTAACAGAATTCATGGCCTAATGAAAACTAAAAAAGCCTGATGTGTATAGTTGGTCTTGATCTGGAATGACGGTAAAGGGGGCGGAGTGAATTAAACTGCCTTGCTTGCGATACCACCCTTCAGCAAGATCTCAAAAATAAGGTATTCAAGATTCTGTGTCATCCACATAGAGGGTGTTCAAAATTCTGTGTCAACCACATAGCCTCATAGGCTGATGTATTTTTCCAAGCGATCCGGGAAGTGGATCGTCTGGATAAAGGGGTCTGGATAAAGGGGTCGGAGTGAATTAAACCGCCCTACTTGCGACATCACCCTGTGCCAAGACCTCAAAAACTTCGCATGCGGCTAATAAGTTAAAAGGGCCAAAGCCCAACACGCCATTGAGCTTACCGAAATGGGCGGCGGTGCCGCCTTTGAAATCATCCTCACGGCTATTCTGGCAGCCGTAACCGGCGGCGTAGGCGCTGTGGCCTCTATGGCCAGCAAAGCCCGCCACATGACCAAGTTTAAAAAACTCGGCGAACTGCTGGTAGACTTCGCCAAAGCCAGCAAACAACTCGCCTCCCACACCAAAGCCCGCGCCAAACAAGCCGCCAAAGCTGCGAAGAAGAGCTTTGATGATTTGAAGACGGATATGGACGCCCCGGTTCAGAAGGGGGAGAGGCCAAGGGCTATAGAGAAGCCGAGAAGAAAACGCCCGATCAAATCTGTAGAGGAGGCTAAGGCTAGGCTGGCAGAAGCCCGGAAAGAAATTATTCAGCGAAGAAAGGCTGGGTTGCCTGAATACAAGCCAAAGTATTCAGATCAGGAGTTAATTGCGATGGCGGAAAATGGGGCCACTGCAAACGAAAGATTTTTAGTTAGTGTGCAACCTAAAGATACATCACCAGATGCCACTCTAGTTTTTCAGCGGGAGAGTAAGCTGGCCCCAGCTTGGACGACTTCATTTGATCAGCTTGAGGCGGCAGTTTCTGATCCAAAATTAATCCATCAAGTTTTGGGTGCGCAATCTAATTTTGATCCCAATAAAGAATATGTTATGCATATTATTGATAGGGGGGAAAACCTAGATCAGTATGGTAACAATACCATTGTGCCCACGTGGGATAACTTAAGTGATGCTAGTAAAAATCATTTAGCAAAGGCAGATCCTGACCTGATTGACTCTGTTATGTCTAGTGAATGCCAAGCCGAATATGCGACAAAAATGGAGGAATTTTGGTCAAGCGGCGGAAATCAGTATAATCAGCGAGAAGTTAAGAGATTTTCCAGCCAAATGAGTGAGTCTGAAAAATCAAAATTTTTAATGCGTCATAGTATTCGAACTGAGATCGGTGCCAATACAGAGTTTACTGGCAATGGGCTTACTGCAAATACGGCTTCAGGTGGTGGAAACTATGGAGTAGTCGAGACTTTAACTATGGATTACAATACGCCGCCACTTTCACAATTGCAATCAGCCGGAACTGTAGTAACGATAGATTTGGTGCCAATTGGTAGCTAGCATGAATAGAAAAATAATTGAAAGTTTTAAAATCATTGATCCATTAAGTCTTGACGATGGCGTGAAGTATGTCCAAGAGATTAAATATAGGGTGTTTCCTGGAGATAAAATTTGTCTTTATAAAACTAAAACACATTACATTTTCTGGACGAGTTATATGGATATATTTACAAAGAAAAGAGAGTGTGCTCAGGAAGAGTTTCCACTTAATTCATTGGGTTGGCTTATAGGTCAACTAGAACTTGGCGCACAAAACAAGCCGCTAAAGGTAGCTGCCGAGCCAGGGGACGTTTCTGTAGACGATATATTTTCTGGTGAATCGCTGGTTTTAAGCCCAAGTAGGCATTGCTGCGAAGAGAATAATCCAGGTTATACATTACGAAACTATAGTCGCCTAGATCATATTACGGATATTGCACCGCAATCCTTTCAAATTCCGAGAGAAGCTATTGCAGATCAAGTATTGCCAGCCTTAAAGCGTTGTTTGTAATTGGCGGATAACTGGAGTGTAACGGGGTCTGAGTGAATTAAACTGCCTTGCTTGCGATACCACCCTTCGGCAAGACCTAAAAAATAAGGTGTTAAAAATTCTCTGGCAGCCACATAGCCTCATGGGCAGATAACCCATCAACAAAATCCCACAGGTACACGTCGCTACCCAAGCTCGCTGTTCCCCACTGCCACTAAATAAACTCCCGGTAAAGGGGGCGGAGTGAATTAAACCGCCTTACTTGCGATATCACCCTGCGCCATGATCTCAAAAACTTCGCATGCGGCTAAATAGGTAAAAAGGGCCAAAGCCCAACACGCCATCGAACTCACAGAAATGGGCGGCGGTGCCGCCTTTGAAATCATCCTCACGGCAATTCTGGCAGCCGTAAGCGGCGGTGTAGGCGCTGTGGCCTCTATGGGCAGCAAAGCCCGCCACATGACCAAGTTTAAAAAGCTCGGCGAACTGCTGGTAGACTTCGCCAAAGCCAGCAAACAACTCGCCGCCCACACCAAAGCCCGCGCCAAACAAGCCGCTAAAGCTGCGAAGAAGAGCTTTGATGATCTGAAGACGGATATGGATGCGGCGGATAGGAAATCAAAGTCTAACAGCAAAAACAACAACGATAATAGCGTGGGATTTAGCTACGATTCTCCGCGATTTGTCAGCTACAATGACTTTAAAAAATCAGTTAAAGAGTTTAAAAGTGGCGGCCCGGATGCCGAGAGGGCTTATAAGCTGTTTCAGCAAGAAAACTGGAAGGAGTTGGAGTCATTTTTTAACAAAAAAGGTTTAAATGGTGGCTGGCCCCCGAATGGTGGTGCCATATCTACCAAAAATATATCTCTAAAACCCCCTAAAAAAATTGATAGATTTGGAGGTTTTATCGATGAAAAGTCTGGGGAGTTTAGAGATGCGGGTACATTTACCGCAGGACTAAATGAACCATTTGAAAACAGAGCATTACCCGATGGCACGAAAAACAAAATTCTTAAGAAATATATAGTGAAAAAGGAAATTCCTGATGTCAAAGCCGGGAAGGCAATTCCCTGGTTCGGAAAAAAGGAAAGCGAATGCAGTACGAACTTCCTGCGGATATTGAGACGTTGGTCAAAGAAGGGTATTTAGTTGAAATAATATGAAATTAACAACATTACCTACAGACATCTGCGTTTACGATGGCGTAGAGCCAGCGTTGATTAACGCGGATCTAGACCATATCAAATTAGGACGGTTTAGCTTCAGTCCGAGTGAACTTCGACCAATTGCCGAAATCAACCAAGCTAGCAGTAATCTAGCTCCTGATGATGTGGTTCGATCTTTAAATACGGAAAAAACACGATTGGGTTCACTTTGTATATATAGAGGTACGGCAAGAGGCAGTAAGTTATACTTTTTAACTAGAAATGAAATAATTTTTATTGTTTCATATGGCGAAAGTCAGCCAGCTAGGTTTGAATGTGAGATTAATGCGTATGTAGCGGAATAAAAGGAATACCTATTGTCCAGTTTTTCAGAGTGCGTTCAAACTTCTGTGTCAGCCACATAGCCTCATGAGCAGATAACCCATCAACCAAATCCCACAGGTACACGTCGCTACCCAAAACCGCTGTTTCCCACTGCCACTAAATAAACTCCCGCACCAGGGTTTCATATTCGCTGAATACTTTATCTGCCTCACTTTCAAATGCGGCGTTGTGTTCGTTGCGCCATAGCCACGCTTGCATGCCGGCGCGTTTGGCGGCTTGCAGATCGAAGGTGTAGTCGCCCAGGTAGGCGAGTTTCTCGGGGGCGATTTGCCATTGGTTGGCTACGCGCAGCAAACCCTCTGGGTGGGGTTTGACGTGGGTGCAGTCTTCGCGGGTGATGATCAGGCGGATGGGAATGCCAAGCCTTTTTACCATCTGTTGGGTGGCGCTTTGCATGTTGCGGGTAACAATGGCCATGGGAATGCCGGCATTGGCCAGTGTGTGCAGTGCGGCTTGTGCGCCGGTTATCCAGCTGGCAGCTTGGGCGCCTTGTAATTCGTGGCGTTCAATCACTGCCTGGGTTTGGGTGCGTTGTGTTTGGTCTTCAAGGCTTGCCAAGTGCTCCAGCAGGCCGGTGCCTGCTGGCAGGCCAAGCTCTGCGCGCATGGCGGGGAAATCCAGTTTGGAATCTACCAGGGTGCCGTCTAAATCAAAAATAATGCCGTGCAGTGCGTTCACTCGGTGTGCCTTGTGCGCTTGGTTGGCCGGTTATCTTACCTGCAAGGCGTGGGCAGAGAAAGTCGCTAGTATGCAAGCTCGAACCCAAAGCGCAGTGTGCGTGGCGGTTGCATGTACTGCACTGGGGAGTTGTCCAGGTTTACGTGGTAGTTTGTGTTATCCAGCAGGTTGTATGCCTCTAGAAACACACGGTAGCTGGCATCGTCTACTTCAAAATCTTTACTGCTGATGGTGAGATTAACCAGAAGCAGCTTGTCTGTTTTCAGAATTTCTTTTGCCGGTAGTGTGCTGTTGCCTACGGTAAAGGTGCGGTGATCTGCGTATACGGTTTCTGTTTGGCTGCTGGCCCAGTAGTCCAGAAATACCGAGGTGGTCAGGTATTCAAAGCCGTAACCTAAGCCCAGTTGGAACTTGTAGCGGGGTACGTCTTTGAGGATCTTTTCCTGATCTTCCTGTAGCAGCTTTACGTCTACCTCGCCGCTTGCAAGGTAGCGCATGCCAAGCAGCCAAGACCAGCGGCCCTGGCGCAAGCGAAGGAGGCTTTCAACACCCGATATGTTGTAGTCGGCACCGTTGGATATGATCACGCGCGCACGTGCGTTCTGGTCGGGGTTCAGTGATTCGCGAATTAAACCTTTTGATTTCATATGGTAGGGCGTAACGCTTAAGTAGTAAGAACCCTCGCCATTGTCCAGTTGCTTTTGCAGGCTGTATTGCAGCTCATACATGGTCATGTATTCAGGCGTGATGGGGAAGTCGTTGCGGTATTCCTGGCGGAACCCTTCGTTGTAGGTGAAGCGCACAGATTGTTCGGCACCCGGACGGTAAATAAGCGATAGCCTGGGCGTTACAAAATTTTTCTCGTCTGCAAAGGGATTGTTGTCGTGAGTGGTTCTTACACCGGCGACCATTTTGAGTTTGTCTGGAATAATTTGGTAGTCAATTTGCCCGTAGAGTGAGCTGACGCGGTAGCTGGGAGCATCGTTAAAGCTGCTAAGGCTAGGTCGGGATCTGTTTTCCTGTGCAAATGAAGATGTGTAGGATTTATCTTTTACATCTACACCCACTTTCAGTTTTATGTCGTCAAAGCCTATGTAATCGAAAGTGGATTGCCAGGCGGTTTCTTTGCCTTGATCGCTAAACACCCCGGAAAGCAATACCGATAGGTCGCTGAAGTCTGTAGCTTGCGGGAATGCACTTAAATCCACGCCCCAAAGTTCTTGAAAGAAATCCACAAAGTTTGCGTTGATATTGACGTTATTCAAACGCGAAAAGGTGAAGTCGCGGGTAGATTCCCTGTAGCTTAGGCGATTTTCCCAAGCCCATTGTTCGCTTTGCCAGTTGTAGCCCACAAAGGCGGTATGGCGCCGGGTTTGGCCGGTATTTTCGCCCCATTGAAAGCGGGTGCGATCCAGCCCCTGGGTGCCATCTTGCAGTTGTGAGCGCACGCCTGCGTAAAAATCGTGAATTTCCAGGTAACTGTCGAAACTGTAGGTTTCATCCAGCAGGCGCACGTTTTCCGGATTTTTGTCCCGGAACGGGTCTGTAGTTTTGGTGCGGGAAAAATCGTCATCGCGGGTGGTGAACTCTTTCACTTGCGGCCAGTCGTTTTCGAATTTTCGCACGCTGAACGTAGCGCCCAGCCGGTAATTATCACTTACCTTTACGCTACTGGCCTCGGCCATAAGGTTGTTGGCTTCATCGTAGGAGACCCGCAGGTTGCCAGTGGAATTAGCTGCCCCTTGGCTGCGGGTAACAATGTTTACCACCCCAAATAGCGCAGAACTGCCGTAGAGCGTGGAGTTGGGGCCCATGAGTATTTCAATACGTTGAATCTCATTGGCGCCATACCAGCCGCGCAGTTGGGCGTTGAAATCGAACACTTCGTTGTTTTCAACGCCGTTTACCAGAATCAGGGTTTGCTTGCCGTCGCCGGTGAAACCGCGCTGGTTGAAGCTGGTGGTTTCGTAGTTGTAGCTGAAATCCGTATTGGGTACTGCGCGCAGTACATCGGCCAAGGTGCGCCAGCCATAGAGTTTGATTTCTTCTGCGGTGAATACGTAAGTGGTGGCCGAGGCATCCAGCAAAGATTCCTGCTGCTTGGAGGCCGCAGAAACACTCAGGCTTGTGAGTTCTTCAAGGCTTAGCTCAAACAGGCTTGTGGCCGCCTTGTTTGCAAGGGCGGGTGCGCTGGCCAGCAGTGTTGCACCCAGCAGGCTCAGGCAGGCTTTGCGGCGCAAGCTTGCCCCGGTTGACCACTGCAGGCCTTTGTTGGTCCGGCCTAGTGTGAGTTGTTGATACGTGAGATCGCTGTGTGCAGGCGTCATGGTCGACCCAAGGCTATTTTTAGTTATAGGGGCTGAATACTGCAGCCCAGATTATGTATTCAGCTTAGCCTGTTAATTTGTCCGTGCAATTTTAAACATTTGTGCTAGGTAGCAATGCGCGGTGTCTCCCGCCTGATGGCCTATACTCCTTGCTTCTAAGCTGAATTGTCCGGAACCCGCGATGCCTGCCTTCGCGCACCCAAAGCCTGTTAGCGTTAGCCGAGTTAGGCAGCCCGCTGTTTTATGCAAGATAAAACAGCGGCTTTTCGTATGGGTGGTGGGTTTGGTTGTTACATGGTGTGTAGGGCCAAGCCCCGCTGCGGCACAAGAGCGGCACGATATCAAAGCGGCGCTGGTGTATAACTTTGCGCTGCACACCTATTGGCCCGAGGAAGACGGCAAAACACTCACATTTGCGCTGTTAGGCGCGCAACCGTCACTTAAAAGCGCATTGGTATCTGGCCTTGCCCAAAAGCGCATTCGCGCCATGGCAGTAGAGGTGGTAACCGTTGATAGCTGGCAGCAGGTGAATGCACCGGCCGTGTTGGTGGTGGCGCCTGGGCGCTTGGCACAGCTTGAGGCCTTGTTGCCCCAGGCGAAAGCCAGGCAGCTATTGGTGGTATCAGATAAAGCGGTAGATCGCAGCCAGGTTATGATCAACATTGTGGATTCTGCCAAGGGCAAGCTCAGTTTCGAAATCAACCGCCCCAATATATTGCAGGCCTCGCTCACCCTTGGGCCGGATATCTTATTGCTTGGCGGTACAGAGCTTGATGTAGTCGCGCTGTTTGAGGCCAAAGAGCAGGAGCTTGAAGCCAGCGAATCCCGCGCGCGTGAGCTGGCACTGCAGCTGCAGGCGGCCAATGCCGAACTTGCTGCCATTAACCGCCAGATTCGCCAGCGCACCCAAGAGTTGGCGGAAAAAGCGCAGCAATTAAACCGTGCAGAAGGTGAGGTGGCCGCCCGCAATCGCGATGTAAAAGCCAGAGAGAGCGCCATAGCTGCGCTGGATGAGCGTATAGCTGCGCTGGCTGCAGAAACTTCCAGTGCGCGTGCCAAAGCCGAGGCCTCGGCGCAGGCTGCCGAGCAGGCCGTTTTACAGGCGAATCAATCGCGTCAGCAGCGCGATCAGGCATTGGCCGAGCTAAACGCATTGGGCGGGCAAATCAGTGAGCGCCAGGCGTTGCTGGAATCGCTTACCCAAAAGCTTGATGCAGAAACCGCAACCACCCGCAAGCAGCAATCCATTATTACCACCCAAACTATGTTGCTGGGTGCGGTGGGTATTGCGCTGGTTGCGGTGGTGGGCTTGCTGCTGTTGTTGGGGCGCAACCGTGCAAAGCTCTTGAAAAGCCGCGAGGCGTTAGAGCACAACAACGAGGCACTGGAGCTTGCGCGCGAGCAAGCAATGGAAGCCAGTCAGGCCAAGAGCCGATTTTTGGCCACCATGAGTCATGAAATTCGCACACCCATGAATGCCATTATCGGGATGTCGGAGATTTTGCAATCCAGCCAATTGGGCGCAGACGATCGGGAGCGGGTGGATATTATTCGCAACGCCGCCGGTGGATTGCTGAGCATTATTAACGACATTCTTGATTTCTCGAAAATAGAAGCCGGCAAAATGGAGCTGAACCCCAGGCCCTTCAGCCCTCGTGAATTGCTCACAGATACGGTGAGTATTTTTAAAGCCAGTGCGGCAGAAAAGGGGTTGGCGCTGGAAGTCTCGATTGCCGACGAGCTGCCCAAATACATGCAGGGCGATGCCCATCGCATTCGGCAGATGCTGCTGAACTTAATTGGCAATGCCATGAAGTTTACCGAGTATGGGCAGATCACTGTGCGCGCCGCCATGCGCGATAGCGCGCTGTGCATTTCGGTTGAAGATACCGGCGCCGGCATGAGCCAAGAAGATAGCGAAAAGCTCTTCAGCGAATTTGTACAGGTGGGCGCAAAGGGCGCGCGTGCTGCCGGTACCGGCTTGGGGCTTGCTATTTGTCAGCGGCTTACGGCCTTGATGGATGGCAAAATCGAGCTGGTGAGTGAGCTGGGTAAGGGCTCCGTGTTTACCCTGGTGTTGCCGCTAGAGGTTGCCAGTGAAAAACCCGAGCGCCCAAATAAGGCGGTTGTTGAGGCTGTATTCACGCCGCTTAATATTTGGGTGGCAGAAGACGACAAGGTAAACCAAAAAGTCATCTCGTTATTGCTTGGAAAAATTGGCCACGTGTTCAAGTTGTTTGATAACGGCCAGCTGTTATTTGATGCCTATCAGCAAGATCAAAGTGCAGATCTGATTTTAATGGATTGTGAAATGCCGGAACTTAACGGATGGGAGGCCACGCGTGCTATTCGCGCCTACGAGCAAACACACAATTTGCCGGCGCAATATATTGTAGCGCTTACTGCGCACGCACTGGATGAGTTCACTCAAATGTCGCTCGATGCCGGTATGAACAGTGTATTAAGTAAACCCATTACCCTGGATGCTTTGCATCAATGCCTGGCGGAAGTGAGCCGACAGTTGGGGCACTCAACCAGCTAGCGGCGCCAAAACGCCGATGCCTCTCAATTCTTGTTCTCAATCCTTTCGTTAAATACCGCCGTTAAACACGGCCCAATTAATAGTGCAGCTGCTCGCGGCAACTCACGCGGGTGTCGTTTACCACAATGTGCACCCGCTTGCCCCATTCGCCACTTGTGATGTAGCCGCAATCTGTTGCCAGCGGCAAATTATTGCGGTGTAACTTTATGCGGTAGCTGCCCTTGGGTTGGTTGGCATCGTAAAACGCGCGCGCCTCTTCGCCCGGTGCCAGGTTTTCAAAGTGCAGGGTTTTGGCGGGCAGCTCAACGCGGATGTGTGAAAGCGGCCATTGGCTTTGGTTGTACACCATCACCGAGGGCGTAAGCCCGCACAGCAAAATAAACGCAAGCGCGCAGGCACAGGCAATCAGGCCTAAGGCCAAGGCTGCGATTAATGCCCAGCGTTTAATGTTTTGCGCCATCGTGTTTCCAACGTTGGTGATGCAGGCTTGCGCCTGGCAATAAGGCCGCCCCGTGCGCTAGTCGAACCAGCGGTAGGCGGTGTAGGCCGCGGCCAGGTAGAGGGGCCTGAGTGCTGCGAGCGGAAACCGCCTGGGTGGCCGCTGCATGAAGCGCGGCAACTGGTGGCTGGCGTTCAGCATCAGCTTGATTGCCTGATGCCCGCACCAGCTGCCCATGGCAATGCCGTTGCCGTGGTAGGCAAGGGCGCAATACAAACCCTTGCCCAGTTGTGCCACGTGCGGCGTTTGCCCAAAGCTCAAGGCAACCCGTCCTCTCCAGAAGTAGTCTATGCCAAGGCCGTGTGCTGCGGGGAACAGCTGCTGGAAGTCTGCCGTGTGTTGGGCCCGTCTCGCCGCAAAACTGGTCGTAGATTCCGAAATACCGGCGCGCCCGCCAAATAACAGGCGGCCATCGGGCAATAGGCGGAAGTAGTAGAGCAGCTTGCGGGTGTCGTAGGCGGGTGTGAGGTGTTGCCAGTGCAAGGCCTTCAAGGTGCTGGCCGGCAGCGGTTGGGTTACCAGAATGTTTGATTGCGCAGCCAACAAGCGGCCGCGCAATGTGGCGGTGAGATTATCGGGGGTATAGCCGTTGGTGGCCACCAGCACGCGCCGGGCGAACAGTTCGAAGTTGCGGCCCCCAAGGCGCCAGCCTTTGGGGCTGGCCTTTAGCTGCAATACCTGCGCCGGTGCATGAAACTGGGCACCGGCGGCCAGCGCTGCGGCTTGTAGCCCGTAGAGGTATTTGAGCGGGTGTAGGCCAAAGCCCGCCGGGTTCCAGAGGGCCGGTTGGGCATAGGGGTTGGCGTTGCCCGCGCTATCGAGGTTGGCGGTGGGGCGCAGCTGGGCCTGAATGCCGTAAAAGTGCGCCAGCTCCCGCTGGTATTGGGTCAGCTCGCCTCGGTGTTTGGTTGTGTGGGCCAGCACCCATTCGCCCTGGCCACAGCGGTCTGCCTCTATGTGATGGTTGGCAAGCAGGGCTTCTACACGCTCGATGGCGGCTAATTGGCCTTGGGCGTAGTGTTTGGCCTCGGTTTCGCCAAATGTGTTGGCGATGGCGCTAATGCCGAGCCTGTCGCCCCCTAAGCAACAAAAGCCGCCGTTGCGCCCACTGGCACCCCAGCCGGGGCGGTGGGCATCAAGCACCAGTACCTGCATGCCGGCTTCGGCGGCGGTGAGTGCCGCGTTTATGCCGGTAAAGCCCGCGCCGATGATCACCAGATCGTAACTGGCAGCCAGGGGCTGATTGGCCGCGGCAGGCGGTGTGGCGGTGTCGGCCCAGTAGCACTCAGGTGCGCCCGGGCCGATTGGTTCAGGCGCTTTCGGGCGCGCCATGGGGGGCTGTTTGGCTCGCCTGCAGCGGGGTATCTTCTGCGCGCCGGCCAAAGTAGTGAACAATCAACCAAAGCAGTACCGCACCCACCAGCATGCACAGCCACCAGGGCAGGCCGAAGCCTGCAGGCAGGGTGCCAATGAGCATGCCCACGGCACCCACCACTAGGCAGTAGAGCATTTGGGAGCGCACGTGGTCGATCAGATCACAGCCCGAGGCCATGGCCGAAAGCAGGGTAGATTCCGCCAGCGGTGAGCAGTGGTCGCCCCAGATGGCACCGGCCAACACGCCCGACACCGAGGAGTAGAAGATGTGCAGGTGCTCGGTGCCGGTCATGTCGTTGTGCACCAGTACCGCCCAGGCCAAGGGCACCACCATGGGCATCATAATGCCCATCACACCCCAGCTGGAGCCGGTGGCGAAGGCCATGAAGGCCGCCAGCAGGAAGATCACCAGCGGCATCAGGTTGGGGTTCAAGGTGTCGCCCAGTGCTGAAATCAGGAAATCAGACGTGTGCAGCTCGGTATTCACCGCCGACAGCGACCAGGCCAGGGTAAGCACAAAAATCACCAGCATCACCGCCTTGGCGCCGCCAAACCAGGCATCGGTAATCTCGTGTACGGTGAGCAGGCGCTGGCCCAAGGTCATCAGAAACGCCACGATACAACCGGCCACAGAGCCGTACATCATAGAGGCAAAAGAGTTGGCATTGCCGATGATTTCGCGCAGTGAGTCGTCGGCACGATCAGGGCTGGCAAGGCCTGTGTAGTAGATGGAGATCATGGTTACCCCAATGAGCACAAGCATGGGGATCACCGCATTAAAGGCGCGGTGCGGCACGCCGGGCTTGGGCTCTAGGTCTTTTTCTTCCGGCGCCGGGCCTGAATCGTTGTCCATGCCGGGGCTCAGCACGCGGCCTGTGTGAAATGCGCGCTGTTCGGCGCGCAACATGGGGCCAAAATCTTTACCGGTGCCGGCAATAAACAGCACAAATACGATGGCCAGCACCGGGTAGAAGCTGAACATCAGCGAGTTTAAAAACACCGAATAGGCCGATTCATCAAAACCCGAAATGGCGCCCAGGCCATCGTTGATTACGCCCACCTGAAAGCCGATCCAGGTGGTAACAAACAAAATGGCCGAAACCGGTGCGGCGGTGCAATCTACCAGGTAGGCAAGCTTTTCCCGCGAGATGCGCATGGTGTCTGAAATCTTCTTCATGGTATTGCCCACAATCAGGCTATTGGCGTAGTCGTCGAAGAAGATGGCAAGGCCTAAGAAGCTTGTGGAAAGCTGGGTTTGTGAGCGGTTCTTAACCACGCGGGTAATGCGCTCTGCGATACCCATGGTGCCGCCGTTGCGGGAAATAATGCCCACCATGCCGCCAATTAAAAAGCAGAATACAATCACCTCCATGTGTTCGCGCTCGGTTAGCGCGTTAATCACATACACCTGGCAGGCATCCAGAATGGCGTGCCCAAGGCCCGAGGCAGAAAGCCCGTAGAGCATCCAGATGCCGGTAATCAGGCTCACAAACAGCGCCACCATCACATTGCGCAGCAGCAGCGCCATGGTTACGGCCATCAGTGCCGGAATCAGTGAAAACCAGCCGGGCAGGGCTGTGATTTCAGCCTCGGCCAACAGGTGGCCATTGCTGTTAAGGCTAAGCTTTGCAGGGCTTTGCGCGCTCACCAGGCCTTCAAAGGTGAGGGTGCCATCGGCCAGGGTGCCCTGGTGGGTTTCGCCATTGATGCTCACAAACAGGGTGCGTTGCTGCAATGGGCTCGCGCCTTCAATGGTAATGCTAAAGGGCACGTCCTTCAGTACTATGGCAGGCAGGCTCCAGGGGCTGTTTTCGGGTGCTTCACTGGCGCTGGCTACTAGGCTTATGAGCAGCAGGAAAACGGTGGTGAACAACACCCGTAGCGGGCGGTATTTGCTATTGTTATGTGGCATGTGGCACCTGATAAAAGCAGTTTTTGGCGTCAAACGAAAAGCGGAATGTAACCAAGCACAGGCCGTTACGCCAGCATTGAATCACTTGACCCCAATTGGGTATTGAATAATTATTCGGGTTGGCGCAATTTGGTTCAATGATGTGCACGCAGCCCAAAGGCTTCTGACGTGCCGTTGGCCGATTGCCACAATAATGACAACAACATTAATCAATACAGGCTTTCATGGATCAAGCAACCGCCAGTCCAACCGTGCCCGCCATGCTCAAGCAAGGCTTTGCACTGTTAAATGCAGGCCAGCCCCGGCAAGCGGCCCAGCTGTGCCAGCAATTGTTGGCGGCCAACCCGCGGCTGGTGCAAGCCCACTTTCTGGTGGGGCTGGTGGCCCTGGATATGCGCGATCGCAAAACCGCCGTGCAGGCCTTTGGCTCGGTGACGAGCCTGCAACCGGATCACGCCGCCGGCTGGGCCCACTTGGCCAAGCTGTTTATGGAAGAAGGCCAGGTTAACCGAGCCGATGCCGCGCTCAAACAGGCCGAGGCCGGCAACACCCAAGACCCGCTGGTACGCGATGTGTTAGGTGCGGTGTATTCCCGCATGGGCGATCACACCCTGGCGCGGGCGCAGTTTGAGCAGGCCGTGGCCGGTGCGCCAGAGAACATTCAATTCAAGTTGAACCTTGCCAGCAACCGCGTCTATCACGGCGAGTTGGCAGAGGCCGCTGTGGATTACCGCGCCGTACTTGAAAAAGTACCCGGCCACGCGCAGGCACACTGGGCCCTAGCGTCTGCCCATAAAGCCCGTGACGACCACCACATTCAACAAATGCGAACACTGCTGGCACGGCCCGATCTGCCCGAGCGCGCGCAGGCATTTTTGCAGTACGCCATTGGCAAAGAGTGTGAAGATTTACAAGATTGGGAGGGCGCCATTGCGGCCTTCATGGCCGGTGCCCGTGCCCGGCGGGCCACGGTGGCCTTTGATGAGGCGGCAGAAATCGAGATGTTCGATTTTCTCACCCGCCACTGCACCGCCGATTGGCTGGCAGAAGGTGAAGGCAGTGATCACCGCGCACCCATTTTCGTATTGGGCCAGCCGCGCACCGGCACCACTTTGATTGAGCGCATTATTACCAGCCACAGCGATGTCACGTCGGCAGGTGAATTACAGCAGTTTGGTTTATCGCTGCGCAGGCTTAGCCGCCATCAAGATCCAAAGCGGTTTTCTGCGGCGCTGTTTAAATCGGCGCTGGATCTGGATTACCGCCAGGTGGGCAACCTCTACATGGAGGCCACCCAACGCATGCAGGGCAATACTGCACGCTTTGTGGATAAACTGCCGGTGAACTACCTGCTGATTCCCTTTATTTTAAAAGCGCTGCCGAACGCGAAAATTGTGCATCTTACCCGCAACCCGATGGATGCCTGCTTTGCCAGTTTCAAGCAGCTGTTTGCCGATGCCTACCTGCACTCCTATGATCAAGTAGAAATGGCGCGCCACCACGCGCGCTACCGGCATTTGATGGCGCACTATCACGCGCAATTTCCCGGGCGCATTTTTGATATCAGCTACGAGGCCACCGCGCAAAATCTTGAACCCAATGCGCGCGCGTTAATTGAATACCTAGAGCTGCCCTGGCAAGCGGCCTGCCTGGATTTTCATGCCCAAGCTGCCACTGTGGCTACCGCCAGTGCAGCGCAAGTGCGTGAACCGGTGCACACCCGCTCCATCGGGCGCTGGAAAAAATACCAACAACACCTGCAACCTATTTTGCAGACACTTAGCAATGAAAACATTGAGGTTTAACAAGCACATCAGCTAAATCCGGGGATCACAATGACAAGAGAGGAACCCATGCAAACTAACCACCCAACCGCGCTCAAGCGCAAGCGGCTCGCCGCCAGCATCACTGCTGCTGTATTTGCCACAGGATTATCGGCAACCACCCACGCCCAGGATTGGCTGGAAGAGGTAACAGTAACGGCCACCAAGCGCGCCGAGAACGTGCAGGATGTTCCACTTGCCATCTCCGCATTCACTGGTGATTTCACCAAAGACAACAACCTGGATGACGTAAAAGATCTGATTAACGTCACGCCCGGTGTGACCGGTAACTCGAAAGATTCCTTTCTGGATGCCGTAAGCGTGCGCGGTATCCGCACGCAGGATTTTGGTGTGGGCGGGGATCCCTCGGCTGCATTTTTCAAAAACGATTTTTATGAAGGTCGCAATGGCGCGGCGGTAACCAGCCTGTACGACATGGAGCGCTCTGAAGTGCTGCGTGGCCCGCAGGGCTTTTTGTTTGGCCGCTCCTCTATTGGTGGCGCCATCAGCGTGCACACAGCCAAGGCTGACCTCAACGGCGGCAACTCGGGCTACATTGATGTAGATATTGGCCAGCGCGGCCACGGCGTGCTGGAAGGTGCCGTAAATCTGGCCATGACCGATAACTTCGCCATGCGTGTGGCGGGTTATCACTCAGAGGAAGATGGCTATGTGAAAAACCACTTCGGTGGTGATGATCAAATTGCCCACAATAAATCCGCTGTGCGTTGGTCTACCGCCTATCAAAGCGGCAACCTCGGCATAGACACAACCGTGGAATATGAAACCCGCGAGCAATCGGGCTCTGTGTATCGCGCCGTGACCGAAGGCGATACCTGGGAGCGTTTGCAGGCTTCGAATGGCCCCATCACCTTGCGCGGCGACGAGCGCGATGCCGATATTGATCTGGCCTCAGGCGAGGCAGACAACGCCGATATTTTATCGCTCGGTTTAAAGCTTACCTACGATCTGGGCTTTGCTGAATTTACCTCCAACACCGGCTACAAAGATCACGACTACTACTATTCAGAAGATTACGACGGCACGCCTGCCAATCTGAATAACTACAGCCAGGATCAAACCGGTGATTACTTCCAGCAGGAATTCCGCCTGACCTCCACCGGCAGCGAGGCACTTAGCTGGTATGCCGGTGTGTCTTACTACCAGGAAACTATCGACGCAAAATTTCTCTTCCGTGCCAGCGAAGATGAAATGTGCAAGTACTACTACTACGAGTACTACGATGCCACTATTGGCGGTTGTAGCGATTACTACACCGATTTTGAGCCAAGCGCCAACGGCAATCTGGATGAAACCAGCCGCGCCATTGGCGAGTACGAAGGTTGGGCTGCCTACGTAGATTTAAGTTACGAGTTCAGCGCAGCGCTGGATGCAAGCCTGGGTGTTCGCTACTCGGACGACAAGAAAACTTTCACTCAAAATGTGCCCGAGCCAGATAGCTACCTGGGCGCCTACTGGGCTTACGGTTTCTACACAGATGGCGACGTCAAAGGTTCCGAAAGCTGGCAAGACACCACCGTGCGTGCACTGGTGCGCTGGCGTCCGTTTGATACGGTTATGTTCTTCGCAAGCTACACCCAGGGCTACAAGCCCGGTGGCTTCGGCACCTTCAACATGGATTTTGATGACGACTTCGAATGGGGCAGCGAGATAGATCCGAACGTTCAAAGCCTGAACATCTTTGATCCGGAAACCGTAGATTCCTGGGAGCTGGGCTACAAAGACACCATTCTCGATGGCAAGGCCAATGTCACCTTAACGGCCTTCTGGTACGACTACAAAGACCTGCAGGTTGTAATTGCAGACGGCGGCGCCTCCAGCGTGCAAAACGCCGGTGAGGTAGACGGCAAAGGCCTTGAGGGCACCATTACTGCCTCGCTGAACGAAAACTGGGATCTCTACCTTGCCGCAGGCTACCTGGATACCGAAGCCAACAAGCTTGAAGATATTTGTGGCCTGGATGATCCGCTGGGTTGTGAAGGCCGCTCGCTGTTCTGGTCGCCGGAATTTGCCGGCAGTGCCGTGCTGAATGCCCACTACCCTGTGGCCGGTGGCCAGGTGGTAGGCAACTTGGCAGTCACCTGGGAGTCCGAGCGGGGCGGTGGTTGGGAAGATCTGGATGAAACCAAGATTGATGCCTACCAGGAGTGGACTCTGCGTGCAGGCTACCGTTCAGACGACAACTGGTCTGTGATTGGCTATGTTGAAAATCTTACCAATCAAAATACCTACGATGGCATGAACAACAATGGCGGTATTGCACCGGCCCATTTCTTCGGCCCAAGCCGCCCGCGCACCATTGGCGTGAGCTTCGGTTACGAATGGGAGTAACACGCCTTTAAGCACCAAAAAGCCCGCCAAGTGCGGGCTTTTTTATTTGGTGTGAGCAAGGCTGTACCCCTTGCCTGCGTGCAAGCCTCAGGCGGCAGCACTTAAGCCCATAACAGCAGACTCTGCCTCACGCAGCGATGCGTGGCTGGAAAGAATTTTGGTTAACCAGTAGATCACATAGCGGCCATTACTGTACTCAATGGAGTAGGGTGAAATGTAATCTTGGGTACGAATAGCTTGCTGTGGGTTAATGTTGAACATGGTGGCCTCTGTGTCACTTCCAAATTTAATGATGAAATTATATCGATTGGGTCACACTTTAGTATCCGCCTGATTATCTAGCCCGTTTGGGCTAGCCCTGCGCATCACCATCTGGCCAATACCCACGCCATTGCGCGCTTTTTATGATGCCCACTGTAAATAATGTGCCTGAATGCAATTCGCTAAGGGCCGCTATCTTTTTGGAGTGTAATCATGAAATCAGCCACAGCGTTGATGGTGTTGTTAATGCCGGGCCTTCTGCTCACCGGCTGCGGTGGCGAGGCCAGCGGAAATGTGAGTGTGAATGACGACGGCTCGGTAAGCGTTGTGATTGATGGAGCGGCCAACGGCGGCACAACCGATGGCAATGATGCAGCCAGCGGCGGCACAACCGATGGCAATGATGCAGCCAGCGGCGGCACAACCGATGGCAATGATGCAGCCAGCGGCGACGCAACTGATAACAGTGATGCACATGGCGGCGAGGCGTCCGATAGCGCAGATGCCCCCAATGCAAGTGATCCAGCGGAAAGCGAAAGTGCAACCTCAGGCGCGGATAACACCGGTGCAGCCGACGACAGTGGCATTGATGCCACAGACAACTCCCAAAGTGAATCAGTGGGTGGTGAGCAAACCGGCACTGGCGATGCACCAAACCCCATGCCTGTGCGTGGGGGTGTGATTGCATCACAAGCGATGCCCGAATATTGCCTGGCCGTTGAAGATGAAAATTTCACCAGCACGCAAGCCTCTGTGAGCCTGGCTGCCTGCAGCGATGCGCCGGGTCAGCGTTGGCTGGTAAAAGCAGACGGCACAATACACACAGTGCTGGATGAATCTTACTGCCTGATTGCGCAGAGCCTTGATCACTATGGCACCCTTGCACTCGCCCCTTGCGAGCAAAGCCTGCAGCACTGGGCCCTGAAAGAGGGCGCACTGGTGCAGGGTAACTGGGCCATTGATTTAGATAGGGCCAATCTTGAAGTCGTCATCTACAGCTATCATGGCAACGCCAATCAGCGCTGGCAGGGCCCCTTTGAAGATTTAGCGAACACACAAGCTGAAAACGGTAGCACTGCGCCTGAAAATGAAAACACGGGCCAGGAAAATAGCGCGGCAGACGCTCCCAAAACGGCCACCTCTCATACGGTTGATGGCGGCTGGTCTTATTTCAGTTTTGAAAGCCTGGGCGATTACACCACCTACACCTTACGCGTGCCTGCAGCGCAAAATTGGGTGAATGCAGGCCTGTATGTGGAAAAGGGCGCAACCATTGAGGTAAGCGCCGAAGGCAGCTGGAAGTTAAAAGGCGATGCCCCCATGCACGGCCCCGAAGGCTATGGCGAAAAATATGAAAACGGCTGCAAGCTTGGCAGCCTGGTGGTGCGCATTGGCCTGGCCTACAAAGATCCGTTGGTAGGTTGTGCCGGCAAGGCCATGACCTATACCGCCCCGCGTGCAGGCGTGGTGTTTGTGGGTGGTATTGTCTCTAACGACCTGGGGGAATCTTACGAAACCCGTGCGCGCGCCGAAGGTGCCATTAACGTTACCGTAAGCGCGGTAAACCCCGATGGCAGCAGGGGCAAAATTGTGCCCACCATCGAGGTGGGCGCTGCTGCAAACTTCCCTTATGGCGAAATTGAAAGCGGCTGGGTTGAAGTGCTGGGCAAACATACCCTTTTACATTTGCCAGCGAGCATTGCACAGCAAGATGCCAGTGAAATTGCCGACGCCATTAAGCGCTTAGACGACATCTACACATTGCACGTGAGCCTGCGTGGCAAGCGCCCGCAGCACGGCCAGCCCATTCGCTGGTACCCCGATACCGAAGATGCGCCCGGTTGGATGCTGGCGGGCAACCCCGTGCGCATGGACCCGGCGCTGGTATACGCTAACAATAACGACCGCATAACCCGGGCCGCCCGCGCGCAAAACGGCAATTGGGGCTTTGCCCACGAACTGGGGCACGATTTCAACTTTGCCGGTGGCACCTGGTATTACGCCACCAAGCTGGGTATTGAAGTCTGGCCGAATATCTTCAGCGTGCATGCACAAGAAATGCTGAATTTGCCAAAGCGCGACCTGGATTGCCCAGCCCGTAAACAAAAATACCTGGCGGGTAACGATGCATCCGGCCTTACAGAAGGCACAGACCCTTGGGCAGGCCTGTGTTTTTTGATGGAGTTTCAAACCCGGTACGGGTGGGATTTTTATCGTAATTTCTATGCAGAGCTAGACCGTGAGCCCGGCAGTGGCTGGGGCTATTTGCGGCAAAAGTTTTCACTGGCCGCCGGTGAAAATGTAGATGCCATCTTTAACGAATGGCTGTTGCCGCAAAATTAATCGCTTAAGTTACTGCCCGCCTTGGGCGGGCTTTTACTGTTCAGCAATCGCGAAGGTGTTTATGATTGGCGCTTTACCCGTGGCAGTTACGCCATGGTAAACAGGAGCGCGCAATGCAGCATAAAAACTGGGCCTGCCCCAAGTGCCAGCACAATGAATATGAGCTGGGTGAAATACGCGTATCGGGTCACTGCTGTCCCATAGTTTAAGTCTCCATGGAAGGCAGACGTTGATACTACCTATATCTCAGAGTTTCTACGCGATGTCTGGACATGAAATCTGGGGCGCAGTTTGTGACACGACGTAAATACATCCATGTAGTCTCGGCACCCGCGTCCATGCGGGTGACGGTCACAAACTCCGCCCCATATTCCATGCCTACAGATTTGTGGGACAGCAGTGCGTATCGGGTGGCTTTTGGTCGCGTATTTTCGATGTGCAAAACAAAAAATACACAGCCATCACCTGCGCCCGTTGCACCTATACCGAGTTCTACAAAGCCAGTGCCTCAACCCTTGGTAATGTGTTTGATTTCTTTACCGGTTAATGTGTAACAACTGCCCCCGTTTTTAAGGCTTGCCGATGCTTGTATGGATACTAAAACTGCTGGCCACAGTGGCCGCACTGGGTTTGTTAACGGTGTTAACGGCACTTTGCGGCGCCGCTTTCGAGCAGCAGTTGCGTTTCAAACCCGTTGCTAAAAAGATTGCAGAATACACATTGCTCGTGGGTTATTACGGTGCAATGGCTGCAGCCATTTACCTCATTTGGTGGTATTTCTAAGCGGTTTTCGCTCCCTCTGATGAACCTTCCAAACTTGCCTTTGGGCTTTGGTGTGGCCTCCGTTCGGGCGCATTAGCGCTTGGCGTTTTTTCGAATTTTTCTCCTGTTGCTTGCATGGCCTAAGCCATGGCCTAGGCCATGATGCCAATGGTTCGGGCGCGGGGCTTTCTCTAAGCTAGCCTTCGAAATTACCAGAGGCATGTCCCGTGTTTACTATTAGCCCAAAATTCTTCGCAATGCTGTTTATTGCCGGCCTGCTAACCGCTTGTGGCGGTGGTGGCGGCGGTTCCGAGTCTGGCTCCACCGATACTCCGGCAACCCAAACCCCTGATACCGGCAGTGGCGACCAGACAGACAACCCCACTGACGGCGACGATACGCCCACAGACGGCGGCGACACGCCTACCGGTGGCGATGACCCGGTTGATGCCAAAACCCAGCAGTGGTCGCTGCAGTCTAACCAGTCGCTGCTGAATTTTGTGATGACCAAAAAGCTGCATGTGGCTGAAGTAGGGCGTTTCACCATGTTGAACGGTGCCATCTACAGCGATGGCAGCGGCGAATTTCAGGTAGAGCTGGGCTCGGTTGATACCGCCAACGGCACCCGCGATCAACGCCTGCGCGACTTGCTGTTTGAAGTGGCGCGCTTTCCCGTGGCTGAAGTGTTTACCCGGGTAGATCCCGCGTTGATTGAGTCTTTGGCTGTGGGCAGCGAAAAGCCGCTCACGGTGGCTATAGATGTGGTTTTACACGGCGTACAGCAAACCCTGAACGCTGATGTATTGCTGGCGAAAATAGCCGCAGATCGCCTGCTGGTGCGCACACGGGCGCCCCTGTTGCTGGATGCCACAGCGTTTGAATTGCAGGCCGGCATAGACGAGCTGAAAGCACTCGCTGGCTTAACCTCCATTGGCGCCACCGTGCCTGTGGATGTGCAACTGGTATTTGTTCGCAACGAGGAGGTGCGCTAATGAAACGTATAGTATCTGTGGCCCTGCTCGCCAGCGCCCTGTCTGCCGGTGCCTATGGTGCCGATTGTACTAATTTGCCGGCCTATAAGGCGGGCACAAGCTATGCCGCGGGCACGCAGGTTAAAAACCTGGGTGACGCCTACGAATGTACCGTAGGCGGCTGGTGTTCCTCGAATTCAGCACTCTACTACGAGCCCGGCAATGGTCTGGCCTGGCAAGATGCCTGGAAGAGCCTGGGTGCCTGTGCCAATACCGGCACGCCGACCCCGACCCCGACCCCGACCCCGACGCCCACGCCGACGCCCACGCCCACGCCGACGCCAACGCCGACGCCAACGCCGACGCCAACGCCGACGCCCACGCCCACGCCCACGCCGACGCCAACACCTACGCCTACGCCCGATGGCAGCGTGACCACGGCCTGGACCTTAACACCGGCGGCTTCTTCGCTGCGGTTTGTGACCTACAAGAAAGAGCACGTGGCCGAGGTGCAGCAATTTACCGAAATGCGTGCAGATCTGGATGCCAGCGGTAACCTGCGCTTTGAAATCCCTTTGGCCAGTGTGTCTACCGGCATCGAGCTGCGCGATCAGCGAATGCGCGATGTGCTGTTTGAATACAATTGGCTGCCCAAGCTGTATTTGAACGCCAAGGTAGACTTGGCTGCTGCCGAAGCATTGGCGGTGGGCGAGCTTGCCCGCCAAACCGTTAGCGCAAGCCTGAGCCTGCACGGCGTGCACAAAACCGTGCAAGCCGAGCTGACCCTGTGGCGCGCAGCCAACGATCGCCTGCGTATTTTCAGCCAGTCGCCCATTGTGGTGCGCGCGGCCGACTTCGCCATGGCCGAAGGCATTGAGGCCCTGCGCAACCTGGCGAGCCTCACCAGTGTTGGCGAGAGTGTACCTGTGTACCTGGATACCCAGTGGGCCAGGCAACAAGAGAGCCGCCCCGCCTGGGAGGCCGCACCCCAGCAGCCACTGGCGCTGCAAGTGCAGTTTGCCCAAGCGCAAAAGCGTCTGACCCTCAAGTGGGCCGACATGGCGCAAAACGAAACAGGCTACCTGGTTCAGCAGCAGCGCGATGGCGGTGCCTGGTCGAACCTGGCCCAGCTTGCGGCCAATACCCAAGAGCACCAGTGGGAGATAGACAGCGCGCAAAAGCTGGCGCTGCGCGTAGTGGCCATTAATGGCAGCCGCGTGTCTGAGGCCTCACCGGCCGCCCAAATTGAAATCACTGCCAATCAGCTGGGCATGGTGGATGTAGAGCCAACCCCGCTTGATGGCGCCGCCCTATTTGTGGAAAAAGAATGCGCCGCCTGCCATGGCGCCAAAGGCGACGAGCTGGTTTCCATCATTGAAAACCCGCGCGGCTTCGATAACCTGGCCAACTACATTGAGCTGAACATGCCCTACGGCAAGGCCTCCAGCTGTGTGGGCGATTGTGCCAGCACCATTGCCCGCTACGTGGTAGATAACCTCTACCCTATGTCTGGCGGCGATGACGGCGACTCTGACGGCTCGTCGGGTGGTGATACCTCTGGTGGTTCAACAGGTGGATCAACAGGTGGCTCATCCGGTGGCGACAGCTCTGGCGGTTCGTCCGGTGGCGATACCTCTGGCGGCTCATCTGGCGGCTCTTCCGGCGGCACCACCACGCCCGATGCCATGCTGGGTGCCCAGTACTACAGCGAACAGGGCTGTGCCAACTGTCACGGTGCCGATGGCAACACGGGCAAGAGCATTGTGACTGCCCCCATGAGCCAGCAGGCACTGGCCGCTTACATTGATGCCAGCATGCCGCTGGGCAATGCAGCCAACTGTACCGGCGATTGTGCGGTTCACGTGGCGGCTTACATTACTGAAAACCTCTACGGCCAGCAGCAAACCATCACTGCCGACCGCGGTGTGCGTGGCCTGCGCCTGCTCACCCCGTGGCAGTTCCGCAACGCCGTGGCAGATCTCACCGGTGTGCAACTGGCTGATGCCCAGCTGCCCAAGGCGTTCCACGACGACAACTTCAAATACCCAACCCAAGCGGAAAAGGGTGTGGTTAACCACAGTGCGGCCAGCCTTTACCTGAGCCTGGCAGAATCTATTGCCGCCAATGCCAATCTCACCAAGCTCGGTTGTACTGCCGATAGCTGTACCGACAGCCAGGTGGTGAGCGTGGCCTCCAAGGTGTGGCGACGGGCGCTGACCAGCCAGGAACAGAGTACATTGAAGTCGTTCAACACCACCTACGGCGCCCGCGATTTACTGGCGAGCCTGTTGATGGCACCCGATTTCCTGTACCGCACCGAGCTGGGTAGCTGGGATGCCGAAAAAGAAGCCTACAAGCTCACCGGCTACGAAGTGGCCAGCGCCTTAAGCTTCCAGCTGTTTGGCACCACACCCGATGCCAGCCTGTTGGCTGCGGCAAGCTCGCTCACCACCCAGGAGGCGGTGGCCAACCAGATCAACGCCATGTTGGGCGATGCCCGCTTTGCGGAAAACTTTGTGGATTTCGTGCGCTACTACACCCACACCGATGGCTTGGCATCTGAGAAAACCAATCTCTCAGGTGCGGTGATCAGTGCCATGCAGCAAGAACAGCGTGCGGCCATCAAGCACTGGTTGAGCGCAGGTACGGGCAAGTTCGATGAACTGCTGAACCCCGGCTACACCTTTGTGAACGCAACCCTTGCCAACCATTACGGCATCAGCGGTGTGAGTGGTGCAAGCCTTGTGAAGGTCGCTACAGATGACCGCCGTGGCGGCCTGTTGCACCAAGGCTACACCCAGGTGATGAACTCGGATTTTGCGGCCACCTCGCTCGTTAAGCGCGGCAAGATGATCCGTGAAAACCTCTTGTGCCACGACATGGGTGTGCCCGTGGGTATTGATCCGTCAACCATCGAGATGCCAGATCATGCAATCACCACCCGCGAGCGCTGGAATGTGATCACCGGGCCCGATGCCTCCAATGGCCAGTGCTGGCAGTGCCACAAGCTCATGAACGAGCCGGGCAGCGCCTTTGAAAACTTCGACCAAACCGGCCGTTGGCGCGATTCGGAGCCTGCGTACAATCAGCCGAGCGTGGCGCTGGCCATCAATGCGGCAGGTATTTTGCGCGACAACAGCGGCCAAACAGAGCTTACCTACTTTAACAACGGGCGCGAACTCACCCAGTTCCTGGCCAGCAGTAGTGAGGCGCGCAGCTGCTTTGCCGATAGCTACTACCGCTACAGCCACGGCTACCGCCCAGACAGCGGTGTAGCAGCCGATGCCAAAGCCCAGGCCGAAGCCTTTGTGGTGACCGGCAGCGTTAAAGACATGGTAAAAGCCAGCCTAAGCTCCACGTCATTCCTTTACCGCGTCGATCGGTAATCCTTTTAGCCGGACGGCCTAGGCCGTCCGGCCAATAGTTTTCTTGCCGGTAAACGGTACTCTGTAGCTCTCAGAAAATGCTCAGGAAATTGCCATGAACCGTCGTCGATTTTTACAATCTTTGTTAGCCACAGGCGTTGCTGCACCGCTCTCTATGGGTGGCTTTGCACGCATGGCGCTGGCCCAGGGCAGTGCAAAATTAAAAGTGGTTTTTGCGGTGATCCCCGATGGCTTCGGCGTAGATGCCTACGGCGGCTACAACAAGGGCCTGTGGTTCCCCGAAACCGGCGGGCTAAAAGATACGGGCAATTTCCAGCTCAATGAAATGTCCAAGCACCTGGCTGCCTACAAAAACCAATCGCTGTTTTTAAAGGGGTTGATTGTGGGTTCCGGCACCGGTGGCCACAACGCCTGGACCACCATCCTGCGCGATACCAACGCCAGCAAAACCTCTATCGACTTGTTGCTGGGCGACAAACTGCGCGGCACCAATGCCTTGATGAAGCGTTTGTATTCCGGCCCGCACGCCACCGTGGGCGCCGCCTGGAACGTGTCTTACGATGGCAACGCGATGATCGTGCCGGAAATTAATCCCTACCAGTTATTCGAGCAGGTGTACGGCAGCGGTGCCGGTGGCATGGGGGGGGGCAGCCAGCCCCAAAGCCGCGCGCATTTGTTCGATAACGCCAACAGCCGCATTCAGCAATTGCGGGCAAACCTTGGCGGTTCTGAGCGCGCCAAGCTAGACACCCACCTGGATGCCATTGAACAAGTAGTTACCGATCTCAATGCCTCTGTACCTGTGGCCGGCGGCTGCACGCCGGGCGATGCAGAACCGGCGGCGGGCCTTGTGAGCACTTCGGCTGATTACCGCGATGAAGTGACCCGCGCGCACTCCAACATTGTGGCGAGCGCCTTATCGTGCGGCAGCACCCGCGTGGCCACTTTGCAGATTGGCCGCAGTGCAGATCCGGTGGCCATTAAATCTGTATCGGCCACGCGCAACCCGCACGATTGTGCACACCGCTACGGCAGCGTAACCGAGTGGCGCGACTCGCGCGCCTGGTACGTGCAGCAAGTGAAATACCTGCTGGATAAATTAAATGCCATGCCAGACCCGGATGTGCCCACAGACAGCCTGCTGGCCCACACGCTGGTGGTATTTACCTCCGAAATGGCCGATGGCGCACCCGAGCATATGCAAGATGTGCCCGTCACATTAATTGGTGGCGCTTCTGGTTTGTTAAAGCACCAGGGCGGGCGCGTAAAAGATTTGTACGACCAAGGCGAGCGCAGCCACTGGCGCATGGGCAAGGCCGTAGACATGCAGCGCGTCTGGACGACGATCGGCCAGGCTGCGGGCATCAGCGTGCCCTATGGCGCCAGCAGTATTCCAGGCATTTTCACCAACGTGAACTAGGCCTGCACCAAACCCTTAGCCACCTTGTGGCAACTCCCAGGGCCTGCAGCGCGGGCCACATTGAATTCACGCCGCGCGTGCGCGGCCTAGAACTTTTTACGCCTGAAATTATGAAAATGTACGACGTAATTATTGTAGGTGCGGGCCCGGCCGGCTTATCTGCAGCCTTGCAAGCCAAACACCGGGGCTTAAGCTGCCTGGTGCTGGAAGCGGGCGCGGCCATTGCCAATACCGTGCGTGAATTTACCCAAGGTAAATGGGTGATGGCAGAGCCAGACCAGGTTACCTTGCGTGCGCGCCTGCCCTTTGAGGCCGATGCCCGTGAAGCCCTGCTGGCCAGCTGGGATGCCTCCAGTGAAGCGCTAGACATTCACTACCAGCGCCCGCTTGCCAGCATAACCGGCAGCAAAGGCCGGTTTACAGTGGGCACCGCCGGCGGCGAGCAATACAGCGCACGCAATGTTGTGCTGGCCTACGGCACGCGTCAGCCGCGGCCACTGCAAGCCGAAGGGGCGGCGGGTGTAAAAGTGCACTACCAGGTGCCGGCCGAAGGTTTTAAAAACAAACGCCTGCTGGTGGTGGGCGCCGGTGATTCCGCGCTTGAAGATGCCTTGCTGTTGGCCAAACACAATCACGTGGTTCTGCTTAACCGCGGCAGCGGTTTCCCGCGCGCCAAGCTCGCCAACCGGCAGGCCTTTGGCCGCGCATTGATGCAAGGCCAGGTGCATTGTCTGGAGCAAGCGGGCATTCAGGCGGTGGCATCTACCGAGGCCGGTATTGCCGCTACTCTCACCGTGGATAACGCCACCCAAAAGCGCGTGGTAGACCATATTTTAGTGCGCATTGGCACCTTGTCGCCGCGCCCCATGCTGGAAAAATTTCAGCTGGATTTTGCAAGCCCGCGCGCACAGCACCCGCTATTGGATGAGTACAACCAAAGCAGTGTGCCCGGCCTGTATGTGATTGGCGCGCTGTCGGGTGAGTCACTCATCAAGCCCGGCATCAACCAGGGCTATGAAGTGATTGAGCACCTGGCTGGCCAGCCGGCTGCGTTGTTGCAGTTGGGTGCGCTCAGCTCACAGCTTAAAGCCAACCGCGCCGAGATGACTGCCGAAACCATTCAGCAGCGCCTGGGTTGTGATGCGCTGTTTAAAAAATTAACGCCAAGGGCGCGCTTGCGGCTACTTGAAAAGGCAAGCGTGCGACAAATGTTTGCCGGCCAGAAAATTGTGGCCCAGGGCGAGCACGTAAACAGCCTGCACTGGATTGTTGAAGGTGGCGCACGCGTAGGCGAACCCCATGCGCCCGTTGCCGATTTATCGGCCGGTGCCATTGCCGGTGAATTCTCGCTGCTTTCCCACGGGCCTGCCACGCAAACGGTGCGGGCAGCCAAGAAAAGTCTGGTGATCTCTTTTAGTCGCGCATCGCTGGTAGCCGCCTGGCAGGAATCGCCCGCGTTTTTACACGCCTTGTTAAATATTTATTTGCGCAGGCTCATGACCCTGCGCTTGGCACCCAAGGTGCCCGCCAAACTGTTGTCGGTTTTGCTGGCCCGTGCCCAGGTGCACACCCTGGCGCCCGAGGCTGTGGCCTTTCAACATTCAGATGCCGCCCTGTTTTTGGTGACAGGCTCCGTAAAACAAATCAAAGGCGATAAAATTTCACTTTTTGGTGCCGGCAGCTTTTTAGGCCTCACCGAAGCGCTGGAAAACGCACCTGCGCCTAAAGTTAAAAACCTGCAGGCCGAAAGCCTGGTGTTGGCCTTAGATCGGGGCCTATTGCAAGCCTTGCTCGCGCACGATCCGACTTTGCCCGTGCGTGCACGGCAAATGGATATCGCCACAGAAAAGGCCAAGGTAAAGCAGGCGGTTGTGCAGTTTTTCCGCGCGGAAAATTTGGGCAACACCAAAAATGTACTGGCTATTGATAAAGACAGCTGCGTGGGCTGCGATAACTGTGAAACCGCCTGTGCCGCCACGCACGGCGGTGTATCGCGGGTGAATCGCCAGGGTGGCAGCGTGTTTGCCAATGTGCACCTGCCCGCCAGCTGCCGCCATTGTGAGCAGGCCCACTGCATGAGCGATTGCCCGGCCGATGCGCTGGTGCGCGCGCCCGATGGCACAGTGCAAATTACCGATCGCTGCATTGGTTGCGGCAACTGTGTGGCGCTGTGCCCCTATGGCGCCATTACGCTGCCCGAGCCAAAAGCTGCTAAACCTAAGTGGATGAATTTATTTGGTGCCCGCACCGACGCCCGCACACCCAAGGCTGCCAAGTGCGATGGCTGCGCGGGCCGGGCCGAGGGGCCAGCCTGTGTGAGCGCCTGCCCAACGGGTGCCGCGCGCCGGGTAACCCCCACAGAACTGATTGAGGTGATTGCACTTTCATGATCAAACTTTGGCAGTATCAGGGCTTTCGCTACGCGCGCGTGCTGGCGGTGCTGCTGATCAGCTGCACCTTGCTGTACGTGTGGCACAACCCCATAGATCCGCCCAACGGCGACACCTGGCTCGGCTATAGCTTGGGCACATTGGTGGCGCTGTTGGCGGTTTTTTTGTTGCTGTTGGGGGCCAAGCGCCGCTGGTGGATAGACAAACTCGGCTCTCAGCAGGCCTGGCTTTCCATGCACCTGTGGGCGGGCATGGCGATTATTCCAATCTCGTTGTTACACAGTGGTTTTCAGTGGGGCTGGAGCCTGCATGGCGTGCTGCTTAGCCTGTTAAGCGCGGTGTGTGTGTCTGGCCTGTTTGGGGTTTATGTGTATGCCGTACACCCAGGCCAGCTGCGCCAGCTCAACAGCGGCATGGGCACAGATGCGCTTTTGGGCGCGTTAATGGAGCTGGATCAACAAATCAAAGCCGCCGCCTGGGAGTTATCCGATCAGGCCGGTATTTCCTTAGACAGCGCCTTGCTGCACACCTGGTTGCCCCGCGGTTTTTTAGATTGCGCGCGCGGGCGCGATCGCTCGCACCTGCTGGTGCCTTCGCCACAGGGCTACGTGTGGGCGCCCAATCCCCAACAAACGCGCCTGGCCCAGTTGCTGTTTAACGAGCCCGGCGGTGCAGCCCTGCAACCTCTGCTTGCGCGCCGCCAGCAGCTGTTGGCCACTATTCGTAAAAGCCGCTTGCTGGAGGCCGTGCTCGGCCATTGGTTGCGCTGGCATCTGGTGTTGTCTGTGGCTTTTAGCGCGCTATTGGTAGTGCATGTGGTGGTGGTTCTAATCTACTAGACTCTCAAAGGGCAATTGCCCGCACTGGTTCCAACCTAACGGATGAGTTCGGATACGCATAATTTATGGCCCGCAGTTGTTTACTGGAGGTAATTGAAGCCCAACGCAGCTATCAGCTATTGGTGGAATCTGATCACCTGCTGCTAGGTGATGTCGCCCATGCACAGGTGCGTGCACCCCTTTCGGCACCGGCCACCATCGCCTTTGGCGATAGCGATCCAAACCTTGATGCCCCAAGCGGGCTTGAGGTTAACGGCAAATGCGTAACCCGTGCGCAGTTACACCCGGGCGATGTACTTTCACTTTCGGCCACCCAAACACTCACCTACACAGGCATCGATACCGGCATTTTGAAGTTTCGCCTGCAAGGTGAATACGGTGTGCAACCGGCGGCCATGCAAGGCCCCGATGCCACGGGCGGGCAGGGCCGTGGTGCGTTTTACAGTTTACTGCTGGTGTTTTTGATCGCGTTGCTA